>NZ_SATA01000003.1:0-385503 GCF_009377995.1 Salinivibrio sp. VGrn1
CGGGTTGTGTCGCCAGACGCATTGCCCGGTAGCTAAGTTCGGCACAGATAAGCGCTGAAAGCATCTAAGCGCGAAGCTGGCCCCGAGATGAGTCATCCCTAGAGCTTCGAGCTCTCTAAAGGGTTGTTCTAGACTAGAACGTTGATAGGCAGGGTGTGTAAGCGCTGTGAGGCGTTGAGCTAACCTGTACTAATTGCCCGTGAGGCTTAACCATACAACACCCAAGAGGTTTTGGGTTGGACTTGAAATAAGCCAGTTGATTGTGGCGAGAACGAACAGCTTTCTAGATTACGTGTTTTGACTGAAAAGTGAAGACACACCAAATTTTGCTTGGCGACCATAGCGCTTTGGACCCACCTGACTCCATGCCGAACTCAGTAGTGAAACGAAGCAGCGCCGATGGTAGTGTGGGGTCTCCCCATGTGAGAGTAGGACATCGCCAGGCTTTGAATACAGTTGATTAAAGCCAATAAATATAAGCCTTTAATCATACAGAATTGGTGCGGAGTGGTAGTTCAGTTGGTTAGAATACCGGCCTGTCACGCCGGGGGTCGCGGGTTCGAGTCCCGTCCACTCCGCCACTATTTATAGGGGTATAGCTCCAATTGGCAGAGCAGCGGATTCCAAATCCGCGTGTTGGGGGTTCGAATCCCTCTACCCCTGCCACTCGAAAAGCACTGACATCCGTCAGTGCTTTTTTTATTTCAATCTTACCGATAGACTAACTTATGGATGGTTTTTGGTGTGACATCGAAGTCCGCGTGTTGGGGGCTGGGGCGCCAGTCCGATCGAATCCCTCTACACCTGCCACTTGAAAAGCACTGACATCCGTCAGTGCTTTTTTTTGATCTATTCAAACAAGTCTTCTAATAGTTCTTGGCCACAAATTGGCTTGGGCCTGTTGCATCGGGCTGGTGACTAAAACAAAGCTCATAGGCAAATGCCGTGGTATGCATTGGCTCTGTTCGGCTCTCACTGTGATATTCGACTTCCACAATCACTCTCTGATACCCCGATCCCTCAAATGCATCAAGTTTAGGTAGAAAATGGGATAAGTCCTCTGCTTTTAAGAGCCAACCCTCAACGCGATCATTGACAGAGTCGCTGAGCTCAATGCCGGGATAACCTGAGGCCGATCCCCAACCACGGTCGGTGCGTATTGCTTGTATACTCGCAGGGAACCACTGACCATGGACGTCCGCGAGCACATGGTGATTTGTGCCTTCTGGACACAGGGTTCCGTATACGAAGAGGTTGTTAAGCATAGGCGTCGCTCCATGAATGCACTTTGTTATTATTTCTTTTCTATCCTATCTCTGAGTTGAAGCAAGCAGCAAGTAATAAGTCAGTGCACCACTTGTATTTCAGCCTTCATGATCGCAAAATCGGCGCCCATTCTAGTAACAACCTATACTCACACTGGCAAGCGTTATGGTGGTGATCAAGCAATGAAAAAACGTATTGGCAAGGTAGTGGCATGGGGCAGTGCTATTTTTGTCCCTGCTGCGGTGATTGGTGTCAATGGCTACTTCACCGTGCCTGACAGCACCCAGCTCCATACAGTGTCTGGTATACATCGCCAGTGCGTTGATTACACACATTCTTCACCGCTTGACGAACAAGGCCGTTTTTCTTTGTTGGTGTGGAATATCTATAAACAACAGCGCCCTCAGTGGGACACGGCGTTAAGCCAGTATCATCAACCTCACCGTTTGATGTTGTTGCAAGAGGCAAGCTTTGGTCCACAATTGGCGCGTTGGATCACGCAAGCATCATTGCACTATGACCAAGCTTATGCGTTTGCGATGCAAGATGCTGTTGCAGGGGTGATGAACCTTTCCAAAGTGAACCCTTGGCACAGTTGTGCGTATACTGCGGTCGAGCCTTACCTGCGCCTTCCTAAAAGTGCTCTGTATAGTGAGTACCAGCTCTCCAATGGACAGCGCCTTGCGGTGGTGAATATTCATAGCATTAACTTTACTTATGCAATGGCCGCTTATAAGAAACAGTTGGCTGCATTGGAGCAAGCTTTGGCGCGTGTCGAAGGGCCTATTATTTTAGCCGGTGATTTTAATACTTGGTCTCAACGGCGGTTAGACGCGGTGAGAGCGATGGTTAAGCGCTTATCATTACAAGAAATGGGTTATCACCCCGATGAGCGAATGACTAAATTTGGGTTGCCGTTGGATCATGTTTTCTACCGTGGGTTATCGGTAGAAAAGGCGAGTGCGATAGATAATGGTGCCTCCGATCACGCAGCGATAGAGGCACAACTGAAAGTGACAGGATAGAGGCAACGAGGGGAGCCCCCTCGCTGAACTTTCCTAACTTAGTGCTATGACGATGGCCCAACTGGCAAAAACGGCAACCCAAGGCAGGGTAGCGACGACAATCGCTTTGCCATGATTGAGTGGTGTCCAAGTGCCGATAACCGTAATGCTTAATACCCAGTACCACGGGAGCAGTAGTGGTAAGCTTGCTGCCCATGCACTCCATGAGGAGGCGAGCGGCAATTTTAGCAAGCCATTAAGACTATTTAAGTCCGCATGAGCCGGCAAAATAAAACCGGATGATAAAGTCATATTGGTATAGCTTGCTAAATCGCCTACGACGGCGGGCAAAAAGATAAAGCAAGAGGCCGCGAGCCAGTGACGATAGCCAAAGTTAGGGGCTTCTTGTTTGGTGGCTAACCGAAACCACAACGCCAAGGCAAAAATGACCGCCGCTCGGCCAAACCAATCTCCGAGCACTTCAGAGGCAAGAAGTGTTTCACGTTGTAACCACTTTTCAGCGTCTGCAGGTGGCATCGATAATTGTTGCGCGAGTGCTTGCTGAAGCGCGGCAAGGTTGGTGTGATCAAAATAAGCACTCCAAAATGCAATAGCGCTTAGGCTCATGAGCAAATAAGCCAACCAACCCCATACCGGGCGCTGGCTTAATGCAGCAAAGCACGCACTGGGACGAAGGACGATGTCTCTTAAGGCGAACAATGGATTGGCTGAAGCTTGCATCATGAGCCGCTACTCCGAGAAATGTCGATATGCAGTGTTAGCTTTTGACCTGGTTGGATATACGCGTTTTGGCGTAACTGGTTCCATTTAACCAGCTCGGCGACTGATACATTGTAGCGTTGTGCAATACTGCTCAACGAATCACCTTGTCGAATTCGGTAGGTAATCGTGCGGATGCGACGTGCATCCCCCTCTTTATCCCAAACGACCAACTTCTGGCCAATGCTGAGGGTGTCGCGAGGACTCATGCCGTTCCACTTAGCGAGCTGACGATAATCAACGCCATAACGACGGGCGATTGTCCAAAAGCTGTCGCCTTGGCGGACTGTGTGGGTGCGCTTGTGGCCGTCTCGCTCCGCCGCTTGCAATGCTGCGAGGCGCTGTGGTGCGCTTAGCGTATATTGTGATTCATCTTTCAGCGAAACAGGGATCATCAGGCGCTGACCCACGCGAATACGTGAGGAGTGGAGTTGGTTAGCACGTTTTAATACTTTGACGGTGGTGTTGTACTCAGCCGCGATTTCACTCAGGCTATCACCTGACTTCACCGCATAACGTTCCACACGAAGCCCTTGGTTGTCATTTTTAGCCAACTCAGTATTAAAGCGTTCCACATTTTCGTTGGGCAACAATAAGTGGGTGGGGCCTGATGGTGACGTTGCCCAATGGTTATACGCAGGGTTAAGGCTTTGTAGCTCAGAAACACTTAAACCGGCATAGTTAGCCGCGAGAGCGAGATCCATTTGCATCTTAGGATCGACCAAGGTCAGTGCTGGCTGGTTAGGGATCGCAGGGACCTCTAAGCCATATTGATCTTGATGGCGTAGTACATCGCCAAGTGCAATCAGCTTAGGCACATAACTGCTGGTTTCTTTGGGGAGATCCAAATGCCAAAAATCGGTGGGTTGGCCACGTTGCTTGTTGCGACGAATAGCACGAGCCACGCGTCCCTCGCCGGAGTTATATGCAGCGATAGCGTGTAACCAATTACCATCAAACATGCCATGCAAGTACTCGAGGTAATCGAGCGCTGCATCGGTTGATTGCACCACATCACGTCGGCCGTCGTACCACCAATTTTGTTCTAGGCCAAAACGTCGGCCGGTTGCTGGGACAAATTGCCAAAGGCCAGCAGCCCGGCCATGCGAGTAAGCAAATTGATCAAACGAGCTTTCTACGACTGGAAGCAATGCCAGCTCGAGTGGCATGTTGCGTGCTTCGACTTTCTCTACGATCAGGTGCAAAAATGGCGTGGCGCGCTCAGCGACCGTGGCAAGGTGATTAGGGTACTTTAAGTACCAATTACGATAACGGCGCACCGAGGCGTTATCAGGTACTGGAAGCGAAAGCTGCATACTGATGCGTTGCCACACATCATTCTGTTTTTGCGGGGAAAGTACCTTAGGCGTCGCGGGGGTGGCTTTCTTGGGCGTCTCTGCGGCTTTATCAGGCGAGCGCGTTGTTTCTTTTGCGACAACGGGCGGTGCCTCGGAGGCGATATCCGTATTTTGAGCGTCGCCGATAGATTGACAGCCGCTCAGCAACAGCGTGCTCAATATAATAAAACGGTACTTCATTGCATAAAACCTTCGTCCAAAATAGCCGATGATGATAGGGGCTGGCCTCATTGATGACAAGAGACTCAGCTCAAAATTCGTCCTTCCACTGACGCAGCGCACGGAAAACGGCAAGCTCGTCGTCGGCAGTGGTGCGACCTACGACCGCTTGAATGACCGTCGGCTCTTGAGTGCGCAAAAATGGATTAATGCGCTTTTCTCGCTCTATGGTACTGGGGAGCGTTTGCTTACCTTGGGCGCGTAAGCGGTTCACTTCTTCCCGGTATAGATGTAATGCATCGTTTTCAGGCTCCACAGTCAGCGCAAACGCGACATTGGCGGCGGTATACTCATGGGCACAATACACTTGGGTTTCGATGGGGAGCGATGCCAGTTTTTTCAATGAGTTGAGTGATTGTTCAGCGGTGCCACCGAGTAAACGGCCACAACCGGCTGAAAACAATGCATCGCCACAGAACAGCTTACCATCGCCGACAAATGCAATGTGATCGTCGGTGTGGCCTTCGACACCGACGACCAAAAAACGATGGTCAAAGACATCAATTTGGTCACCGTCACCAACCGCCATTGAACGTTGAGGTATCGGGTGAACATCTGGGCCGATCACTTTGGCGCTTGGCGCATAGCGTACAAGATCGTCAATGCCATTGGTGTGATCCCAATGGTGGTGTGTGATAAGAATGCACGATAAAGTCAATGAATTCGCTTTGAGGTAGTCAATAACCTGACTTGCCTCACCCGGATCGACCACGGCGCAGCGATTATCTTCACTAATAATGAGCCATATGTAATTATCGTTAAATGCAGGTATGCTTTTTACATGAAGCATTGGGTTCTCCAGCGATAGAATGAGCCTTAATCAATGAAACCAGCGCGCATAGAACATCAGTTTGACTATCCCTATACGTGGGACCAAGTTGCTTACGGTGATTGGGCGCGCACCCAATTGCAAACTCGGCTGGATGAATGGTTGCCGACCTTATTTGGCTACCATTTGCTGAAATTGGGCGGCTTAAGCTGCGAGCTAGTCAGTGAACAGTGTAACATTCAACACCAAGTCTGTGTCGACCAACATAACCCAATGCGCAATGTGACCGCGACACATTATGCCTTGCCATTTATCGAGAAATCTTTTGATGCGTGTGTATTAGCGCACCAACTTGATTATAGCGATGATCCTCACCGTTTATTACGAGAGGTTGATCGTGTGATGATTGATGACGGTTGCTTGATCATATCGGGTGTTAACCCCGCAAGCTTTTTGGGCGTAAAAAAAGTGCTACGTGGCAGGCATCAACGGCTTCCGTGGGGGGGACGGATGTTTTCACCTCTTCGCGTTAAAGATTGGTTGAGTGTCATGAACTATGAGGTGGTTGAGGCGCACCAGATGGGACTGTGGCCGACTCATCGACCCAGTGCCCGCCATGCTTGGGTAGAGAGTAGCGCCAGTATGGTGACACCTGCGCTTGGGTCCATTTATTTGATCATTGCGCGTAAGCGTAGCTACCCACTAAAACCCATTAAGCCTCGTTGGAAACTCAAGCAAGCGGTCTCACCGCTGGGCGGCGTTGTTCCCAACGGCGGCTAGAAATAGGATTAGTCTGCAGGCTGATAGCCTTCATCGATCTCGGTAGGGTGGTTGGCAGCGTCGCGCGCGAGCTCGTCACAACGCTCATTTTCCGGGTGTCCAGCGTGGCCTTTCACCCAGTTCCAGGTGATTTGGTGCTTAGATGCCGCTTGATCAAGCTGTTGCCATAAATCGGCATTTTTCACCGGTTTCTTATCCGCCGTCTTCCATTGGCGTTTTTTCCAATTATGGATCCATTGGGTGATCCCTTGTCGAACGTACTGGCTGTCTGTAGTGAGAACCACGTTACAGCTTGTATTAAGCGCATTTAAGCCGACAATTGCCGCCATTAGTTCCATGCGATTGTTGGTGGTGAGGGTGAAACCGGCACTCAAGGTTTTTTCATGTTGTTTGTAGCGCATCACCACACCATACCCGCCCGGCCCCGGGTTGCCGAGACAAGAACCGTCTGTGAAAATTTCTACCTGCTTGGTCATCTTTGATACTATTGGCTATTCATCTGAGCCAAGTTTGACACAGTTATTGCCATGAAAGCGAATTACGATCGCCTCGTTGTGCTTGATACCGAAACCACCGGTATGAACCGCGAAGGGGGGCCACATTATCAAGGCCACAATATTATTGAAATCGGTGCGGTTGAGATTATCAACCGTAAGCTGACGGGGCGGCACTTTCATGCCTACATTCAGCCTACACGCGCGATCGATCCTGAGGCGATTTCGGTACACGGTATCACCGATGCCTTTTTGGCCGACAAGCCGCGATACGCGCAAATCCATCAAGCCTTTGTTGATTTTATTCAAGGGGCGGAGCTGATCGCCCATAACGCGCCCTTTGATGTGGGGTTTATGGATTATGAATTCAAAAACCTAGGTGTCTCGCTGCAAACCACTGAGCTTTGCACCATCACAGACACCTTAGCGATGGCGAAGAAAATCTTCCCTGGAAAGCGTAACAACCTTGATGTGTTGTGCGATCGCTACGGTATTGATAACTCTCGGCGAACGCTTCACGGCGCTTTGTTGGATGCGGAGATCCTTGCTGACGTATACCTATTAATGACCGGGGGACAAACTAACTTGTCATTTAATGCGGGTACTGAGACGGATAATGCAAGTCCAATGGCACCAAGAACCGTTAAGCGTCAGAAATCGCTAAAGGTTATTCCCGCATCGGCCGATGAAATGAGTGCGCACGAAGCGCGTTTAGACTTTATTGAGCAAAACGGTAGCTGTCTTTGGCGGCAGTAGGAGAAGGCATGAAGAAGCGATGGTGGGCGGTGTGTGTTTGTTTTCCCTTGTTGGCACACGCTAACGAGCAAGAAATTCGTCTGCTGGAAAATCGCTTCCGTGTTGATCCAACCATTGAACGTGCGGCCTTCGTGATTTATCGAGAAAAGCCAAGCATGCCAGTGGTGTTGGTACGCCCGGACGGCACCAAATATTATGCATGGCGCCACCCAGACAAAGTATCCTGGCATCAAGAATCAGACATGGACATCGTGTCGATTACCGACCCCATGCCAGGACCATGGCAAGCGATTGGCCGAGTGAGCCCTGACAACAAAGTCCGTGTTTTAAGTGACTTGCGTATGCAGGTTGAAGACTTACCCAGTCGTCTTTATCAAGGCGAGGCGGTGAAGTTTACCGCACAGCTCATGCTGGGCGATAAGCCCCTTAACTTGCGTGACTTCATTGAGCGTGTCGATTTGACCGTACACTTTACTGAGTTCATCGAAGATCCGGAGTCGCTTAATCCCGATCAGCGGCCACAGCCCAAAGCATTAGGGCAATTTAGTGACGACGGCTCGGGGCTTGATGAAGCACCCAATGACGGCGTTTTCACCGTGTCTTTGCCGATTAACGTCATGCCAGGAAAATACCGCGCACGCGTGACCTCGGGTAACGGTATTTTTTTCCGTACTTTAGAGCAACAAGTCTTAGTTTACCCGACACCGTTAATGGCCACGTTTAAACAAAGCCAAGGAGAGGGCGAACCGCATCAATTGGTTGTTGAGTCCGAGCAGGCCAGTATTGAGCCAGGTAGCGTGTCTGTTCACGCCAAATTCACCGATACCGAAGGAAAAACGACGGTCTACCAAACAACCGCTGAGGAAGAGCAGCAAACGATTACGCTCGATATTCCTTATGCCAGTACACCTGGACAATACAAATGGCGGACAACCTTGTATGCGACGGATCAGTTATCGGGACGACCCTTGGTTTTTCCTCTTCCAGAACAAACCTTTGCGGTCACCGATTACGCGGCGCTGGAAGAAGCCGAAGCAGAGCGTGAAGCGCGTGAACAAGCCATGATGGAAGCAGCGGAGGCGCGCCGCCAACAACGAGAGCGAGAAGAAGCACGAACCACTTCCCTGTTGATCATTGGATTAGGTAACTTATTGGTGATGCTGATAGGTGCCGCCACTTGGTTTGTCTTGCGAAAACGCAAAGCACGCAAATTGGCTGAAGCGGCGCAAGAGCTGGAAGCCCCTCCACTGGACAGCGACGGCGACGACCAAGCCAGTGAGCTTGACATGGATAGGCCGGATAAAAACGACTAGCACTGTGGTGCGAGTAAGCCCATCTATACGGGCAATAAAAAAGAGAGGGAAGCCCTCTCTTTTTTCGTTACGCCATTGATGCAAGAAAATACGGTTAAGCCGCGTTATGCATCTTGCTCTCCTTGACCGACGCGGCGGGCAGCTCTGACGGGTCAAAGTCATCCACATTGATCGTTTCAAGGCGGCCTTGCTCGGCTTCTCGCAATAGTGCAGCTTCTTGCTCGGTAATCACGCCGGCGCTCAAGCCTTTATCCGCGACTTGGTCGAGGAACATAAACGGCAGCTTCTCACCGATGCCATCACACACTTTTTTATGAATAGGCTCGGCATTCAAAATGTCATGCAGTGCCTTTTCAATATTACCAATCGCATTACCTGGCTCGAAGTACTGACCTCGGCCGAGGCGATCACGCGTTGCACTGGGTGATTGTAAAATGACAGCCAGTTTGCCATCGAGGCGATCGCCAGGCTGACGGCGTCCTTTACCCAGCGGTAATACCAGTACGCGCACTAAGCCAGCAACTACTCGATTCGGGAAGTTAGCGATAAAGCCATCCAGTGCTTGTTCAGCTTGGTACATGGCGTCTTGCATGCCCCAATGCACCAGAGGGAGATCCTCTTTCTGATAGCCTTCATCGGCATAGCGTTTCATGGTGGCTGACGCAAGATAAAGCTGGCTCAGCACATCGCCAAGGCGCGCTGACAAGCGCTCTTTACGCTTGAGGTTGCCGCCTAATACTGCCATAGAGACATCGGCGAGTAGCGCGAGCGCGGCACTGTAGCGATTCATCTGCTGGTAATAACGACGTGTCGCGTCTTTGCGGGGAGCTTTAGACAAACGACCATCGGTAAGACCAAGCCAGAAAGCACGTGCAACATTGCTAAACACAAAGCCAACATGACCAAATAAGGCCTTATCAAACGCTGCGAGGGCGGCTTGCTGATCGCTATTTTCGCTGGCACGAATCTCATCCAACACGAATGGATGGCAACGAATCGCACCTTGACCGAAGATGATCATTGAACGCGTCAGGATGTTAGCGCCTTCCACCGTGATGGCGATCGGCGAACCTTGATAGTTGCGTCCCAGGAAGTTTTTTGGTCCCAGGCAGATGCCTTTACCGCCTGCCACATCCATCGCATCAATCACACCTTGTTGACTGCGGTGGGTACAGTGATATTTAACGATGGCAGAAATGACCGAGGGCTTCTCGCCGATATCGATACCCGTCACCGTCAGCGCGCTGGCGGCATCCATCACGTAGGCGTTGCCAGCAATACGCGCGAGAGGCTCTTCAATCCCTTCCATTTTACCAATGGGGAGTTTGAACTGACGGCGAATGCGTGCGTAAGCCCCTGTTGCTAGGGCGGCTGACTTTAGTCCTCCCGTGGTATTGGAGGGTAGGGTAATGCCGCGACCAATTGACAGGCATTCCATCAGCATACGCCAGCCTTGGCCTGCCATTTTCTGGCCACCAATAATAAAGTCCATCGGTACGAAGACGTCGTTGCCTTGAGTTGGACCGTTTTGGAAAGGCACGTTAAGCGGGAAATGGCGACGGCCAATCTCAACCCCTTCGAGGTCCGTTGGGATCAGCGCACAGGTAATGCCAAGTTCATCCTGATCGCCTAACAGGTGTTCAGGATCGCGTAGCTTAAACGCCAGCCCCAACACAGTGGCAACCGGGGCGAGGGTAATATAACGTTTGTTCCAGGTGATTTTCATCCCCAGCACTTCTTCACCTTGCCACATACCTTTGGTGACCACACCATAATCAGGAATCGAGCCTGCATCAGAGCCCGCCTCTGGGCTGGTCAACGCAAAACAAGGGATTTCTTTACCTTGGGCCAAACGAGGGAGGTAATGGTCTTTTTGCTCTGTGGTGCCGTAATGCTGGAGCAATTCACCTGGGCCTAGTGAGTTAGGGACCCCCACGGTGGATGACAGCACACCAGAGACGCCTGACAGTTTTTGCAGCACCAAGGATTGCGCGTAGGCAGAAAATTCCAAGCCACCATATTGCTTTTTGATGATCATGGCGAAGAATTTGTTGTCTTTCAAATATTGCCAAACATCCTCGGGCAGGTCAGCGAGTTCATGCGTGACTTGGTAGTCATCGACCATGCGGCAGACTTCGTTGACCGGTCCATCTAAAAATGCTTGCTCTTCCGCACTCAGCGTCGGGGCGGGAATGTCATGCAGTTTGTTCCAATCCGGCGCGCCGCGGAATAGGTCGGCTTCCCACCAGACTGTTCCCGCATCAATCGCTTCTTTTTCCGTCGCTGACATTTCTGGCATCACGGATTTAAATGCTTTGAAAGCGGGCTTGCTGAGCCAGTTGCGACGAAACGTCACGATATTGAGGGGCAACGCGATCACGGCAAAGATCAACCAAGTGATCTCCCCGACGCTGCCCATGATTGTCCCTACAACTAGTCCGGCTGCGAGCACGGCAGTCGATACCAGCAGCTTGGCACGATGGTATGCGAGTACACCGGCCAGTATTAGCATGGCGGCGATATATAACCCTGTTGCCATCACGTCATCTCCTTAGGTTTTGGTTTGCCCTTACTGTCGTGGTAAGAGGTCGTACCACTCAATGTAAGCAAATAATTAACGAATTGTAAAATGATACGGTGTGACCTAGCTTGCAAGGTGAGAAAATCACCACTTGAGGATGAGGACAACTGGCAAGATAGGTTGCCATTCAAGCAAACGTGACCTAGCTCGCTTGTCGGAAGGGCTCGGCAGTCGACAGCCGTAAAACGATGCGGGTACACTGGCAGTCATGTGACGTTATGCCTGTCAGGCGAGAACGTCAGATATTTGTTAACAGTGGGAAAGTGCCATGTACCAAGATATTATTCGCGGTGAGCTGACAGAAGCTGCCGATGTGTTAACAGCGTTTTTAAGTGATGACAATAACATTCAGCAAATCGAGAAAGCCGCGAAACTGTTGGCCGATAGTTTTAAGGCCAGTGGCAAGGTGCTCTCTTGTGGTAATGGCGGCTCGCATTGTGATGCCATGCATTTTGCTGAAGAATTGACCGGGCGCTACCGAGAAAACCGTCCTGGTTATCCCGCGATTGCCATTTCAGATCCAAGCCATATTTCGTGCGTGTCGAATGACTTTGGCTACGAGTATGTTTTCTCGCGTTATCTTGAGGCGGTGGGCATGAAAGGCGACGTGTTGTTTGGGCTATCTACATCGGGCAATTCGGGGAATATCCTCAATGCCATTGATGTCGCCAAACAAAAAGGCATGAAGACCATTATGCTTACGGGAAAAGACGGCGGCAAAATGGCAGGTCTCGCTGATATTGAAATCCGTGTGCCTCACTTTGGTTATGCGGATCGTATTCAGGAAGTCCATATCAAAATTATCCATATTCTTATCCAGCTAGTGGAAAAGGAAATGGCAGCGTAACCCCGCGGAGGTAGATGAAAGAATGTGCGAGCTGCTTGGCATGAGTGCCAACGTCCCAACCGATATTTGTTTTAGCTTTACTGGCTTGATTCAGCGCGGCGGTAAAACGGGCCCGCATCGCGATGGCTGGGGGATCACCTTTTATGAAGGCAAAGGGTTTCGCACCTTTAAAGATCCAGCACCCAGTAGCCAGTCCAAGGTCGCAGAGCTGGTCACCAGTTATCCGATAAAAAGCTGTGCGGTGGTTAGCCATATTCGCCAAGCAAATCGAGGTGGGATCAGCTTAGAAAACACACATCCTTTCACTCGTGAGATCTGGGGGCGTTATTGGACGTTTGCTCACAATGGGCAGTTATCTGGGTTTGAGAGCCTGGATACTGGCCACTTTAAGCCTGTCGGGGAAACAGATAGTGAGAAAGCGTTTTGTTGGTTATTGAATGAGTTGTTTAAGCACTATCCGCAACAGCCAGACAATATGTGTGAGGTGTTTGACTTTATCGCTTCACGCTGTGATCGCCTGCGCGCGTTGGGTGTCTACAACATGCTGTTTAGCGATGGCGACTATGTCATGGCTTATTGTACCAATAACCTCCATTGGATCACGCGTCGCGCTCCGTTTGGAAAAGCTAGCCTGATCGACCAAGAGATGACGGTCGATTTTCATGAGCAAACCACGCCTAACGATGTGGTGACCGTGATTGCCACGCAACCCCTTACCAACAACGAGCGCTGGCATAAAATGGCTGAAGGGGAATATTGTGTGTTTCACTTTGGCGAGGTGTATTGCGCCAATCACACATCGGTATCTTAGCGAATAAAAAAGGCGCGAATGCGCCTTATTTTATGTTGTCAGTGTCTATACGAGCTACGCGTCTGCGGCATAGCCGGCGTGGCCGAGTGCCTGACCATCAAGCCAAGCGTGATCTTCCATCATCTTCAGGCGGCCATCGACAAACCACTTGACCACCAGTGGGTAGATCCTGTGCTCTTGTTGTTGGACGCGCGCGGCGACAGACTCTGCGTCGTCGTCCTCAAAAATAGGCACGCGAGCTTGGAGTATCACGGGGCCACCGTCGAGCTCTTCAGTGACAAAATGCACCGATGTACCATGCTCGGTATCGCCAGCATTAATCGCACGCTGGTGGGTATGCAGTCCTGTGTACTTGGGGAGCAGGGAGGGGTGAATGTTGAGCATTCGCCCCGCATAGTGGGCAACGAAACCTGGGGTTAAAATACGCATAAAACCCGCCAGTAGGACGAGGTCGGGCTGATAGGCATCTAGCGCTCGAATAAGCGCCGCATCATACTCTTCTCGGCTAGCATAATCGGTGTTGGCAACCACTTGAGCCGGTATCCCGGCGTGCTCGGCACGCGTGAGCCCATAGGCGTCAGCTTTATTGGCAATCACGGCGACAATGTTCGCGCGCTGCGCGTGAATGTTATCAATCAATGCTTGCAAATTGGAACCGCTGCCGGAAATCAAGACGACAATGCGCTTCATGCTTTCAGCTCCACCTGTGCGTCTTCGCCCGTCGCGTGAGCAATATGGCCCAGTTGCCAGGCGGTTTCGCCCGCTTGATTTAACAGGGTAATCGCTTTGTCAGCTTCAGCCTGAGGGAGTGCAATCACAAGTCCCACACCACAGTTAAAGGTGCGTAGCATTTCATAGTCACTGACGTTGCCTTTTTCTTGCAACCAGTTAAATACAGGCGGCCATTGCCAACTGGTGTTGTCGATCACCGCCTTGGTTCCAGCGGGCAATACGCGGGGGATGTTCTCCCAAAAGCCGCCACCTGTGATATGAGAAATCGCGTGAACGGGGATTTGCTCAAGCAGGGCTAATACCGATTTGACGTAAATGCGGGTCGGGGCTAGCAAGTGATCGATGAGTGGTTGGCCTTCTAGGTCGTCACTCAGGTTTGCTTGACTGACTTCGAGGATCTTTCGGATCAGCGAGTAGCCGTTTGAATGCGGGCCACTAGACGCAAGGCCAATCAAGGCGTCGCCATCGCTGACTTGGCTCCCATCAATGATGGCAGACTTCTCGGCAACACCGACACAAAAACCAGCCACATCGTAATCATCGCCGCTGTACATGCCAGGCATTTCCGCGGTCTCGCCGCCGATAAGGGCGCAACCTGCTTGCTGACAGCCTTGGGCGATACCCGTCACAACGTCCGCCGCGACGTCAACATCCAACTTGCCTGTTGCATAGTAGTCGAGGAAAAAGAGAGGCTCAGCACCTTGCACGATCAGATCGTTAACGCACATTGCAACCAGATCGATGCCGATAGTATCGTGTTTATTCGCATCCAGCGCTAAGCGCAGCTTGGTACCCACGCCGTCTGTACCAGAGACCAATACCGGTTCTTTGTATTTGGTTGGCAATGAACAAAGCGCGCCAAAGCCTCCTAGGCCTCCCATGACTTCGGGCCGGTGCGTTTGTTTTACTACCCCTTTAATGCGGTCGACTAGTGCGTTACCAGCGTCAATATCGACACCAGCGTCCTTATAGCTAAGAGATGATTGTTTACCGCTCACTGCAATTCCTCGCCGGAGTTGGAAGTCAAAAGTCGGCGCTATTCTATCAGTGCATTCAGAGAAAGGAAAACGTTTGCGTAGGCTGTTTGGCGAGAATCTGGGCGATATGTCAAGCCCTAAGCCTACGCTAGCAAAAACCTTTCATGTATACTACCGAGAATTTGTTTTTTGTAAGGAGTCTAAGATGAAGGTCGTGGAAGTAAGGCACCCGTTAGTCAAACATAAAATCGGCTTGATGCGCGAGCGAGATATTAGCACCAAACGGTTTCGCGAGCTTGCGACCGAAGTGGGCAGTCTGCTGACTTATGAAGCGACGTCTGACTTCGATACAGAAAAAGTAACGATTGATGGCTGGGATGGCCCAGTTAATGTCGATCAAATCAAAGGCAAAAAAGTCACCGTGGTGCCTATTTTGCGTGCAGGCTTGGGCATGATGGATGGGGTGCTTGAGCATGTCCCAGGTGCGCGCATCAGTGTCGTCGGTGTGTATCGCGATGAAGAAACCCTAGAGCCTGTCCCTTACTTTCATAAACTAGCCAGTAATATCGACGAGCGCATGGCCTTGGTTGTGGATCCGATGTTGGCCACGGGGGGGTCGATGATTGCGACTATCGATTTGCTCAAAGAGCAGGGCTGTCAGCAGATCAAGGTCTTGGTATTGGTCTCTGCCCCAGAAGGGATTGAGGCATTGAAAAAAGCGCATCCTGATATTGAGCTTTATACGGCGGCTATCGATGAAAAGCTGGATGACAAAGGGTACATTGTACCTGGGCTTGGTGATGCCGGTGATAAGATTTTTGGTACCAAGTAAGCGTGCGTGAGCGGGCTAAGCCACTGCGTCAATGTCCGCTGAAGCATAAAAAACCCGCTCATTGGTAGCGGGTTTTTTCATACCAGGAGATAGCGCCTGACTCGTGGTGCAAAAACGACGCCTCTACGCAGTCAACGCCCCTATTCAGCCAACGTGGCCAAGTAACGCTGAATTTGAGCCTTAATGCCGGGACCATCGAGCTCAAGCTCGGCATGCACTTCTTGCTGGGTGCCTTGAGAGATAAAGCGATCGGGTAAACCGATTTGCCGTACAGGCTTGATAACTCCATGGCGCATCATCGCTTCAATCACCCCGGAGCCTGCACCACCTGCGACCGCATTTTCTTCCACGGTGACCAGGCAGTCATGCTTCTTGGCCATGTCGAGTAGCAGCGCTTCATCTAAAGGTTTGGCAAAGCGCATATCAACCAAGGTGGCATCCAGCTCGTCTGCTGCTTCCTGAGCATGCGGCAATAAGGTACCAAAGTTGAGGATGGCTAACCGTGTTCCCCGACGTTTGATCACGCCTTTGCCAATCGGCATCGCTTGCATCTTCTGTTCAATCTCTGCACCGATACCACTGCCGCGAGGATAGCGCACCGCCGCTGGCCCATTATGAATATGGCCGGTATACAGCATTTGGCGACACTCGTTTTCATCACTTGGCGTCATCACCACCAAGTTGGGGACACAGCGTAAATAGCTTAAATCAAAAGCGCCTTGGTGGGTTTGGCCATCTGCGCCAACAATCCCGCCACGGTCAATGGCAAACAGCACGGGTAAATTCATGATCGCGACATCGTGAATGACTTGATCATAGGCGCGCTGTAGGAAGGTCGAATAAATGGCCACCACAGGGTGGTAGGTACCGATTGCCATGCCTGCAGCCAGCGTCACTGAGTGCTGCTCAGCAATGGCGACATCAAAATATTTGTCTGGGTGCGTTTTAGAAAAGCGCACCATGCCGGAGCCTTCGCGCATGGCTGGCGTAATCGCGAGTAACTTGTCATCTTGTTCCGCCATATCACATAGCCAGTCGCCGAACACATTAGAAAACGTTGGGCTCGCTGGCTTGGATTTAGGCAGCGTGTGTACACTGGGGTCAAACTTAGGCACGGCATGGTACCCAATCGGATCTTTTTCCGCCGGCTCGTACCCTTTGCCTTTTTTGGTCATGACGTGCAAAAACTGCGGCCCTTTTAAATGGCGCATATTTTTGAGGGTTTTGACTAACTCTTCGACATCGTGGCCATCAATTGGGCCAATGTAGTTAAAGCCCAGCTCTTCAAACATGGTGCCTGGGACAACCATGCCTTTAAGGTGCTCTTCCGCGCGGCGCACTAACTCTTTAATTGGTGGCGCGCCCGACAATACTTTCTTACCGCCTTCACGAATACTGGTGTAGACATTGCCAGAGAGGAGTTGGGCAAAGTGATTATTCAGCGCGCCGACGTTTTCAGAAATGGACATCTCGTTGTCGTTGAGTACCACGAGCATATCGGGTTTGATATCGCCGGCATGATTCATGGCTTCAAATGCCATCCCAGCGGTGATTGCGCCATCGCCTATCACACTGACTACACGTCGATTCTGCCCCTCTTTTTGCGCACTAATGGCCATACCGAGCGCGGCGCTGATGGACGTTGAGGAATGACCAACCGACAGCACATCGTAGGGGCTTTCTCCGCGCCACGGAAAGGGGTGCAAACCGTCTTTTTTCCGGATAGTTTGCATGCGCTCACGTCGTCCAGTCAGGATCTTGTGCGGATAGGCTTGGTGCCCTACGTCCCAAACGAGGTGATCGAAGGGCGTGTTATACACATAGTGCAGCGCTACAGTCAGCTCCACGGTACCCAGCCCAGAGGCAAAGTGGCCACTTGAGTGACTGACCGTGTTGAGTAAATAGGTACGTAACTCTTCACAAAGCTGCGGCAGATGATCGCGTGGTAAGGTACGCAACTCTTCCGGCGTATCAGCAAGAGCGAGAGTGGGGTATTTTGATATATCCAGTGTCATAATGGTTCGGCGCTTTTATTAATCATGCTAGTTGTTGCGCTCGATGATATATCGGGCAAAAACTTCCAATTGTTCGGTATTGTAGGGGATTGCCTCCAAGGCGTGTAGTGCCTCTCGGTAAAGTTGTTCGGCTTTTTCTTGTGCACCGGCCAGCCCCAGCAATGCCGGGTAGGTACTTTTCTCTGCGTTTACGTCTGACCCTTGTGGCTTACCCAGTGTCTGGGTATCGCTGGTAATGTCCAAAATGTCGTCTTGAACTTGAAATGCGAGACCGATGGCGTCAGCAAAGCGATCAAGCGCACTTAAATGGCGCACGCCGGACTCGCCAGCGGCATAAGCGCCGAGCCTCACCGCCCCTTTGATCAATGCACCGGTTTTATTGTGGTGAATGCGTTTGAGTGCTTCAAGATCAACAGCACGTCCCTCCGCGGCTAAATCCAATGATTGTCCTAGGCACATACCCGCCGCACCGCTGGCCGTAGCCAAGGTTTTCACCATATGTATACGGTAAGGTTCGGCCGCTGGATTGAGTTCGCCTTCAGCCAGCACGGTAAAGGCCAGTGTTTGTAACGCGTCACCGGCCAAAATCGCGCTCGCTTCATCAAAGGCGACATGACAGGTTGGCTGCCCGCGTCGCAAGCTGTCGTTATCCATGGCAGGCAAATCATCATGAATCAACGAGTAGGCGTGAATACACTCCACGGCGACAGCCGGTGTATCAATTTGCGCAAGTGGCACACCAAACAACTGCCCTGTGGCATAGGTTAGAAAGGGGCGAATGCGTTTACCACCCAAGAGCAAACCATGGCGCATTGCCTGGATAAGCGGTTGATCTTGAGAGGATAAGGTATCAAGCCACGCTTCGAGTTGTTGATTACTTCGGGTTTGCGTTTCGCGCAGCGCATCGTGTACAACAGTGTTAATCATCGTCTTGAGGAGAAAACTCAGTCAGTGGCCCATCATCTTCTTGCGAAAGCAAGATCTCGACGCGTTGCTCGGCGTCTGCAAGGGTTTTTTGTCCTTGACGCGTGAGTGCAATGCCGCGTTCAAAACGTTTCATCGCGGTATCGAGAGGGAGTTCGCCGGACTCTAGCGCACCGACAATGCTATCTAACTCTTTGAGCGTGTCCTCAAAGGTCATATTTTCTGGTTTCTTCACAGCCATGATGCCATAAAATTAGAAAAGAGAGGCTAGACGGTAACTCAGTGGTTAAGGGCGGTCAAACCACTCGGCGTGTTTTTGTGTGCTTGGCGCCACCGTGGTAAAAGGCATGTTATCCTTGTTGGTATCAGCGGATTTACGCTAAACCTATAGGGTTGGTTGCCGATATAACCAATACCCTAAAAATGAAAAACAATGACTTGACGTAATTTAAGGGAGACTGACGTGGATATAGCGACGCTCATCGGCATTCTCGGCTCGTTTGCATTCGTAATAATGGCGATGCTGTTGGGCGGCACCATGAACATGTACTTTGACGTGCCATCGGTGCTGATCGTCATCGGGGGGAGCTTATTTGTGGTTCTCACCAAGTACACTATGGGGCAGTTCTTTGGCAGTTTTAAAATTGCAGGCAAGGCGTTCATGTTCAAATCTGATGACCCAGAGGACTTGATTGCCAAGATTATTGAGATGGCTGATGCGGCGCGTAAAGGTGGCTTCCTTGCCTTGGAAGAGATGGAAGTGAGTAACTCGTTTATGCAAAAAGGCGTGGACTTGCTCGTCGATGGTCATGATGCCGATGTGGTTCGTGCCACGTTGCACAAAGACATTAACCTTACCGAGGAGCGCCACGATCATGGCATCGGTTTTTACAGTGCCTTGGCTGATGTAGCGCCAGCGATGGGGATGATAGGGACCTTGATAGGGCTGGTGGCCATGCTATCGAACATGGATGATCCGAAGGCGATTGGCCCTGCAATGGCGGTTGCTTTGTTGACCACCATGTACGGTGCGATGTTGGCCAACATGGTGGCGACCCCCATCGCCAATAAACTTGCCTTGCGCAAGGAGCAAGAGAAACTGAATCGACGCTTGATTATGGACGGCTTACTTGCGATTCAAGATGGACAAAACCCGCGTGTCATTGATGGCTTTTTGAAAAACTATCTCAATGAGGGTAAGCGTGAGGTTGATGTCGATAATTAATCGGACTGAGGTTTTGGCTTCAGCGAGCGCCAATTAAGGAGTCTTCATGGCACAACAACAAGAAGAAGAGGAATGCAAATGTCCGCCTCCCGGCTTACCGCCGTGGATGGGGACGTTTGCGGACTTGATGTCGCTTCTTATGTGCTTTTTCGTCCTTCTGTTGTCATTTTCAGAGATGGATGTGCTTAAGTTTAAGCAAATTGCCGGTTCGATGAAGTTCGCTTTCGGGGTACAAAATGTCCTTGAGGTGAAAGACATTCCCAAAGGGACCAGTGTGATTGCCCAGGAGTTCCGTCCGGGACGCCCAGAGCCGACACCGATTGAAGTCATCATGCAGCAAACCATTGATATGACGCAGCGCACCTTGGACTTTCAAGAGGGCGAAGATGATCGGTCGGGCGGCTCCCAACGCAATACATCAGATAAGGAAGGCGGCACCAGCGCCCAAGTGGCGTCACAATTGGAGCAGCAGCGAATGCAGCAGCAACTTGAGCAGCTGCAAAAGGCGTTGATGCAGGCGTTGCAACGCGAAATCGATGAAGGCGCGGTTGAAGTAGAGAATTTAGGGCAACAGTTGGTGATAAGGATCCGCGAAAAAGGGGCGTTTCCACAAAACTCGGCGTTTCTGCAGCCTAAGTTCCGCCCAATGGTGCGTCAAATCGCGCAACTGGTAAAAGACGTGCCGGGGGAAATAAAAGTCTCAGGACATACCGACAGCACACCTTTGGAGTCAGAGCTGTACCGATCCAATTGGGATCTCTCCGCACAGCGTGCGGTGTCAGTGGCACAAGAGATGGAGAAAGTGCCTGGTTTTAACCATTTAAGGATGAAAGTGGAAGGCCTGGCGGATACCAAGCCGCGTGCCCCGAACAACTCACCGGAAAACCGTGCATCTAACCGACGCGTGGAAATTGCTGTGATCCAAGGAAAACCCACCTATTCGGATGAAATCTCTACCGAGAACGCGGCTCCCAATGCCCCCTAGCGGCCTATCCCGGTGATAACTGACTGTCTGATAGGGCAAGTTGTCACCGGTCACTCCCACTTTTTAGCGACGCAAAAATACCCGGTTTCAGCAGCAGCCTGGTTATTGTATAATCCGCGGCCTTGTTTCCAGCTGTATCGAACCGGTTATGAAGTTTATCGTTAAAATTCACCCTGAGGTGATCGTCAAAAGTGAGTCAGTCAGAAAGCGTTTTACAAAAATCCTCGAGTGCAATATTCGTAATATTTTAAAGCGTCGGACTGATAATACGGCGGTATATAACCGTCGGGATCACATTGAGGTGACGTTAAAACAACCTAACGAGCGCCAATTGGTTTTGGATGTGCTGAGCAACACACCAGGCGTGCAAACCGTGCTTGAGGTTGAGCAAACCCTGTTTAACGATTTACATCATATCTATGAGCTCACTTTGGCGGGCGTACGTCATCAAATCGAAGGCAAAACCTTTTGTGTGCGCGCTAAGCGTCGTGGGCAGCATGACTTTACCTCTATCGATCTTGAGCGCTATGTCGGTGGCGGATTAAACCAAGCCGTCCCGTCGGCCAGCGTGCAACTGAAAAAACCGGATATCACCGTGATGATGGAAGTGGACCACGACAAGCTCAACGTGGTGAAACATCGTCACGCAGGCTTGGGGGGCTTTCCGCTCGGTACACAAGAAGATGTATTGAGCTTGATCTCTGGCGGGTTCGATTCAGGCGTTTCCAGTTATTTACACATTAAACGCGGCAGTAAAGTGCACTACTGTTTCTTTAATCTAGGCGGAAAATCGCATGAAACGGGTGTGCAGCAGGTGTCTCATTACCTATGGAATAAATTTGGCTCGTCGGCCAAAGTGAAGTTTATTTCGATTGATTTTGAGCCAGTTGTTAACAACATCCTGGAAAATATCGATAACGCGCAAATGGGCGTGGTGCTTAAGCGTATGTTTATGCGTGCGGCGGCCATGGTGGCCAAACGGTTTGGTATTCAGGCACTGGTGACCGGTGAGGCGTTAGGACAGGTGTCGAGCCAAACACTGACCAACCTTCGCATGATTGATAATGTCACCGATAGCTTGATTTTGCGTCCACTGATTAATTGGGACAAAGAAGACATTATTCAAACGGCGCGTAAAATTGGTACGGAAGATTTCGCCAAGACCATGCCTGAGTATTGTGGCGTGATTTCCAAAAAGCCAACGGTGAAAGCCGAAAAAGCTAAGCTGGAACACGAAGAAACCAAATTTGATTTTAGCTTGCTAGAACAAGTGGTTGATAACGCCACTGTGATGGATATCCGTGATATCGAAGCATTGAGCCAAGAAAAAGCGCCGGAAGCGGAGCTGGTTAATGAGGTAGAGAACGGCGCGGTCGTGCTTGATATTCGCAGCCGTGAAGAGCAAGAAGATAAGCCTCTTGAGATTGAAGGCGTCGATGTCGTGCATATTCCCTTCTTTAAACTGGCGACCCAGTTTGGCGACCTTGACCAAACGAAAACCTATTTGCTCTATTGCGAGCGAGGCGTGATGAGTCGCTTGCAGGCGCTGTATCTTAAAGATATGGGCTTTGAGAATGTCAAAGTGTATCGGGTGTAACGCAGGTTTTGCCGCAATAAAAACAGGCAGCCATTTGGCTGCCTGTTTACGTTTGAGCCTTGCATGAGCCTAGCCTTCTGTAAACTTTTTCTCATAATGCAGTTGAGGCAGAGGTATCATCGGCTCCGCGACTTGCCATGCCAAGGCTTTGCCGCCCAGCACGTAAACGATTTCAATCGCGAACTCCATTGCCGAGCCTGGCCCCTGACTGGTAATTAAACGGTGGTCATAATCGGTCATCACGCGGCGGCGGCTTAGCCATTGCTCTGGGATCTGATCGCTAACGCTCGGGTGACAACTCATGTGTGACTGTGGGAATAGCTGGTGGCGTTGTAGCACCAAAGCTGGTGCGGCACAAATGGCTGCCACCCACGCATTGTCGCTCTGTTGTTGTTTAACCATTTCAGTCACAAGGTTGCTATCCCCCAAACACTGCGCGCCTTCAACCCCTCCGGGTAAGATCACACAGTCAAATGGTTGATCGGCCACCATCGCCAGCGCCGCGTCGCAAACTAGCTTCACACCACGCGAGCAGGTTAGCGTCAGCGCGCCATCCGGATCAGCACTGGCCACAGTGACGTTAAAGCTGGCGCGCTTCATGACATCAATGGCGGTCACGGCTTCCATTTCTTCAGTGCCGTTAGCAATACAAATCAGGATGCGTTTGTCACTCATGATGATTCCTTATTCCTTTGTGCTTGTTGCATGGCTTGATAAAGCTGCTGGTGGTGTGGGGTTGAGATCTGGTGTGCCTGTGCCCGTTGTAACACATAGCCTGTAATGTATTCCAGCTCTGTGGAGCGCTGATAAAACACATCCCGATTCATTGAAGAGTAGTTGTCTGCGGTTGCCTTGGCGACTGTTTCCACACGTTGACGTACTTCGGTGGCAGAGGCAAGGATCCGCTCTGCTCGCATTACAGTGGCCAACTCTTGGCACAGCGCATCAATGATTGGCTCATAATCAAGCTTGAGCAGCTCACCGTTTTTGATCCCGTGTAAGGCGGTGAGCGGATTGATGACGCTATTGACTGCCAGTTTATACCATAGCGATTCAATGATATTGGTCTGCCAAGTTGCTGTCGGCAAGGTATGATCCAACACATCGGCGAGAAACTGGCAGGCTTCACCGGCTTTGTTACCTGCTCCGAGCGCCGTGGGGCCATTGCCCGTGTGTTGATACTCGCCTGTTTCAGCACGAAATACACCTTGTGAGGTGGTTGCAAGTAGCAGCGGTTGGCTGGCTGGTAGAGAATCAATGAGCCATTGATGCGGTCCCATGCCGTTATGCATCAACATCACCATGGTCTCCGGCTCAAGATGAGTAAAGCACGGGGTTAAGGCTGCTTGCACGTCATAGGCTTTGGTGCATACCAGCCAAAGATCACTGTATCGAAGTAAGCCTGGTTGATTGGCGGGCAAGGTAAGGGAGGCGCCGTCCAGGTTGAGCTCTCGCTGATGAGCGCTATCGCGGGTGATAAGATGAACGTGATGACCCGCTTGGCTTAATTTTACCGCCCATAAGGTGCCGATCGCACCAGCGCCTATCAAGGTGATCCGCATGACACTTGCCTATCGATGAAAAGGCCAGTGTATCACAGACAATATAGAGCAGGGAGCAAAGCGCCGGCAGGGACCGGCGCTGGATAGATTAGAACTTGTAGGTCGCGCTAAGGTAGTGAGAAATACCCGAGCTTTCAGTTGTACCGGCATCTTCAATTAAGTAGACGTCATTGTACGCTTTTAGGCCGTAACCAAGGGCGTAGTTGTCTGAGTGCCAGTACAGGCCGTTAAACATCGCACCGCCATGGGTCGCCTGACTGCTGCCTTTAAAGGTATCGTCAGCACCGAATTGGTAATCGATATAACCTTGGTACGACAGGAAGCTGCCATTGTCGAAAAAGTGGAAAGGTTTAAACCAGTTAGTCGAGAACTGATAGCCATTCCAATCTTTTTTATTGATGTCATACAAGCCATAAAGGTTCATGCCCACTTTGCCAAACCAAGGTAGCTCAACATCGGCACCGATACCCCAGAACGAGTTATTAGTGCTAGGAGCCTCGTTTTCACCGCTATTTCCGCCCCCCCAGTTAAACAGAGTCGAGAAGTAGACTTCTTGTACCGGGCCAAATGACAAATCTTGCCCGGTGATGCCATCAATTGAGAAGCGCGGTGCCAACTTCATAAAGGTTTTATCTGCACCTTTTTTGTTGTTGTTGTCGCTGTCGCTCTCTGCCAAGTCAAAAATATCCACATAACCATAGAGCTCGACCACCCCCTTTCGGCCGCCAAACTCCATCTCGAGATAGTTATGGTCTTTATCGGTGTCATCACCAAATTGCGGCTTTTCGTTAATGGCATACATGGCATTAAACTGAAGCCATTTATGATCATTTTTGTAAATGTCATCCGAGTAATCGGCGGCGTTGGCAACGGATACACCGCTGGCGGCGATAACGGCGAGTGCGAGTAGGGATTTTTTCATAGTGACTGCCTCTGCTGGGTCTTGTTGTTGCGCAGTGCGCATTGGACAGAGGCAGTATATTGATTAAGTTCACTATAAAGAATGTAATAAACATAGACACAAAAATAGGCTGTGATCCGCGGCAAGTTGTAAAGCGTTGCATGACAGTTTTATGTGATCTTTGTTACTAAAACACTCACAGCGTCGTACAAAATTTTGCACTCCACTGTGATATGTCGGGGTTAGTCGCGACGGGAATCTAGGCAATGTCCAGCACGCTTATCATTTTGTGACGGAGGTTGGCGAAAGTGCCTGCCAATATAGATCAGCATGACCAGTCCCGGGATCACCATTAACGCAGTTATTACGAAAAATGTTGACCAGCTATCGAGCCAGTCGACCATCATGCCACTGAATGACGCGACTGTGGTGCGACCTAAGTTCCCCAAGGACGCGAGCAGCGCATATTGGGTAGCTGAGAACGCGCGACCGGTTAAGAAGGTTAAAAAGGAGACAAACGCAATGGTGGCAAACGCGGAGGTAAAGTTGTCTACCAAGATGGCACCCAGTAGCAGATGCTCGTTGGGGCCGACCATCGCAATCCACGCGAACATTAAGTTGCTGGATGCCATGGCGACACCGCCAATAAATAGGCCTTTAATCACGCCAAAGCGCAGATTAATGTAGCTGCCAATCAGGGTGTAGATCACAGTGAGTCCCCAGCCGACCAGCTTGGAGTAATAGCCAATTTGCTCATTAGTAAAGCCGACATCTTTGTAAAACACAATCGACATACGGCCGAGAAAGGCTTCGCCCAATTTGAACAAAAACACAAACAACAACAGCGTGAGTGCCACATTGATACCGTTGCGACGAAAGAATTCGGCAAAAGGTTCCACGACGGTAACGGCAAACCAAGCTTGGAAGCCACTATAGCCTTGATTGAGGTAATGTTTGGTGGCCTTGTCTTGGCGCTGTTCGCGATCACTGACAGGCTCTTTGACATACAGGGTAGCCAAGATCATTAAGCCGACAAAGCCGGCCATAATCACATAAACTTGGTTCCACCCCATGGCATCGGCATTAATAAAACCGATATAGCCAGGCACGGAATAACCTGTCCACCAACCAATGACCGACATGGCCGAGGCGAGCGGAAACTTCTCGGTTTCGTGCTCGGCGAAGTTATCGATACGGAAGGCATCAATGGCGATATCTTGCGTGGCTGATGCGAGGGCGATAGAAAAAATCAGCGACGAAAGTACAAGGGTGGTGACCCATGGGTCGATCGCTTGCAGGCCTTGCATGTTAACGCGAGACAAGGCCAAGGTGGCTAAAAGCATCAATGATTGTGTCACCACAATCCAGCTGCGGCGATGGCCGAGCTTCTCATTCAATACTGGGATCTTAAGCCTATCAAGCAGGGGGGCCCACAAAAAGTTAACGGCGTAAAGGACAAACACAGAGCCAAAAAGGCCAATAGCCGTGCGCGATAACCCCTCATCGGCCAGCCAACCATTTAAGTTGGAGCCAATTAATACCCAAGGGAAACCACTACAGCACCCCATTAAAAAAACAAAGAGCAGGCGACGGTCGGCGTAGGCCGCCAAGGTCGTTTTTAGCTTGGATGACTGCATAGCAAAGGGCCTACATGAATACTAGGGTGACGACACACTGTCGATAGCGGTAATAATAATCGGTTGCTGCGGCACATCTTGCATCCGTTTGCTGGGGATAGTAACGGTTGGCTGCTCGGTCATGGTCAAGATAGTGTTAAATCCTTCCACCACGCGGCCAAACACGGTATACCCCAGCTTATTGGGGGTTGCATCTAAAAAGCCATTATCACTGACATTGATGTAAAACTGGCGGGTGGCAGAGTCCGGATCTTGGGTTCTGGCCATCGCGATAGTCGCGCGACGGTTACGCAGGCCATTACGCGACTCATTATCGACTGGCTCATAGGATGGACGGCGATTGAGGTCTTTATCAAATCCGCCTCCTTGTACGACAAAACGTGGGATCACCCGATGAAATTGGGTGCCGATGTAACTGCCATCCTCGACATAGCGTAAAAAGTTGCTGACCGTCTCGGGGGCTTTGTCCTCATTAAGTTGCAAGACAAAGTCTCCTTGGGTTGTTTCAACGGCTACCATCACATTGGCCTGCACTGGCGCAACCGCCAGTGCAAGTACCCATAAAAGTGTACGTACTTTCATGATTAAAAGTGCGCTTTCATGTGATCAAGTAGCTGCTCATCATTGGCAATGTCCTGCAAGACAGCTTCCAGCAGGTTGTTTAATGCCATTTCGATGTCATCGGGCGAAGCGCTGCTGACGCCACTTTGGGTTGATTTGCCGGTATAACGTTTTACAAAGCGGCCATCGGGCGATTCAGCGACCAGCTGCAGCTGTACGGACGCTTCCATATCGTGTTTAAACACCGTGTGTTTTACACGAACTAACGCGTCGAGAATATCTAAACGTAACATGCCAGGGCCGTTTGCCACGACGCGGAACCCTTGTGCAGAAAGCTGGCGTGAAAGTGTGTCTTCAAGAACCACGCGCAAGTTTTGGCTGGCGTGCAAAGGTTTGACATTGGAGCGACCGCTATCAATCACCGCGACGAATTGAGCCGTCCGTAAGTCCTTACTCTTTACCACCACAGGAAGATTGTTGACCTGTTGCTGATTGGATGACGCTGGAGACGGTGCAATCGTTAGTTGTGGCTCGCGAGGTGTTGAGCAGCCCGCTAGGACTAGCACAGCGGCGGCAATAATCAGTTTCTTCATGGGGTTCAGCATCCTTTTGTTAAAATTGGGCGTTGACTGCCTTGAGAATAACGAATTTTTTATTTGACGCAACGACAGTCACGTTACCAAAAAGACGTTTTAGCTTAGTATGATAGCCAAGATGACGATTGCCAATGACTAAAAGCGCACCATTCGTGGTCAGAACACGTTTTGCGTCACAAAACATTTGCCAAGCAATGTGATCAGTGATGGTTTGTTGCTGGTGAAAGGGTGGATTACATAACACTAGGTCAATATCTGTGGGTTCAAAACCGGTAAGGCAATCTCGCGCTTCACATTGGAAACGGCGCGCGTCAATACCATGGCTTTCAAGGTTGTGTTTTGCGCTGGCGACGGCCATATGGCTTTCATCGACCGCATAAATGTATGCCTGTGGGTTGGTACGTGCCGCCTGCAGGGCAAGCACACCATTACCACAGCCTAAATCCACTATTTTTCTTTCGTCGCGCGAACTTGGGATTTGCGGAAGCATTAAGTAAGCCGCGATATCCAGCTTTTTGGCGGAAAAAACATTGGGCCAATTAGCCAAGCGCATCGAAAACTCAGGCACATCGACATAGCTAAGTGGCTCGGTTGGCTTTTGAGTCTGGGCGTTAGCGGTAACAAAAATCAAGCGCGCTTTTTTCTTTGCCAACGAGGTGGTGGTTGCCCCAAGCCAGTGCTCAAACTGATTCAGCGTAGAGGTATGGATCTCTTTTGCCTTGGCACCGGCGAGGATGCGTGTGGCCGGTGTCGTCACAGAAGCCAGTTGCTGAAGTTGCCATGCCAACATTTTACTGCTTTTAGGCACCCGCATGAGCACCGCATCAAACCGTTTAGGCAGTGGTTCCGTACTCTTTACCAGCTCAATGTGTGGAAGCTGGTTTTGGCGGAGATTTTCGAGGGTTGCTTTTTGTGACACCACGGAGTCGCTGACGGAGACCACGTCACAACCCAGCGCGCTTGCCCAACAACTCAACGCGCCAAATTGATCATTGAGAATTAAAACTCGATCGCCGGCCTCAAGTTGCCAGGTGCTAGCGTGCTCAATGATATATTCATCTGCCGCATCAAAGGCCTGGAGCGTTTCATTTTTTCGGCGCGGGTAGCGGTGTAGTGTCAGGGGAGATTCGCCGCTTGGGGTTGCAAGTTCTGTTTTCATGGGAGCGTTTGCGTCGGAGGTCACAGACTGCGTATATTGTCGCACTCACACCACAACTGCAATTCAAACTCGGTGCGTATGCCATTAATGATGGCGTGATCAGGCTATTGAATTCGCAATTTTATCGATAACGACTAAGATCTGGGCAACTTGCCCTTAATCGGTTGGGGAAGCCATGAAAACTCAAACGCAAATTACAGAGAAACTGACCCAGGCTTTTGCGCCTGTTCATCTTGATGTCCGCAATGAAAGCTACATGCATAACGTACCTGAAGGGGCAGAGAGCCACTTTAAGGTTGTCGTGGTATCAGATGAGTTTGAAGGTAAGCGTTTAATACAGCGTCATCGTGCTATCAATACCACTTTGGCGGACGAGCTTGCTGATGATATTCATGCATTGGCCATTCACACTTACACCCCAGAAGAGTGGCAAGAGCAAGCACATGCACCAGACTCACCCGCATGTCGCGGTGGTGGTTTGAAATAAGAGTTAGCCAATGTGCTTAGGCGTGTTGATTCTTCACGTTATGGCAACAAATTCTTACATAAAGTCGTCGTTGGCGTGCCTATCAATGCGTCGCTTGGCACACAACGCCAACGGCTTGAGGTTGGGTACCCTAACCTTAAAGCGAGCAAAATAACAACAGTAAAACTGTGAGCTTACAACGAGCATTGTTTGTACAGGTATGCATAATTGCCACGCCCTGGTGACAATACCCATAGAATCAATACTGGGGTTAGTGATAGAATGCCGTGCTTAAAGACTAACCTAGGCTACCTTTGTGTAACGTCATGGTTAGCAGGATGTTGCGACGGTGCGCCCTCAGGCCACCATACAGTCGAAAGTCGTGTCTTTAACTGCGCAATAACAGAATTCTTTTTCCCGTTAATGTAGTGCAAGTGCGTATGATTACAATAAAAAAGGGTTTGGATATCCCCATTGCTGGGACTCCTGCTCAGGTGATAAATGATGGCCCAGCCGTCAAGAAAGTCGCCTTGCTTGGCGAAGAGTACGTTGGAATGCGCCCCACTATGCATGTGCGAGTGGGTGATGTGGTGAAAAAAGGCCAGGGCCTTTTCGAAGATAAGAAAAACCCTGGTGTGATATTTACTGCTCCCGCAGCCGGTAAAGTGGTTGAAGTCAACCGCGGTGCCAAACGTGTTCTTCAGTCTGTCGTCATTGAAGTCGATGGCAACGAGCAAGTGACATTCAACAAGTACGAAGCCTCGCAATTGGCCTCCATTGAGCGTCAAGCGGTGGTTGATCAATTGGTTGAGTCGGGTATGTGGACCGCGCTCCGTACACGTCCGTTCAGCCGTTCACCCGCTATTGATGCGGTGCCGGAAGCCATTTTTGTTAATGCGATGGACACTAATCCGCTCGCCGCGGATCCGAAAGTGATCATTGATGAGCAAAAAGAGGCCTTCATCGCAGGTCTTGATGTACTCTCCCGTTTAACTGACAAAAAAGTGTTTGTCTGTAAGGCGGATGTTGAGTTACCTACCAGTCAGCAACCTAACGTTGAACAACATGTCTTCGCTGGTCCTCACCCAGCAGGCTTAGTGGGCACCCATATCCACCACTTGCGCTCAGCAAGCATGGAGAAAAAGGTGTGGCATCTTAATTTCCAAGATGTGATAGCGTTCGGCCACTTGTTCCTTACCGGTGAAATCAACACTGATCGTGTGGTGTCATTGGCCGGTCCGATGGTTAACAAGCCACGCTTGGTGCGCACGCAGTTAGGCGCGAACCTTGATGAGCTGACTGAAGGCGAGCTAATGGCGGGTGAAAGCCGTGTTATCTCTGGCTCTGTGCTGTCGGGGACAAAAGCGTCTGGCCCACATGCTTATTTGGGTCGCTTCCACTTGCAAGTCTCTGTATTGCGCGAAGGCAATGAGAAAGAGCTGTTTGGTTGGTTGTCGCCAGGTAAAAACCGTTTCTCAGTGACGCGTGCTTACCTTGGTCACCTATTCAAAGGCCAACTTTTCAATTTGACCACCTCGACCAATGGCAGTGATCGTTCCATGGTACCAATCGGTAATTATGAGCGAGTAATGCCACTAGATATCGAGCCAACAATGCTGCTGCGTGATATCTGTGCTGGCGATACAGATAGCATGCAACAGCTGGGCGCGCTGGAGTTAGATCCTGAGGATTTGGCCCTTTGTACCTTTGTCTGTCCAGGCAAGTACGAATACGGACCAATGCTCCGCGAAAGCCTAGAAAAGATTGAGAAGGAAGGGTAACTGATGAGCCTTAAAAATTTTCTAGAGCAAATCGAGCCACACTTTGAGCCAGGTGGCAAACATGAAAAATGGTTTGCCCTGTACGAAGCGGTTGCCACCATTTTGTACACCCCGGGTATGGTGACCAAAGCCGGCGCTCACGTGCGTGACAGCATCGATTTGAAACGCATCATGATCATGGTGTGGTTTGCTGTGTTCCCCGCGATGTTCTGGGGCATGTATAACACAGGTAACCAAGCCATCATGGGATTGATGGACTTGTATTCTGGTGACCAACTGGCACAGGTGATCAGTGGTAACTGGCATTATTGGCTCACCGAGTCGATTGCGGGGCCGCTAGCCGCCGCGGGATGGGGAACCAAAACCATTCTAGGGGCCACCTACTTCCTGCCTATTTATGCCACCGTATTTATTGTGGGTGGTTTCTGGGAAGTCCTGTTCTGCATCGTGCGTAAGCATGAAGTCAACGAAGGCTTCTTCGTTACCTCGATTCTCTTTGCGTTGATCGTGCCGCCAACTCTTCCATTATGGCAGGCTGCACTGGGTATCACCTTTGGTGTGGTAGTTGCAAAAGAGATTTTCGGGGGAACCGGACGTAACTTCTTGAATCCTGCCCTTGCGGGACGCGCGTTCTTGTTCTTTGCTTATCCCGCGCAGATCTCTGGCGATTTGGTGTGGACTGCTGCAGACGGTTACTCAGGCGCAACGGCACTGAGCCAATGGTATGCCGGCGGCGAGGGCGCATTGCAACATAATGTCTCCGGGCAAGCGATGTCATGGATGGACGCCTTTATCGGTAATATCCCTGGCTCTATCGGTGAAGTGTCAACCTTGGCTATCTTGATTGGTGGTGCGGCCTTGGTATATATGCGCATTGCCTCATGGCGCATCATCTTAGGTACCTTCTTGGGTATGGCCGTTGCGGCAACCCTGTTTAACCTGATTGGTTCCGACACTAACCCAATGTTTAGCATGCCTTTTTACTGGCACTTGGTACTAGGTGGCTTTGCATTCGGCATGATGTTTATGGCAACGGATCCCGTTTCAGCCGCGTTTACTAACAAAGCGAAGTGGTGGTACGGCGCATTGATCGGTGCCATGGCTGTGATCATTCGCGTGGTCAACCCAGCATACCCTGAAGGCATGATGCTGGCGATCCTGTTCGCTAACCTGTTTGCACCCTTGTTCGATAACTTGGTGATTCAGGGCAACATCAAACGGAGACTGGCTCGTAATGGCAAGTAGTAACGATAGTATTAAGAAAACGCTGATCGTTGTTATCGCGTTGAGCTTGGTGTGCTCAATCGTGGTGTCCGGTGCAGCGGTAGCGCTACGTCCTTTGCAGCAGATGAACGCAAAGCTAGACGTACAAAAGAACATTCTTTCAGTCGCCGGCATTGATGTGTCGGGCGGTAAGAGTGCGATAAACGATGCGTACAACAAGTACATTGAGCCGCGCCTAGTTAGCCTAGAAAAAGGCGACTTTGTTAGCGCTGATGCGGTGAATGTTGAGGAAGTCGCTGACTATGATCAGCGTGAAGCCGCCAAAGACCCTGAATTGTCAAGAAAACTGAGTGGTAAGGAAAACATTGCGGGTTTTGGCCGTCGTGCTGATATCGCGAAGATCTACTTAGTGAAAAACGACGCAGGTGATTTGCAACGTCTCATCTTGCCAGTTAAAGGCTCAGGTCTTTGGAGCATGATGTATGCGTTTGTTGCGGTCGAGCCCGATGGCAATACGGTGGCAGACATCGTCTATTACGAGCAAGGTGAAACGCCGGGCTTGGGTGGCGAAGTTGAAAACCCGAAATGGCGCGCGAAGTGGGATGGCAAAAAGCTGTTTAACGACCAAGGCGAGCCTGCTATCAAGGTGGTTAAAGGCGGTGCACCGAGTGATAGTGAACACGGTATTGATGCGCTATCGGGTGCAACCCTGACCAGTAACGGTGTGGAGAAACAATTTGATTTCTGGCTAGGTGATTTGGGCTTTGGTCCATTCCTAGCAAAAGTTCGTGAGGGAGGCCTGACCAATGGCTGAAGCGAAAGAACTGAAGAAAAATCTGCTATCGCCGGTGTTAGACAATAACCCGATTGCCCTTCAGGTTCTCGGTGTATGTTCGGCACTGGCGGTGACCACGCAGATGCAAACGGCCTTTGTTATGACCTTGGCGGTGATGTTCGTGACCGCTATGTCTAACTTGTTCGTATCGCTGATCCGCAACCACATTCCTAACAGTGTACGTATCATCGTGCAAATGGCGATCATCGCGTCATTGGTTATCGTGGTTGACCAGACACTCAAAGCCTTTGTCTACGATATTTCCAAGCAGCTATCGGTATTTGTTGGCCTTATCATTACCAACTGTATCGTGATGGGCCGCGCGGAAGCGTATGCGATGAAATCGTCGCCGCTGCCGTCATTTATCGATGGTTTGGGTAACGCACTAGGTTATGGTTTCGTTCTGATGACGGTTGCCTTCTTCCGCGAGCTTCTGGGCTCAGGCTCTGTCTTTGGCGTGTCTATTCTGCCTGTAGTCAGTGAAGGGGGTTGGTATCAGCCAAACGGCATGATGCTATTGGCCCCATCTGCATTCTTCCTAATCGGCTTTTTGATTTGGATTGTGCGTACCTTCAAACCAGAACAAGTTGAAGCGAAGGAGTAACAGCACATGGAACATTATTTGAGCCTGCTGGTGCGCTCAATCTTTATTGAGAACATGGCGCTGGCATTCTTCCTCGGCATGTGTACGTTCTTGGCGGTGTCCAAGAAGGTAAAAACAGCGTTCGGCCTCGGTGTCGCCGTGGTGGTGGTATTGACTATCGCAGTACCGGTTAACAATTTAGTCTATAACCTGATCCTACGTGAAGATGCACTGGTGAAAGGGATCGATCTTAGCTTCCTCAACTTTGTGACCTTTATCGGTGTTATCGCCGCATTGGTTCAGATTTTGGAAATGGTATTAGATCGCTTCTTCCCGCCACTTTATAACGCGTTAGGTATCTTCCTGCCGTTGATTACGGTGAACTGTGCCATCTTTGGTGGCGTATCATTTATGGTACAGCGTGATTACAACTTCGCAGAGTCAGTCGTATACGGCTTTGGCTCTGGGGTAGGCTGGATGTTAGCCATCGTCGCCCTTGCGGGTATCCGTGAGAAAATGAAGTATTCAGACGTGCCGCCAGCACTGCGGGGATTGGGGATCACCTTTATCTCTGTTGGCCTGATGGCATTGGGCTTTATGTCTTTCTCTGGTGTGCAACTGTAAGCCGGGTAAACTGCGAGAAAAGGAATAGTCAATGGACATTATTCTTGGTGTAGTGATGTTTACTCTGATTGTGCTGGCATTGGTATTGGTGATCTTGTTCGCCAAATCCAAGCTGGTACCAACCGGAGACGTCACAATTGATATCAATGACGATCCTGAAAAAGCGATCGTTACTCAGCCAGGCGGTAAACTGCTTGGCGCACTGGCCGGTGCTGGTGTGTTTGTATCGTCTGCCTGTGGTGGCGGTGGTTCATGTGGTCAGTGCCGCGTGAAGATCAAAGAAGGTGGTGGTGATATTCTGCCGACCGAGCTTGACCACATCACCAAAGGTGAAGCACGTGAAGGTGAGCGTCTTTCATGTCAGGTTGCAGTCAAGCAAGACATGAAAATTGAGCTTCCCGAAGAAATCTTTGGGGTGAAGAAGTGGGAATGTGAAGTTATCTCCAACGATAACAAAGCCACCTTCATCAAAGAGCTTAAACTGCGTATCCCTGATGGCGAGTCGGTTCCCTTCCGAGCTGGCGGTTATATTCAGATTGAAGCGCCACCGCATCACATCAAATACTCAGACTTTGATATTCCTGAAGAATATCGTGAAGACTGGGAGAAGTTTAATCTTTTCCGCTATGAGTCGAAGGTGGATGAAGAGATTATCCGTGCATACTCGATGGCAAACTACCCAGAAGAGGAAGGCATTATCATGCTGAACGTGCGTGTGGCAACGCCACCACCACGTAATCCTGATGTGCCACCAGGTCAGATGTCGTCCTATATTTGGTCACTCAAGCCAGGTGACAAGTGTACAATCTCTGGGCCATTCGGTGAGTTCTTTGCTAAAGACACCGATGCGGAGATGGTATTTGTGGGTGGTGGTGCCGGTATGGCGCCAATGCGATCACACATCTTTGACCAGCTTAAGCGTCTGAACACCGATCGCAAGATCACCTTCTGGTATGGTGCGCGCTCTAAGCGAGAAATGTTCTATGTCGAAGACTTCGATATGCTCCAAGAGCAAAACGATAACTTCGAGTGGTATTGTGCGCTATCGGATCCGCTTCCAGAGGATAACTGGGAAGGGGACACGGGCTTTATTCACAATGTCCTTTATGAAAACTACTTGAAAGATCATGAAGCGCCAGAAGATTGTGAATATTACATGTGTGGGCCGCCGATGATGAACGCCGCCGTGATTGGTTTGCTTAAAGACCTGGGTGTCGAAGACGAAAACATTCTTCTGGATGATTTCGGCGGGTAAACACCGACAGTCTGTCTTACCTCTTAATGGCTGGCCTATGGGTCAGCCATTTTACGTATGAAACTGATGTCGAAGGACACCACTATGAAGACGTTATGGTTACGCTGTGCATGGGTATTTGCGCTAGCTGTCGGATTGCTCGGTTGCGACCGTGCTCCTGAGCTGGTGCATCTGACCGGTGAGACCATGGGAACATACTACTCGGTGAAATATATCGCCACCGACAACGCGCCATCACAGGATGTGATTCAAGCTGAAATTGATAAGCGCTTGGAACGAGTCAACGATCAGATGTCGACGTATCGTACCGATTCTGAACTCAGCCAGTTCAATCAGCGGAAAGCAGATACACCAATGGACGTATCGCCAGCAACCGCGACCGTGGTGAAAGAAGCGATTCGGCTGAATGAGTTCACTCAAGGGGCGCTCGATGTCACTGTAGGCCCGTTGGTGAACTTATGGAGCTTTGGCCCCGAGAAACGCCCAGAGAATATTCCGAGCGACAAAGACATCGCCTCACGCATGGAAAGGATTGGGTTGGAGCATTTACAGGTTGAAGGCAACACCCTCACCAAAACCCATCCTGACTTGTATGTCGATTTGTCGACGATTGCCAAAGGGTATGGGGTAGATATGGTCGCCAATTATCTCGCCACGCTTGGTCTCGATAATTATTTGGTTGAGATTGGCGGTGAGTTACAATTAAAGGGTGTCAACCAAGATCAAAACCCGTGGCGGATTGCCATCGAAAAACCCAGTACTGGCGCGCAATCTGTGCAAGAGATCATTCAGCCCGGTGATATGGCCGTCGCTACGTCTGGCGATTACCGTAACTATTTTGAGCAAGATGGTGTACGTTATTCGCACATTATCGACCCCAAAACAGGACGACCCATTAATCATCACCTCGTGTCCGTCACTGTGCTTGATCCGTCTTGCATGACCGCCGATGGTTTAGCGACGGGCTTTATGGTGTTGGGGCCGGAAAAGGCCATGGCGCTGGCCAACCAAGCGGATATTCCCGCGTTTATGGTGGTCAAAACCGATGACGGGTTTACAGAAATGGCGTCAGAGGCCTTTAAACCATACCTAAACCGTTAGTGCGTCACGCGCACTGGCGGCTATTACACGCATTAGGCGTGGAACTAGCGTTCAGCGTTATGTTGCTGAGCGTGACGACTAAAAGTAGGTGAGCAATTATGTCAGTTTTTCTTATCACCTTTGCTGTCTTTGTACTCGTCATTGCCGGCATGGCAATTGGTTACATCGTGCAGCAGAAAACGATCAGTGGTAGCTGTGGTGGCTTAGGGGCCGTCGGTATCGAGAAAGAGTGCGACTGCCCAGAGCCATGTGATGCGCGGAAAAAGCGAGAAGATCGCGCGGAAAAAACGCGTGAATGGAAGAAAAACCAAATCATCTAAAGAGAATGCCCACCGTGGTGACCGCCACGGTTGGGCTGTTAGCGACGCAGCATAATGACGAGCTCAAAAACCCGCCGAGCGAGCAAGAAAATTATCCATATCGACATGGACTGTTTTTATGCGGCCGTTGAAATGCGGGATAATCCTGCGTTACAAACCATTCCCTTAGCAATTGGTGGATCTGCAGATGGGCGAGGTGTGATAGCGACCTGTAATTATCCGGCGCGCCGATTTGGGATCCGCTCGGCAATGGCGACCGCCCAAGCTCTTAAACTGTGCCCTGGGTTAACCGTGATGCGCGGCGATATGGGCAAATACCGCCGAGTGTCTCAGCAGCTTCATGCTATCTTTCATCGCTACACCGATCTCATCGAGCCGTTATCTTTGGATGAAGCTTACCTCGATGTCACCGACACTGTTTGTCTACAAAACTCTGCGACGCGGATAGCTCAAGCGATTCGGCGCGATATTTATCAAGAGCTTGGTCTCACCGCATCAGCCGGTGTAGCACCGGTGAAGTTTGTCGCTAAAGTCGCCTCAGACAAAAACAAACCGGATGGCATTTGTGTGGTGGGGCCTGAGCAGGTGGATGACTTTGTCCGTGACCTCCCTTTGCAGTCAATTCCTGGTGTGGGTCGAGTCACATTGACGAAACTACATGAATGGAACCTTTTTACCTGCGCAGATATCCAGGCCTGCGATCAAACCGATTTGATACAGCGGATGGGGAAATTTGGTGCCGTGCTATGGCAGCGGGCGCACGGTATTGACCCACGAGAGGTTGAAGTTGAGCGAGTTCGCAAATCCGTGGGCGTAGAGCGGACCCTCTCGGAGGATATTGACCAGCTCGAGGCCTGTCTACCCTGGATAGATCACCTCTATCAAGCGTTATTGGTTCGCTTAGAAAAAGCCGATGCTAGTGGCCGAATTTGTCGGCAGGGGATAAAAATCAAGTTCAATGATTTTCAAACCACCACGGTGGCGCATCGATGCGAGTCACTTGACCGCGCGTTGTTTGATACCTTGCTGCATGAGGCGTTTTATCGTGGAGAGGGACGACACATACGACTGATTGGACTATCGGTGGGATTGGGGGACGATAATGCCCCCCAACTTAGCTTACTGGGTTAGGCTGATTTAGTGGGGATCGCCTTTAAAATCGCCTGCATTTGCTGCCAGTAATGGCCCACACTATCGATATGCACTTTTTCATCGGGTGAATGTGGGAACTTGATGGTCGGGCCGAAGGAGATCATATCCATCGTTGGATACGGCTTCTTAAACAAGCCACATTCAAGGCCAGCATGAATCACCATAATGTCAGGCTTACGCTGATAAATACCTTCATAGGTGTCACGGAAAATATGCATGATTTGTGAGTCAGGATCGGGCTTCCAGCCTGGATATGCGCCTGAAAACTCGACCGTGACATTGGCGAGGCTTGCCAAAGATTGCAGCATCCCCTGCATCATTTCTCTGCCCGAATCGATTAACGAGCGGATCAGAAATAGCACAGTAATGCGATCCTCTTCGGTGTTGATAACCCCTAAATTCAGTGACGTTTCGACCACACCCGGAACATCATCACTCATTCTGACAACGCCGTTTGGTGCGGCATTCAAGGCCGCCAATAAACGGGATTGCACGGCGCGTGTCAGCGGTGCAATGGGGTTATCACACGGCTCTAGAATGACAGTGACTTGCTGTTCAAGCTGGCCAAGTTCGTCTTTCATCAGCATGGCAAAATCATCGACAGCCGCCGCCAGCGCTTGCTGCTGGCCTTTAGGGATGGCGATATCGGCAAACGCCTCTCGCGGGATGGCATTACGCAAGGTGCCGCCCCGCAATGCGAGTAGGCGTGTATCCGTTTCTCCAAGATGATGACTGAGCAAACGGGCCAGTAATTTATTGGCATTGGCGCGTCCGGTGTGGATGTCGACTCCTGAGTGACCACCTTTTAGCCCTTTGATCCCCACGGTAAAGCGCGCAAGCTCCTCGTCGTTGATTTGTCGCTCAATCGGAAAATGCATGCTGGCATCGACGCCACCGGCACACCCCATATAGACTTCGCCTTCTTGCTCCGAATCCGTGTTGAGCAAAACGTCGCCTTCTAGCCATCCTGCTTCCAAGCCAAATGCGCCATCCATTCCGGCTTCTTCATTGGTGGTAAGTAGCACCTCTAGCGGGCCATGCTCAATGTCATCAGCGTCTAGTACCGCAAGGCATGAAGCCATGCCAATGCCATTGTCCGCGCCTAATGTCGTGCCATCAGCGGTCACCCAGTCACCATCGACATAAGGACGAATAGGATCGCGAGTGAAATCGTGATCGGTATGCTCGTTTTTCTGCGGCACCATATCCAAGTGGGCTTGGAGTACGACCCCTTTACGGTTTTCCATTCCGGGCGTTGCCGGTTTACGAATAAATACGTTCCCCGTTTGATCCTGACGGACGTCTAGGCCGCGCCCTTTAGCCCAGTCGATAATAAATTGAGCAAGTTGCGACTCATGATAAGAGGGATGAGGAATAGCACAGATCTGGTCGAAGAATGCCCAAACGGGGCGGGGTGATAATTGGCTGATTTCAGACACGGTAGACTCCATTTTATTTTATCTATGGCCTTTTTCGTAGCAGGCCTCTCTGGAATGGAAAAACAAACCCAAGGATATCACTGTCTCTATGTCGACAACAGTCACGGAGAGAAACCACTTATGCCAGCATTACTAGGCGTTTTTACTGTAATTAAATTACACATATGAACTTTTTGTGACTATGGTCACCATTATGCTTGTAAATAAATTACCATTGGGGTATTATCTAGACATTGGCAACCAAGCTTGCCAGTTGTTCATGGAGTGAACCCGAGTATTCGCCTCCAAGGAACCGAGATAAATGTGAACAACATTGGTTTAAACTTGAGAGAGGTTAAAAATGGAAGGCATGGTATCAAGCTACTACTGGAACCAGCAGTCAGTCTATACACAAGGTTTTACGTATCCGGCACCGTTCGGGTATAGCAAGTAAGTTTTACGATTCCCCCGCTCTTACAGAGACATTTCTGATCCAGAAGCAAACGCTTTAATTCTGGCGCCGCACAATGTGTGGCGTTTTTTTTGCCTGTTTGCTACCGAATAATGACGATTTTGACAGTTATCTGTTCGAGTCGGCGATATTTACCCTTGTTCCGGTCTTTTTACGCTGGAAATTTCCGCCATCGATCGGTAAGATTTGCGCCAAATTTTACCACGCAAACGTTTTCCTTTTGGTATCTAGCGATACACCACTTTTAGTTTGGGACATAACCGATGTTAGAGCGTTTATTTAAACTCAAGGCCCATGGCACAGATCTTCGCACGGAAGTGATTGCTGGGTTTACCACTTTCTTAACCATGGCGTACATCATATTCGTCAACCCATCGATTTTAGCCGAAACGGGCATGGACAAAGGCGCTGTCTTTGTCGCCACCTGTCTCGCTGCCGCAATTGGTTGTTTGGTGATGGGGATTGTTGCCAACTATCCGGTGGCGCAGGCGCCGGGGATGGGCTTGAATGCTTTCTTCACCTACACGGTGGTTTTGCAAATGGGACACTCGTGGCAAGTTGCGCTAGCGGCGGTCTTTATCTCGGGCCTATGTTTTATCTTGCTGAGTGTATTGCGCGTGCGAGAGTGGATTATTAACTCCATTCCTATGTCATTGAGGACGGGGATCTCCGCTGGTATTGGTCTTTTCTTGGCACTGATTGCCTTACAAAATGCGGGGATTGTGGTTGATCATCCAGCCACCATGGTGGCACTGGGCGATGTGACCGCGTTCGCCCCCGCGATGGCGGCACTCGGATTCTTCCTAACCATTGGCCTTGTACATCGTGGTTTGAAAGGGGCGGTCATGATTGCGATTTTAGCGGTCACCGTGATTGGTGTGATTGCCGGAGATGTGGCTTATGGGGGCGTGATGTCAGCACCACCGAGCTTAGCACCGACGTTTATGCAGCTAGATTTTTCTGGCGCATTGGAAGTGGGGTTGGTGTCGATTGTGTTCGCATTTTTGTTTGTTGACCTTTTTGATACCGCAGGAACCTTAGTGGGTGTGGCACAGCGCGCGGAACTTCTCGACAAAGATGGTAAACTACCGCGTTTAAATCGTGCTTTACTGGCAGACAGTACCGCGACCTCCGTCGGGGCGCTTTTAGGCACGTCAAACACGACTTCTTACATTGAGAGTGTCTCCGGGGTCGCCGCGGGCGGGCGCACAGGCCTAACGGCGGTCGTTGTCGGCATCTTGTTTTTGCTCGCGCTCTTTTTTGCGCCGCTCGCAGGGATGGTGCCAGCTTATGCGACCGCCGGCGCATTGTTTTATGTGGCGATCTTGATGATGTCTGGCTTAGTCGGTATCAATTGGCGAGATCTCACAGAAGCGGCCCCTGTGGTGGTTGTCTGTTTGCTGATGCCGCTGACGTATTCGATTGCAAGCGGTATCGGGCTTGGCTTTATTGCGTTTTGTGCCGTAAAAACCTTTGCGGGCAAAGGGCGAGAAGTCCCTGTCAGTATTTGGATTTTGGCGGGGTTGTTCTTACTCAAGTTCGTTTTCTTGGTGTAAAACAGCTGCCCACATTGATGTTATAACAAGGCGAGAGTCGCCACGAGGTTTTCACCATGAGCAATAAGTTTATTATCACTTGGGACAATATGCAGATGTACACCCGTCAGTTGGCGGAGAAATTGCTGCCCGCAGAACAATGGAAGGGGATTATTGCCGTGAGCCGCGGAGGCCTCGTGCCCGCTGCCATACTGGCTCGTGAATTGGGTATTCGTCATGTCGATACTGTGTGTATTTCAAGCTATGACCATGACCATCAACGCGATATGCGAGTGGTGAAGCAAGCCCCAGGTGATGGTGAAGGCTTTATCGTGGTGGATGATCTGGTCGATACCGGAGGTACCGCAGAAATGGTCCGCCAGCTATACCCGAAAGCGCGCTTCGTCACTGTCAGTGCTAAGCCTGCAGGGAAACCTTTGGTAGATGACTATGTGGTCGATATTGCCCAAGACACCTGGATTGAACAGCCTTGGGATATGGCGGTCAGTTATATTGATCCCATCGCCAAGTAAGTCATTCATACTCCCACCCCAAAAAAACGTCGCGTTGTTACGCGGCGTTTTTGGTTTCTGGGGTGACGCTTTTGGCTGGTATGGCTGATTAGTGCGGAAAATCATGGCCTTGATATGTGTATGGTTTAAACTAACAGCACGTTACATAAAAAGCCTAGGAGCGGGTGTGTCGGACAACGAATCACAAAACCTATCGGTCAAACTGTTTGCTAAACACAAGCATGCCACCGAGACATCGACCCTGTTCGGTGCCGTTCAGCAAACCCAACAGTCAGATTACTCGGCATTTGATGGTGACAGCGAGTCGAGTTGGTATCGAATGCGCCGTCGTGGTCAGTGGACGTGGCAAGGGGTTGAGCCATTGGAAATGGAGGCCATCTTTGCCCGTATCGCTCACTCAGACAACTCGCGCTCGGTAGAAACATTGCTCGATACCGTTGAAGGCTACCGCTCGGGAAACTGGAATTATGAATGGACAGCGGTTGGCATGCAGCATCAAAAAGCCGCCCAAGCCTTGATGGATGAGGGAAAAGCCAAACAAGCAGGGGAGCAATGGCTACAAGCTTGCACATATTTTGGTATTGCCGCTTACCCACACTTGAAAGGGGACAGCTTGGCGCTACAGTCGGAAACCTTGGCATTTAAGGCGTTCGAGAGTGCGATTGCACAACTGCCGTTCACAGTGAAAACGGTGGAGACGCGGCTAGATGGGAAATCACTGAAAGGGTATCTCTATTTACCCCGCACCGACGCTACGCTACCGGTGGTTATCTTAAGCGGCAGCTTAGATAGCTTACAAACTGACTTGTGGCGCTTGTTTGTTGACTATTTTGCCCCCGCCGACATTGCGGTGTTGACCCTAGATATGCCTTCCGTGGGGCATAGCTGCCATTGGCACCTCAATGAAGATACCAGCCGTTTGCACACCGCGATGTTGGATAAGTTGGTCGATGTCCCTTGGGTGGATCATCATCGTGTGGGCACCATGGGCATTCGCTTTGGTGCCAATCCGGCAGTGAGAATGGCGTTTCTCGAGCCGCATCGTGTGAAAGCCAGTGCGTCACTCGGTGGCATTGTTCATGCGTTACTGACAGACGCCTCTTTAATGAAAAAAATGCCGCCTATGTACTTGGATACCCTCGGATCACGCTTGGGGCGTCGTATTCCTATCGACACATTAAAAACGCGCTTACAGGCTTGGTCGCTAAAAAATCAAGGGTTGCTTACTGGCCGACGCACAGAGGTGCCGATCTTAGCGCTTAGCCTAAAAGATGATCCCGTTTGTCCGGAGTCAGACAATCAAATGATCGCCAGGTACAGTCGCGGTGGCAAAGCCATGACGTTACCCAATACCCCACTGCACGATGGTTATCACCGTGCCTTGACCGAAACCGTTAAGTGGTTCGAGGGTGTGCTTTAATCGGGATACCGCGGCACGGATAGCATAGGCGCTATCCGTGAGAGGGGTAAAAATGAAGATGTGATCCACCGCTGAAAGCGGGATATTGTCGTTCACCTGATGGCTAAGCCCATGATATACCATGAACAAGGACGTCACAGTGCCATTGGAGGACACGATGAGCGATAAATTACCGCTTTCACATGGACGATTAAAAACACGCTTTACTGCATTGGGCCCGTACTTTCGAGAAGGAAAGTCAGACACCGAGCGCTACTTTTTCGATAGCCTTTCTGTCTGTGTGGATGCTAAAAAAGATCCTGACGCACGTGAGTTCTGGGGCTGGTGGTTTGAAATGACCCCGGAGGGGGAAGGGTTTACCTATCGTTATGGGTTTGGTTTATATGATAAAAAAGGGGATTGGGTCGCCAAGTCGATTCCGCGTGAAGCGCAAGCGGCCGTGGATAAAACCTTGACTAACTTTTATGCCAAATTGAGTGCGTTGCTGGACGATGAGCTAGGCCTGTCTCTTTCACCAAGCCAAGCACTGACTGAGCCGGAACTGGCCTGCTCTGAATAACCCGCCATTTGCCTGATCCCACCCCTTGTTAAATAGGTGAGGGATTGATAAAAGAGAGACATACGCTTTTGTGGATCAGGCAACCATGACAATTCAAGATGTATTTCAAGACGGTGACCTCGCGGCCAGCGTCTCTCCCCAAACGCTTGTGGTAAAACTCGGCACCAGTGTGTTGACGGGCGGTTCTGCGCGCTTAGATCAGGCACACATGGTTGAGCTGGTGCGTCAATGTGCCCGTTTACGGCAGCAAGGTCATCAGGTGATCATCGTATCATCAGCCGCGATTGCCGCGGGCAGAGAGCACCTCGGCTATCCAGTACTCGCTGACACGGTTGCCAACAAGCAAATGCTGGCTGCGGTGGGTCAGTGCCGTTTAATACAAACCTGGGAGCATTTATTTGGTTTGTACGGCTTTCAAGTCGGACAGATGCTGCTTACCCGGGCCGATCTAGAGCACCGTGAACGCTTTCTCAACGCGCGTGATATGCTTCAGGCCTTACTGGATAATGGCATTGTGCCGATTGTGAATGAGAACGATGCGGTTGCAACGTCCGAAATCAAGGTGGGCGATAATGATAACTTATCTGCCTTAGTGGCCATCCTCGCCGATGCAGACAAACTCCTCCTTTTAACTGACCAACCCGGCTTGTTCACGGCCGATCCGCGTTCAAACCCGGATGCCGAGCTGATTCGTGAAGTCCATACCATTGATGAAACCTTACGCAAATTAGCAGGTGGTAGCGTAGGGGGCCTGGGCACAGGTGGTATGGCGACCAAGCTTCAAGCGGCTGATATTGGCCGTCGAGCGGGGGTAGAGGTGACCATCGCCGCGGGGAGTAAGCCTGAAGTGATTCAAAAAGTCACCGCTGGGGATAACGCAGGCACGCGCTTTTTGCCCTTAGAAAGCCCCTTAGAAAGCCGTAAACGCTGGATCCTTGCCGGACCGCCACCCGCGGGGGATATTGTCGTCGATGCGGGCGCCATTACCGCCGTGACGCAAAAAGGTAGCAGCCTGTTAAGTAAGGGGATTGTTGCGGTGAAAGGGGCGTTTGCGCGTGGTGAAGTGGTGCGTATTCTCTCGGTTGAAGGAAAATGCGTCGCGCGCGGTATTTGTCGCTATACCGCCAGTGATTTGCGCCGTATCGCTGGCGCTCATAGCCAGCAAATCGCAGATATTCTTGGTTATGAATACGGTCCTGTCGCGATGCACCGTGATGACCTAGTCGTAGTAGACAATTAAAAGAGCAAAGACGGGGACATAATGAGTTTACAAAACATGGGCAAAGCAGCCAAAGACGCTGCGCACCAACTGGCCGTCACATCGACGAGCAACAAGAACCGAGCACTCGCCATTATTGCTGACGAGCTGGATGCACAGCAAAGTGCAATATTAGCCGCCAACCAAAGCGATCTCGCCGCCGCTCGTGAGGCAGACATGGATCCTGCGATGTTGGACCGTTTAACCCTGACCCCAGACCGTTTAACCAATATGGCGAGCGATGTGAGGCAAGTGATTGCGCTGGCCGATCCCGTGGGCCAGATGCTTGATCATAAGCTGCTTGAAAACGGCATGTCATTATCAAAGCGCCGTGAACCGCTAGGAGTGATTGGGGTCATTTATGAGGCGCGCCCGAATGTCACCATTGATATCGCGGCATTGTGCTTAAAAACGGGCAATGCAGCGATTCTGCGGGGAGGGAAAGAAACCTTCGCGACTAACCAGGTACTAGTGAGAGTGATACAAACTGGGTTAGAGAAAGCGGGATTGCCGCATGCCTCGGTGCAATATATTGAAAAACCTGATCGTGCGCTGGTCTCTGAGTTACTGACTCTTGATGATTATGTCGACATGATCATTCCACGCGGTGGTGCCGGACTGCACAAAATGTGCAAACAAAACAGTACCATCCCTGTGATTATCGGGGGGTTTGGCATTAGCCACTTGTATGTCGATCACAGTGCCGATCTTGATAGAGCACCCGATGTGATCCTCAATGCCAAGACAGACCGCCCATCCGCCTGCAACGCGCTAGACACCTTGCTGGTTCACAAAGACGTGGCAGCACAATTATTCGCTCGCTTGCTGACGGCGTTTAATCAGCATGGGCTGCACATTGTCGCCGGATCAAGTGCGCTACCGTATCTGGATGGCGTGGCGAAACTGCGTGAGGCGCAATCAGGAGACTTTGATACGGAATGGCTCGGGCCAACCCTTGGAGTGGTGGTGGTTGATAGTGTGGATGAGGCACTCGTGCATATGCGTGCGCACAATGCCAGCCATTCCGATGCCATTTTGACCAACGACTTGCAGGCGGCAGAAACCTTTATTAATGGTGCCGGCTCGGCGGCAGTGTACGTCAACGCCTCAACGCGCTTCACCGATGGTGCGCAGTTTGGGCTTGGGGCAGAAGTGGCGGTTTCGACGCAAAAGCTGCATGCACGTGGCCCGATGGGGCTTGAGGAGCTGACTACCTATAAATGGGTGGGGCGTGCGGACTATTTATCACGTCACTGAGTACCCAAGGTAACCGATAATAAAAAACCGCTAGTCTGGCTAGCGGTTTTTTTATCTCGACAGATTGGGCGTTTATTTAATTTCCACGCCTTTTGCCTGTAGATCGGCATGGTAGGAAGAGCGAACAAACGGGCCGCATGCTGCATGAGTAAAGCCTAAACCGAGAGCAATGTCTTTCAGCTCGTCAAACTCTTCAGGCGGGACGTAACGCTCTACTGGCAAGTGGTGTCGGCTTGGTGCCAAGTACTGGCCAAGCGTGAGCATGGTGACGCCGTGAGCACGCAAGTCCTTGAGAACCTCGATGATCTCTTCTTTGGTTTCACCCAAGCCCATCATCAAGCCCGATTTGGTCGGCACCTCTGGATGCATCTCTTTGAACTTTTTCAGCAGATCCAACGACCATTGATAGTTGGCACCAGGACGCGCTTTGCGGTACAAGCGTGGCGCTGTTTCTAAATTATGGTTGAAAACATCGGGTGGGTTGTTTTGCAGGATATCGAGTGCGCGATCCATACGGCCACGGAAGTCAGGAACCAGTGTTTCAATTTGGATCTCTGGATTGAGCGCGCGGATTTCTCGGGTACAGTCAACAAAGTGTTGGGCGCCCCCGTCACGTAAATCATCACGGTCAACCGAGGTAATGACCACATAGCGCAGTTTCATGTCTTTGATGGTTTGCGCCAGATGCTTTGGCTCTTCGCTATCAGGGGCGACGGGGCGACCGTGGGCAACATCACAGAAAGGGCAACGGCGGGTACAAATCGCCCCGAGAATCATAAAGGTTGCCGTGCCGTGACTAAAGCACTCCGCCAAGTTAGGACACGATGCCTCTTCACACACGGAGTGAAGATTGTTTTTACGCATCGCGTCTTTAATTTCTTTAATACGCGCAGTCTCAGCTGGGAGTTTGATCTTCATCCAATCAGGCTTGCGCAGCACTTCTTTTTGCTCGGTCGGCATATTTTTGACCGGGATAAGCGCCATTTTGTCGGCGTCGCGGTACTTAACACCGCGTTCCATCTGAATCGGTTTGCTCATAAATCGCTGCTTTCCGTTGTAAACTCAACCTCAGAGTACGTCAGCTGTTGAGTTAAAGTGTCTACCAGCACAGGTTGAACGTCCTCGAGCGTGACTTTGCCAACCTGATCGCTCAGTTGCGTCATGGCCATACCAGCGTAACCACATGGGTTAATACGCTGAAACGGTGATAAGTCCATATTGATGTTGAGTGCCAGTCCATGGAATGAGCACCCGCGACGGATACGGAGCCCAAGAGAACATATTTTTGCGTCGTTAACGTAAACACCGGGCGCATCTGGGCGGGCGTAAGCGTCAACGTGGAAGTGTGCTAGTGTGTTCACCACAAGATCTTCAATATGGCTCACGAGCGCTCGCACACCGACTTTTTTACGTTTGAGGTTAATCAGGAAATAGGCGACGAGTTGCCCTGGCCCATGATACGTCACCTGTCCGCCGCGATCTGATTGTACGACAGGGATGTCGCCTGGGACCAACACATGTTCCGTTTTTCCCGCTTGTCCTTGGGTAAAAACCGGATCATGCTCAACCAGCCAAACTTCATCACGCGTATTGTCGTCACGCCGATCGGTGAAGTGGCGCATCTGTTCCCAGACGCGGAGATACGGTTGACGGCCAAGGTGCCTTACAACGAGTTGGTGCTGCAAACCCATTTCCCATGTTGTTGTCAGTGGCGATATTATAGAGGCTGGCAGCGCGATTTAAAGCCGCCAGTCGTGTGGGTATTCGAATTAGAGCACCATGCGGACGATGTCAATTTCACCCAGCTCTTTATAGAGGACTTCCACTTGCTCAATGGAGGTCGCCTTAATGGTGATCGACACCGAGTGATAGGTACCCTTGGCACTGGGCTTGACGGCTGGGCTATAGTCGCCTGGCGCGTGGCGTTGGATCACGGTCAATACATGATCGGGTAGCTCAGGTTTTGCCTGGCCCACCACCTTGTAGGTGAATTGGCAAGGAAACTCCAATAGATCTTTTAATTTCGGTTGCTCTTGCATGTTAACTCCCAACTGCAGGCTGATAGAGGCACGCGTTTGTGCGATTGATCACGATTAACGCGAAATACTAATCTGCCAAGCGCGAGAAAACAAGCCGCCCACCAAGTTGGTGGGCGGCACAGAGAGGGATTAACCGACGAGGTTTTTAAACATCATCACGATGTAATCTATTAAGCGACTAAAAAGCCCGCCCTTTTCAACATCGTTTAGGGCGACAAGCGGGTATTCCGCCACATCTTCATCATCCACTTGATAGAAGAGTTTACCGACGACATCACCTTTACTGATCGGGGCTTCCAATGTGTTGTCGAGGACAAAACTGGCTTTCAGATCTTGCGCCTTGCCACGGGGAAGCGTGACAAAGGTATCTTCAGTGACGCCGAGCGCGACTTCGTCTGTATCACCCATCCAGACCTTCTCAGTCACAAAGGTTTCGTTGGCTTTATGGGGGGCCACGGTCTCGAAGAAGCGGAAACCATAGTTGAGGAGTTTTTTGCTCTCTGCTTTGCGGGCGTTGGCGCTCTTGGTGCCCATCACCACCGAGATAAGACGCATGTCGCCTTCAGTGGCTGAGGTGACCAAGTTGTAGCCTGCACCGTCGGTGTGGCCAGTTTTGATACCGTCAACGTTCAAGCTTTTATCCCATAGCAAGCCGTTGCGGTTGTATTGCGTGATACCGTTGTAAGTGAAGGCTTTTTCTTTATAAATACGATATTCCGCAGGCACATCGCGAATCAGGGCTTGGCCGAGCAGCGCCATATCGTACGGTGTGGTGTAAAGATCTTTGGAGTCCAAACCGTGAACATTAGAAAAATGGGAACTGTCCATACCTAGGGTTTCGCCCCAGCGGTTCATCAAGTCGACAAAGGCGTCTTCTGACCCCGCAACATGTTCAGCCATCGCTACACAGGCGTCGTTGCCTGACTGGATGATAATGCCACGATTGAGGTCGGCCGCTTTCACCGTGGTACCCACTTCGATGAACATCTTCGAAGAGCCGGGAAAGTTTTTGGCCCACGCATTCTCACTAATGACGACGTCATCATCCATTGAGATATTGCCACGCTCAACTTCCTGACCAATTACGTAACTGGTCATCATTTTCGTCAAACTGGCAGGATTAAGGCGTTGATAGGCGTTGTTTTCAGCCAGTACCTCGCCAGAATGATAATCCATCAATACGTAGCCTTTGGCGGCAATTTGCGGCGCATCAGGGACAACAGCAGGTGCGGCTTGAGCGGTAGCAGAGGCGAATAAGGCTGCAGAAAGCAGTGTACGCATGCGGAAAACGGTTTTATTCATCATTGTTAGTACTTATGTCGGTTATCGATGTCGATACTGTGCCCTCACTATACCAAATTGCGGATAGAGGGACAGGCTCGATTTCTTTAACTTATTGATTGCTTGTTTTAGCACTTGTGACAGATGTGTCGCCATTAACAAGTGCTTCGGTGACGATAAATGCCCCCGGCAACTGATGCTGCTTTGCCGTGCGCATCGCTTGTTGCGCTTGGTCTCGATCATAAAAAGGACCAAAGCGAACACGATACACGGTATCACGGCGGGCGATATGTGTAGGTAGACCATGGGTCTTCGCCAATTGTTCCGCTTTTTGATTGGCTTTTAGGCCATCAGAGAGGGCAGCCAATTGCACATAATAGGCATGATGGCGAGCGGAATGCCACTCGTCATCCGCTGGTTTACTCGGTGAGAGTAGACGCAGTGACACGGGGGCTGTCCCCGTCTTTAATACATCCAGCTTCTTGGCCGCGGCATAACTCAGGTCTATCAAGCGCTTATTGTGAAAGGGCCCGCGGTCATTGACGCGCACAATGGCCTTTTTACCATTATTTTGGTTGGTGACTTCCACGTAACTGGGCAGGGGAAGGGTTTTGTGCGCGGCTGACATGGAGTACATATCATACACCTCGCCATTGGAGGTACGATGGCCATGAAACTTCTCCCCATACCAGGAGGCAATGCCCGCCTCTTGGTAGCCTTTTGGATCGCGTAAGATTTGGTAGCGCTGACCATTTAACGTGTAATCTTTGTTACCCGCGAGGCTGTAAGGCTCATACCTGGGTTGGGCGTTTTCTGCGTGAATAACTTGTGGCACCGTCTCGGGTGCTTTATCACTTTGCATGTCGTAGCGACCTTGCTGGCTGCTGCATGCACTTAATAAGACGATAGCGCTAGAAACGATAATAGCTCGCATGTTTATGCCCTGGATAACATTTTACGATGAGTGTGGATAGACATCAGAATGCCAAAACCGGCCATCAGTGTGACCATTGAGGTGCCGCCATAGCTGATAAGTGGTAAGGGTACCCCAACCACAGGAAGAATGCCGCTGACCATGCCAATATTGACAAAAACATAAACAAAAAAGCTTAACACGATACTGCCAGCCATCATTCGGCCAAATGCCGTTTGGGCGCGGCTGGCGAGCATTAGCCCTCGGCCGATCAAAAAGAGGTACAGGGCTAACAAGACACAGACACCGATCAACCCCCATTCTTCAGCGATAACGGCGAAAATAAAGTCTGTGTGTCGCTCAGGGAGAAACTCCAATTGAGACTGTGTCCCTTGTAGCCAGCCTTTGCCGCTTAAGCCACCAGAGCCAATGGCAATTTTAGATTGAATGATGTGATAGCCTGCGCCCAAGGGATCGGACTCTGGGTTAAACAGGGTCAGCACGCGGGTACGCTGGTAATCATGCATTAGGAAAAACCAGAGTACAGGGACAAAACTGGCCAGCGCAATCACCGCTGCTGTGATAATTTTCCAGCTTATTCCGGCCAAAAACAGCACGAACACCCCAGAGGCGGCAATCAGTATTGAGGTACCCAAATCTGGCTGCTTAGCAATCATAATGGTGGGCACAAACAATAACACTAGGGCGATGAGCAAGTGAGTAAATTTGGGGGGGAGCGGATCTTTGCCAATAAAGCGGGCAAGCATGAGCGGTACCGCAAGTTTAATGATCTCTGAGGGTTGGAAGGTGACCACTCCGAGATCAAGCCAGCGCTGCGCGCCCTTTGCGGTTTCGCCAACCAATAGAACCGCCGCCAGTAACACCACCCCCACGGCATACAAATAGGGCGCCCAAAACTCATAGTGGCGCGGCGGCACTTGGGCGAGGGCAAACATGACCGCAAGTGCCAATAGCATGCGGATCGCCTGGCGCTCCATCATCGCCATGCTTTGGCCACTGGCGCTATACATCACCACTAGGCCGAAGCCCATCAGTAACAAAATGCCCACGAGCATGGGTAAGTCGAGATGCAAGCGATCGAACAAAGAGCGTTTCGCGCTAACTTGGGCTAGTGAACTCATTGTTTGGCCTCTTTGGTCTCTTTGTCTTCTAACAAGATATGGTCGAAGATGCGGCGGGCAATGGGGCCCCCGTTGCTCGAGCCACCCCCTGCGTTTTCCAGTACCATAGAGACAGCGACTTCCGGGTTTTCAAAGGGGGCAAAGCCGATGAAAAGTGCGTGGTCTCGCAGGTGTTCAGCAATTTCGTCTGCGTTATATTCTTCATCTTCACCCAGCCCGAAAACCTGTGCGGTGCCTGACTTACCGCCCGATAAATACTCCGCCGAGCGGAATGAACGACGCGCGGTCCCTTTGCGACCGTGGTTAACCAGTTGCATACCTTTGAGGCCGACATCCCAATACTTATCGTCGACCCCTTTAATCGGTGGAAACGGCTCGGCGTCGGGTTTGTGGGTGCCGTGTTCATCACGTGTTTTGTTTAACAGTTTTGGGGCTTTGACTTCGCCACGGTTGAGCAGCACGGTCAAGGCTTTGACGATTTGCATCGGGGTGGCAGTCCAATAACCTTGCCCAATTCCGACGGGAATTGTGTCACCTTTATACCAGGGTTGACGGTAGCGACTCATTTTCCATTCACGGTTAGGCATATTAGCGCTGCTTTCTTCTTGAATGTCGATGCCTGTGTATTGGCCAAAGCCAAATTTTTCCATCCACATAGAGAGTTTATCGATCCCCATGTCATAAGCGATTTGATAGAAGAAGGTATCGACTGACTCCTCGATCGACTGCACGATATTTACCCGTCCGTGCCCCCAAGGGAGCCAGTCACGGAAAGGGCGCGTATCCGAGTTAGGGATCCGCCAATAACCAGGGTCGTTACGCGTGGTCTTGGTGGTGATAACGCCTTCTTCTAGCGCGGCGACAGCAATGAAAGGCTTCACTGTGGAAGCTGGCGGGTAAATGCCTAGGGTGGCGCGATTCACCAAGGGACGATCTTTATCATTGAGCAACTGCCGATATTGGGTACCGGAAATACCATGTACAAATAAGTTAGGATCGTAGCTGGGCGTTGACACCATCGCCAGGACGCCCGAGGTGTCAGGGTCGACCACCACCACCGCGCCTCGTCGGTCACCGAGGATGCCGCGCACGTAAAGTTGCAGGTCAATGTCGAGATTAAGAATCAGATCCTTACCCGGTTGCGGCGGCACATATTTAAGCGTACGTATTACACGGCCACGGCTGTTCACCTCAACTTCTTGGTAGCCCGCTTTACCATGCAGTGTTGATTCGTAGTATTTCTCTATCCCCAGCTTGCCAATATCACGGGTTGCTTTGTAGTTATTGAGCACCCCTTTTTGCCTGAGTTTGGCAATATCGCGATCATTGATTTTGGCGACATACCCGAGCACATGGGTCAGTGCATCGCCGTAAGGGTAATGGCGCTTTAAGTAGGCTTTGATTTCCACCCCAGAAAACTGATGCTGGTGCGCGGAAAAAATCGCGACTTCTTTATCGGTGAGCTGTGTTTTCAATGCCACGGCATTAAAACGTCGCGAGCGGCGACGCTCTTTTTGAAAGCGCGTAATGTCTTTGTCGGTCAATGAGAGTAAGTCTTTTAGCTGGGCGAGGGTTGCCGGCATATCATCGACTTGCTCAGGCGTCACTTCTAAGTGATAAACGGGGCGGTTTTCCGCCAGCAATTTCCCATTGCGGTCATAAATGAGGCCACGGTTAGGCGCCACCGGGACGACTTTAATGCGGTTATCGTTCGAGCGGGTTTGGTAGTCTTGGTGTTCGGTCACCTGAATATGATAAAGGTTGGTTAGCAGCACCCCAACCAACGCCATGATACCGACAAAGCAGACGATAGCGCGTCGCACAAACAAGGCCGCCTCGGCGCTGTGGTCTCGGATTTCAACTCGTTGGCGCTTCATCTTTGCTTATTCTCGATGATACGGGTGATTGGTGGTCAAGCTCCACGCTCGATATAGGCTCTCGGCCATAATGACGCGTACCAGCGGATGGGGGAGGGTCAGTGGCGATAGCGACCAGCTTTGCTCCGCGGCCGCTTTACACTGTGGTGCTAGCCCCTCTGGCCCACCGATCAAAATGGCGACATCGCGGCCATCAAGTTTCCACTTTTCCAACTGGTTAGCCAATTGCGGTGTGTCCCAAGGCTTGCCGGGAATATCGAGTGTCACAATGCGGCTACCACGGTTGACGGCCGCCAACATCGCTTCCCCTTCTTTTTGCAAGATACGGGTGATATCGGCATTTTTGCCCCGCTTGCCAGCAGGTACCTCTACCAGCTCGAGTGGCATGTCTTTTGGAAAGCGGCGTTGATATTCTTCAAAGCCTTGCTCCACCCATTTGGGCATTTTATTACCCACCGCAATCAATTGGATTTTCATGGTTTAGTTCCAGAGTTTTTCCAATTGGTAGAGTTGGCGTTGCTCCTCTTGCATGACATGCACCATAACGTCACCTAAATCGACCACAACCCATTCGCTGTCATCTTGTCCTTCCGTGCCGAGAGAGTCGATATCGACCGCTTGGGCCTGTTCACACACATGCTCGGCAATGGAGGCAACATGACGGCGAGAGTTGCCGGTGCACAGCACTAAAAAGTCGGTAATGCATGATTTGTCGCGTACATCCAGAGTCACAATATCGCTGGCTTTTAACTCATCGACCTTATCGGTCACAAACTGTTTTAACTCGTTAGCTTGCAAAGAAAACCTCTATGTGTTGCTGATGGTCTTATTAGGCCAGTATACCATTTGCTAACCCGTTGGACACGCTAGGGCGTGAGTGGTTCGGGCGCTTGGCACATGAGTGCACAAAAATAATGCAGATCTGGCCAAGGGTCGCTACCAAAGTCCGTTTTTAGCCTGATCTCTAACTGTGCTAAGCGGCGTAGCAGTGCGGTTAATCGGGCTTTGTTGAGCCGATTGAGAGCGGCGGTGAGCATGGGACGACGTGTTTGCCATACACGAAGTTGGTCAAAGATGGCATTCAGCGGCCTGCCTTTTTGCCCCTGCTCGTGAATGGTATACAACTGTTTGAGCTCCTTTTGGATCAGTCGTAAAAGGAGAGTGGGCTCTTCACCTTCAGCATGCAGTTGCTCAAGTATCCGTTGCGCGCGTTGTGCCTTTCCTGCTAGCAGCGCATCGGTGAGCTGAAAGGGTGTAAAGTGATGGTGGCGTGACAGGGCACTCTCTATGCGTGGCAGGGTTAAGGCGCCATCCGGATAGAGCAGTTGTAGAATGTGCAGGCTTTGTACCAATGCCAATAGGTTTCCTTCATGCCATTGTGCTAACAACTGTAGCGCTTGTTGGTCTGGCTTTAGCCCTAACTGGCGACACCGTTGCTCAATAAAACGCGGGAGTTGACGGGCATCCGGGGTATTGCACACCACGTATAAGCCGTGTTGGGCGAGCGCTGAAAACCATTTAGCGCTTTCTTGCTTCTTGTTGAGTCTTTCCCCTTGCACCAATAGGAGGATATCAGGATGCAGATAAGCGGCCAGCTCGGTAAGCTGCTTGGCTTGCGTGCTGGTGAGGCCATTATCAGGGCAGGAAAGTTCAATAATTTGCCGAGAAGCAAACAAGCTAAGCGCTTGACAGCAGTCGATAACCTCTTGCCAATCTAGTTGCCCATCGATGACAAATTTATGATGCTCTTCAAAACCTTGGGTGCGTGCCGCGCTTGTAATGGCGTCACGCGCTTCGAGTTTGAGTAATGGGTCGGAGCCAAAGACCAAGTAAGTTTGGCGCAGCGGTTGATTGAGCTGCTGCGCCAATTGGTCGGGATAGGTTCTCATCATTGCGCGGTATTCGTCTCGGTTTGTCGCGTTTCGATGATCACGTTGGGCTCTGTTGGCGTTTCACCTTGCTCGAGCTTCTCCATTGCCGCTTGTTCGGCCTGTTGGCGTTCAAACTCGGCGATATCGCCTTTTAATTGGGAAAGTTGACGCATAATTTGCCGAGTGGCTTCTGTACGCATCTCAGCGACTAACTTATCTTCTTCCACCGATTTTGCCAGCGCTGTCAGCGGGTTATCTAGGAAATTACGGCTTAAGGTGGTGTTGTAGGTATAACTGCCTTTATCAGGCACGGTGACGCGATAGCGCGCGACATAGCGAAACTCTTTCTCCGCCACGCGGCTGTTTTGATAAAGCGATAACGTCTGTTCGCTATTGCTTTCACCGAGCAAGTGGATATTGGCCACGTCCTTGGAAGGGGAGACAAGATCGACCTTGTGTTGACGCAAGGCATTTCGCATTTGCCGGGTGAGCTCACCATAAGGGTCAAAGCTCGTTAACGACACCTTATCAACCTCATCGGGCAGGTTGTAGCTGCCACGCAAGGCAAACCCGCAAGACGCGATGGTCAAACAGACCATCGCGACAAGCAGGGAGCGAAGCATTGTCTTAAACAGATTCACTCCATCGCTCCTTGTTAGTTGGCAACAATGTTAACCAGCTTGCCAGGTACATAAATCACCTTGCGCACGGTTTTGCCTTCGGTAAATTTCACCACGTTTTCATCTGCCATCGCTTGGGCTTCCACTGCGTCTTTCTCCGCATCCGCGGCGACGGTGATCTTGGCGCGTAGCTTACCGTTGACTTGGACGATAATCAGCTTTTCGTCCTCAACCATGGCTTCTTTATCTGCCTCTGGCCACGCTGCGTCATCAATGTGGCTCTCACCCAATGCATTCCATAGGCTAAAGCAGATATGTGGGGTAATGGGGTAAAGCATTAGCACCACCGCTTTGAGGGCTTCGTCGAGCACCGCGCGGTCTTGTTCGCTTTGTTGTGGGGCTTTCACCAATCGGTTCATTAGCTCCATAATCGCCGCGATGGCGGTGTTAAAGGTTTGACGGCGCCCCATGTCATCACTGACTTTCGCAATGGCTTTGTGCACCTCGCGGCGCAGCGCTTTTTGCTCATTGGTGAGCGCGCTAGCATCCAGTGCCACGACAGGTCCTTGTTGGCTGTGCTCGTAAACCAGTTTCCAGACGCGACGCAAGAAGCGGTGTGATCCTTCAACCCCTGATTCTTGCCACTCCAGCGTCATATCCGCAGGCGCGGCGAACATCATGAACAGGCGCACCGTATCAGCCCCGTACTTCTCGACCATAAGCTGCGGATCAATGCCGTTGTTTTTAGACTTCGACATCTTGGTCATGCCCGCATGGGTCACCGCATTGCCTTGGCTGTCTACCGCATTAACAATTTGCCCTTTGCTGTCACGCTCAACGGTGACATCGGTTGGCGAGACCCACACGCGCACGCCTTTGTCATCGGTATAGTAGAAGGCATCAGCCAGTACCATGCCTTGACAGAGCAGTTGCTTGAAGGGTTCATCGCTATCGACCATGTTTTCGTCACGCAGCAACTTGTGGAAGAAGCGTGAGTAAAGCAGGTGCATACAGGCGTGCTCAATCCCACCAATATACTGATCGACAGGCAGCCAATAGTTGGCAGCGCTTGGGTCGAGCATCTGATCGGCCTGCGGCGAGCAATAGCGAGCATAGTACCAAGACGATTCCATAAAGGTATCGAAGGTGTCGGTTTCACGCAGCGCAGGCTCGCCTTGATACTGGGTTTGTGCCCATTGCTTGTCAGCTTTAATCGGGCTTTGCACCCCGTCCATTACTACATCTTCTGGCAGGATAACCGGCAGCTCATCCGTCGGGACAGGCACCACGTCACCGTCTTCGGTGTTCAGCATTGGGATAGGCGCGCCCCAATAACGCTGACGAGAAACGCCCCAGTCACGTAAGCGGAAGTTGACCGTTTTTTGCCCTTTACCCAAAGACTCAAGCTTAGCGGCAATCGCATCAAACGCGGCATCAAAGTCTAAGCCATCGAATTCACCAGAGTTAAATAGCTTGCCTTTTTCGGTATGTGCTTGCTCAGACAAATCAGGTGCGTTGCCATTTTCATCCAGGATCACAGGCTCAATATCGAGGCCATATTTGCTGGCAAATTCAAAATCGCGTTGGTCGTGTGCAGGCACGGCCATGACTGCGCCCGTCCCATAATCCATCAACACGAAGTTGGCGACAAAGATAGGTACGCGGCGGCCGTTTAATGGGTGCGTGGCGTACAAGCCCGTCGCCATGCCTTTTTTCTCCATGGTGGCCAGCTCAGCTTCCGCTACCTTGGTGTTACGGCACTCTTGCACAAACTCCGCCAAGGCTGGGTTGTTCTTGGCCGCGGCATCGGCCAGTGGGTGACCGGCGGCAATACCGACATAAGTCACCCCCATCAGGGTATCAGGGCGGGTGGTGTAGACGCCCAGCGCAGGGTGATCGCCCTCAACATCGAAGGTCAGCTCAACGCCTTCTGAACGGCCAATCCAGTTGCGCTGCATGGTTTTTACCATCTCTGGCCAACCATCCAGTTTGTCGATGTCTTGCAGCAGCTCTTCTGCATAATCGGTGATTTTGATAAACCACTGTGGAATTTCTTTTTGCTCAACCGGGGTATCGCAGCGCCAGCAGCAGCCTTCATGCACCTGCTCGTTCGCCAACACGGTTTGATCGTGTGGACACCAATTCACTGAAGAGGTTTTTTTGTATACCAAGCCTTTTTTATAAAGCGTGGTAAAGAATTCTTGCTCCCAGCGGTAGTAATCAGGGCTACAGGTTGCGATTTCGCGATCCCAGTCGTAACCAAAGCCCAGCATTTTCAGCTGGCCTTTCATGTAATCAATGTTTTCATATGTCCAAGGTGCAGGGGCGGTTTTGTTTTTGATAGCGGCCCCTTCGGCCGGCAAACCAAATGCGTCCCAACCAATAGGTTGCATCACATTCTTGCCTTGCAGGCGCTGATAACGCGAGATCACATCACCGATGGTATAATTACGGACATGCCCCATGTGAAGTCGGCCACTGGGGTAAGGGAACATAGAAAGACAGTAGAATTTTTCTTTGTTAGGGTCTTCATGAGCCACAAAGGTTTTATTGTCGTCCCAATGGGCTTGAACTTTTTGTTCAATATCTTGCGGGCTATATTGTTCTTGCATCGATGGCTTCCGAGATTCTGTGAGAAAGGTAAAACCTGAAAGAGAAATATCGTCATAGAATAACGAAAGGCAGAGACCGCAACAACACTTGAATCAGGACAGAACCATGAATAAAGAGAAAGAACCGCAACAAAGTATCATTGAGCGGGTAAAAGAGGCACTGGAAAACAGTCCAGAGGCTTTGTCTCGCTGGGTCGAGTTGTCTGATCAATATCTCAAAGCAGCTGCGGATCTTACCAAAGATGAGTGGGCGCTGATTGAGGCTTACTTCAAGCGCGATGTGAAAGCGTTTGGTGAGCAGTACGACAAATCTCAAGGCGAAGACATGGACAGTCAGGTATTTAACGATCTGATTGCCAACTCTATTTGGGAACAGCTGGCAGAAATCACCGATCGCACTCAGCTAGAGTGGCGTGAAGTGTTTGACGACCTTCAGCACCATGGCGTGTATGAAGCGGGTGAAATTGTTGGGCTGGGCGTATTGCAATGTGAGCAGTGCCACCACCAGTCACGCCACAGCCGGGTGGATGTGATTGCGCCTTGTAGCAAGTGTGGCCACCGGTATTTCTCTCGCCGCCCGTACCCGGTGTAAGCCAAGCACGGTGCTTGGCTTAGCCGAGGCGGTTAAGATACCAAGGGCGAGGATAACGGTCAGTTATCAGTCAGACGAGGCGTTATCTTTGCCCTCAAAGCGTTGGCGCTCTTCGCGTTCCACTTGAGACAGGCGTGGCAGTTTTAGCCCTTGTGATTTTCCCATCCAACGCGCGAAGACGATATTGCTGGCGAACGCACAGGCGACCAAGACAAGCTCGATAGCGGCCAACCAGCGTTCCCCCTCATCGACATAAATAAGGGTCAATGCGTGCAAAAAGTAAAACATCAAAATAAAGTTCGCCCACGCATGAGTAAAGGCCTTTCCTTTCAAGATCCCCGGTAGCGGAAGGAGCAGCGGGATGGTCCAGCCGATCGTTACCGCCCAAGCATTGAGGTGTGGGTGGGGCGATAAAGACGCATGCCAGATTATTACCCAACCAATCAGGCCGAGGTTACTCAATAGCGAGAGCCTACGCATTAATGCAAGCCGAGAGTCAGTCACAGTACTATCCTATTGTCCCAAGTGGTGGTGAAAGGTTTGTGCAAAACGTGCAAGACGTTGACCTAAGGTTTTGGCGATTTGTTTCTCGTCTGCGATTAAAGGCAGGTTCGGCTCTGCCACACTCGACGCACCATAAGGCGAGCCGCCACCTTGCGTGGTATGTAGCGCACGTTCGCTATGTGGCACACCGAGCAACACCATACCATGATGAAGCAGTGGCACTGTCATGGTGAGCAGGGTGGTTTCTTGTCCGCCATGCAGCATTGATCCGGCGCCAAACACGGCTGCAGGTTTATCGATCAGGGCGCCTGATAGCCACTCCCCACTGGTACTGTCGATAAATTGCTTCAAAGGCGCGGCCATGTTGCCAAAACGCACCGGACTGCCGAGGGCTAGGCCATGACAGTCCAGCAAATCTTGCCGAGTGACAAACGGGTCTTTCGCGGTTGTGTCTGGCACTTGGCCATCAGGGTAAGCGGGCAGCTCGGGCACCGTGCGCAATACCGCTTCAGCGCCTTGCGCCTCGATACCACGGGCGACTTGCTGGGCGAGTTTGCGTGTATTCCCCGAGCGGCTGTAGTAGAGCACTAATACTTTCGTCATTTTATTAGCGTGAGGACGTTTTCAGGTGGACGACCAATGACCGCTTTTTCGCCCTTGACGGCGATTGGACGTTCGATCAATTTGGGATTGTTAACCATGGCGTCGAGTAATTGCGCTTCGTCCACGGAGGCATCGCCCAAGTTTGCCGCTTTATAGTCTGCTTCTTTGGTTCGCATCATCTCCCGAAACGAGCTGAGTCCGAGTTGCTGTTTTAACATCGTCAACGCCTCAGCAGACAAAGGGGTGTCGAGATACTTGATGATGGTCGGCGTGACACCGTTGGACTCCAACAACTTGAGGGTTTCACGACTTTTTGAACAACGGGGGTTGTGGTAGAGGGTTATAGCGGTCACAACAATGATCCTTTTTGAGTGAATTAACGGTCGCTAAGCGCTTTAAAGCGGGCTTGTTGGCGACGAAGTTGATCAAGACGCGCATCATACCGTGCCTGCGCCAAGCTACCTAGTTCTGCGATCTGGGCGGCTTGGGTATAATTGCGAATGGCTTTGTCCCATTGTCCGCGTAAGGCATACCGCTCACCTTGGGCGGCCAGCTCACCGTCTCGATGCGTCCCGGTACTTTCGTACGCTTGTTGTAACAAAAACCAACCGTTGCTGTCATCTGGATGCTGGTGTGTATATCGCTCCAGCATGGAGATCGCCTCGCCTCCTCGCTTGGCTTTGACGAGGGTATAGGCACGATTAAGCAATAATACGCGGTTATTAGGTTGATGGTTCAATGCGTTTTCAAGGCGCGTCAATGCCTTGTCGTACTGTTTCTCACCGATGTTTAAATCGGTCATGGCATCAAGGAAAAATCGATTATTAGGTTGCGCCTTGATAAGTGGGGTTAATTTTTCTCGCGCATCGTCAAAACGACGGGCATCAATATCAAGCAACGCCATCCCGTAGTTGAGGCTTTGCTTTTCGGCCGGCGAGGCCTCTTTATGACGCCGTTCAAACCAATCCATCGCCGAGCGGCTGGCGATGCCGCTATATCGCGCGACGATACGGGCGCGCGCGAGTTGATAATCGGGCGAGGCAGGTACCCGTTTTTGTGGGTATTGGCGGGCACGAGCGCGAGAGTCAGTGATCCGTGAAGCCGGTAAAGGGTGGGTGCTGAAGTACTCGGGCATTTGGCTGGCGTAACGGTACTCATCCGCCAATCGTGAGAAAAATCGCGGCATGGCTTGCACGTCAAAATCAGCACGTGCGAGGGTTTCAATGCCGATCCGATCGGCTTCTTCTTCATTGCGACGGGTGAAGTTTATTTGGTTTTGCATACTGCCCGCTGTCGCGGCGTGTGCCGCTGCAATCCCGGCTTCGGGAGAGGCAATCGCGAGCATCAACGATCCCACTAAGGCGGCGACGGTCAGCGGCGAGGTTTGCGCTTGCTCCTCCATGCTTCTTGCAAGATGACGCTGGGTGACATGGGCGATTTCGTGGGCCATCACCGATGCCAATTCGCTTTCCGTTTTTGCATGGAGGAACAGCCCAGAGTGCATGGCCACGTAGCCACCGAAAAAGGCAAAGGCGTTGATTGCCTGATTATCGATTAAAATAAAACGAAAGGGTGTGCGAACATCGTTGGCATTCGCCACCAGTCGATGGCCCAAGCCATTAATATACTCGTTGAGTAGAGGATCGCTGATGATGGGCTTGCTGGCTCTTAGCATCCGCATGTAGGCATCACCAAACTCTTTCTCTTTGGCAACTGATAAGGTACTGACGGCGGCGGTACCGATATCAGGTAAGTCACTTTGATATGACTCAACACGTGCCGACACAGGTGCGCTCGCTAAAACCCCCGCTAGTGCATAACAGAGCAGGCGGCGAGCGTTGTTGCCTTTGTGAGAGCCAAGTGCGCGAGATGACATAAGTATGATGACCTTTAAATGCAGGGTGTACTTAGGTACAGACCGATAAAACCCGTTAGGGTTTCGTTGGCGTTCTATCTAATGTCCATTACAATACTGACGATAATACCGACCGGTGAGCCAGAATGGAATCTCAAACACTTGATTTGCGAGAACATGTTTGTCCAATGGCGCTATTGCTGGCAAAGCGCGCCGCCGCGTTATTGCAGTCAGGTGAGCAATTGGTGATTTTACTCGGTGATCAAGGGGCGAAAGACGATATCCCCAAGTATTTTAAACGCGAAGGCTTCAGCATGAGGTGGTTAGACACGCCAGCTTCGCGGCTACTCATCACAAAGAAATAGCGGGCTTTTTATGTTTGATATGTTACATCGCTGGTATCGGCGACGTTTTTCTGACCCACATGCCGTGAGCCTGGTGGCGATCCTTCTTTTTGGTTTTATTACCATCTACTTTTTTGGCAATTTGCTCGCCCCATTATTGGTCGCGATCGTGATGGCCTATCTACTTGATTGGCCGGTAAATCGTCTCTGCCGGCTGGGTTTGCCCCGCATTTTGTCAGTGCTGGTGGTACTGACTGTGTTTGTTAGCTTAACCTTGATGGCGTTATTCGGGTTGGTGCCGACCATATGGAACCAGGGGGTCAGCTTGGTGGCCGATGTGCCAAATATGTTTAATAACATGCAAGCACTGATGCTGAGTTTGCCAGAACGCTACCCAGAGCTGATCAATCCCCATATGGTCAATACCTTTGTCGATACCTTGCAAAATAAAGTGCTCAACCTTGGCGAAACATTGGTAAAAGGTTCATTGGCGTCTTTGGTGAACTTAGTCGCGGTGGCGGTATACCTGATTTTAGTGCCCCTGCTGGTGTTCTTTTTGCTCAAGGACAAAGCACAAATGTTGGCGATGTTCAAAGGCTTGTTACCACGCAACCGTCGTCTTGCCTCTCGAGTCGGCCATGAGATGAATCAGCAGATCTCCAACTACATCCGGGGCAAAGTGACTGAAATCATTATCGTCGGGGTGACCAGTTATTTGACCTTTAGCCTGTTAGACCTTCGCTATGCGGTCCTACTCAGTGTGGCGACGGGCTTCTCTGTTTTGGTGCCTTATATTGGCGCGGCGATTGTCACCGTCCCGATAGCCATTGTTGCCTTGTTCCAGTGGGGGCTTGAGCCTGGTTTTTGGTATGTAATGATCGCCTATGGCGTTATCCAAGCGCTAGATGGCAATGTGCTCGTCCCCGTGCTTTTTTCAGAAGCGGTGAATTTACATCCAGTCGCCATCATAATAGCCGTACTGGTTTTCGGTGGACTCTGGGGCTTTTGGGGGGTATTTTTTGCTATTCCATTGGCGACCTTAGTGAAAGCGGTGTGGCAAGCGCTGCCAGTGATTGAGCTGGATGACGATCCCAAGACAGATATTGAGTGATCCATCTTGTTTTCACGCCCCTAATAAAAGGGGCTGAGCGGCAGGTAAACATCGACACGTCGTGATCAGTTTGGCCCACAGAAGTAGTAATGAAAACAGGGTTGGCATGGCACAACACAGGCAAGAACAAACGCAAGTAGAAAAGTTTCGCGTCGCGGTGATAGGTGGCGGTGTTGCGGGAACCACAGCGGCAATGCGCTTGGCTCAGCGCGGGGTGGACACCCAGGTGTTTGAGGCGGGCACCGGCTTGGTGAGTGGGCCGCCGATTTGCCATCTGCACGCGGGCGGCAATTTGTATCGTGAAATTTCGCTCGATCAATGCCTGACCTTACTCGAACAGTCGGTGGCCACGGTGCGCATGTATCCGCATTCGGTCAATCGTCGACCGACTGTCCTTGCCGTTCCTCAGCAAGACCCAGGCTCATTAGACAGTGTGATTGCACGTTTAGAAACCCTGCGTGAGCGTTATGCGCAATTGGTTGAGATCGATAGCGATAATAAAGTCATGGGTGAGCCGAGCGATTATTTCCGTTTGTATCAGCAAGAGGAACTGGAAGCATTGCGCGCTCAAGACTACCACAGCGTGATCGATGCTGCCGATCGATGGATGTGGCCCGTGGCCCAATCGCTCGATTTAAGTGCAATGAAATACCCTCTGGTCCTGGTGCAAGAATACGGGCTTAGCGTGTTTCGCTTGGCGGCGGAAGCGCAATTGACCCTTGCCGACGCGCCTCATTGTCAGCTTAATTTCAATCACAAAGTGATGGATACTCAGCCCATCTCGTCAGGGTGGCGGGTAACCTATCAAGACCAGTCAGGGCAGATACAGACCACCGACGTTGACTATCTTATCAATGCGGCCGGATTCCGCACGGGGACAATCGATGATATGGCCGGGTTTGGTCGCGAGCGTTTGGTCGAATACAAAGCCGCGTATATCGCGCATTGGACACGGACTGAGTATCAGTGGCCGGAAATCATTGTCCACGGTCAACGGGGCACCCCACAGGGAATGGCGCAGTTGACCCCTTATCCGGATGGTTTTTTCCAGCTGCACGGTATGACTCAAGACGTCACCTTGTTTGAGCGTGGTTTAGTGAAAAGCTCTGCGGAGTCAGCGCAACCGACTGTCGATGCACGTTATGTGAAAAACATCGATAAAGGCTGGGACTGGCAAGAAGTGTGTGAACGCACTGATCGTGCGATTGACCACTTTGGCCAGTGGTTACCGGCATTCAAACAGGCCGAAGTAGGTGGCAAACCCTTGTGTGGTGCGCAGCAAATCCCCGGGGATGATCCTTCGTTACGTGCCTCGGATGTGTCGTTTGATGGTGAACGTTATGCGCGTTTGGAAATTGTCAAAGCGTCGTCGGCGCTGACGGCCATCAATAAAGTACTGACGCAATTTGAAGATTCAGGTTGGATATCTCCTACCTCTTATCAGCCATTGTCTCGCCCCAACACCGCGAAGATAATCGATACCGCTTGCGAGCTTGCGACACGCCGCGGATACCCTGAGGCGTTGGCAAAGCCTGTCGGCTAATCATACAAAAAAGCGCACGGTGTTCGTGCGCTTTTAGTCAGCAGCATGTAGGCTGCTTTGTCGCCAAAGCTAACGTGTCGCCAAAGCTAACGTGTCGCCAAAGCTAACGTGTCGCCAAAGCCAACGTGGACTGACGTTACGCTTGGTTTAAGTAATCAAGCACCACTTGGTGGTGGTCCTTGGTTTTAAACTTATTGAACACATGTTCTATCTTACCGTCTTTGCCGACCAAAAAGCTTAGACGATGAATCCCATCGTATTCTTTGCCCATGAATTTTTTCGGTCCCCAGACTCCGAACGCATCGGCGACGGCATGATCTTCATCGCTCAACAGCGTGAAGTTAAGTGCGTCGCGTTCAACAAAACGGGCCAGTTTTTTCACCGGATCGGGACTTATGCCAAGCACCACGGTGTCAAGTGCATCCAACTCGGCTTTCGTATCGCGTAGCGAGCAGGCCTGCGTTGTACAACCCGGTGTCATCGCCTTTGGGTAGAAATAAACCAGAACACGTTTGTCGCCTTTGAATTGGCTAAGCGTGACGGTGTCGCCATTTTGATCTTGCAGTGAAAAATCGGGCGCTTGTGCGCCTTCGGTGATTGTTTGCATGCGCTGCGTTTCCTTTTTGTCGGTAAACCGAATTCACGATGATAGAGGGTGTTCGCAATTACGCAAGTTTTTGATAATAGGATCACTGACTTGACAGGATTTGACTGCCCATTGACGCAGACTCATCCCTTCCTCGATTATAACGATAAGACACATTACCTATCGATGAAAAAATGTCGATTAAGACATGCCTAGACGCAGGGTTATTCTTGTGTTTGCCCAGCGCCAAAAGTAACATTGCAGGCATCACTAATAAGGGAGACGAACATGGTTTCTGGAAGCATTGTGGCGCTCGTCACACCAATGGATGCACACGGCGAAGTTGATTACGTTAGCCTGGAAAAACTGGTCGAGTTTCATATCCAATCGGGCACTGATGCGATTGTCGCAGTGGGCACGACGGGTGAGTCGTCGACAGTAACCGTGGATGAGCACATTAAAGTTGTGCTGAAAACCTTGGAATTTGCTAACGGGCGTATTCCGGTTATTGCGGGAACTGGCGCCAATGCCACCCATGAAGCAATCACTTTCAGCAAAATGTTTGCTGGCTCAGGTGTGGCCGCCTGCCTAAGCGTGACCCCTTATTATAACAAACCGACCCAGGAAGGTTTGTTCCAGCATTACAAAGCCATTGCTGAAGCCACGGACCTGCCACAGATTTTATATAATGTTCCCGGGCGTACCGCGGTCGATATTCAGCCTGAGACAGTAGCGCGACTGGCGGCATTCGACAACATCATTGGTCTGAAAGATGCCACCGCTGATGTAAGCCGAGTGGCGATTCACCGGGAACTTTGTGGCGACGATTTCCTCTTATTCAGTGGCGATGATTTAACGGGCTTGGATTTTGTCTTGGCCGGGGGGCACGGCGTTATCTCTGTGACCAATAATGTGGCGGCTGCGCAAATGGCTAAAATGATCAAACTGGCGCGCGCAGGTGAAGCAGAGCAAGCGCATGCTATTAACGAAACCTTGATCCCCCTACATCGTCACCTGTTTGACGAAGCCAATCCGATCCCTGTGAAGTGGGCAGTCCGTGAGATGGGCTTGATTGCGGATGGGCACCTTCGTCTGCCATTAACTGAGTTAAGCGAGCACTTGCGTCCAGATGTTCGTGAGGCACTGCGTGTCGCAGGTGCTGTTTAAGCCGTTGGAGTGTCAATGAAACCAGTATTTAAGCTCGGCCTATGTGCCATCATGGCCACCAGTGTGGTGGCCTGCAGTGGTGGCGTCGAGCAGCGCCGTCAAGCCAAAGATGACTTTGACTATTTGCAAACAACCCCGTTGTCGCCATGGCAAACCTTGCCGGATCAAGCGCCGTATTTTTCCACCAATTATCAGATCCCGACACAAGATTTTAATGGTGAAGTCGGTCAGAACGTTGATATTCGTCCGCCGCGCCAAGTGCTGGATCTGATCCCGGGCGCACGGATACAACGTGATAGCCGTGGCGTCACCCTTGCCGTTGCCAATGAAAAGCAACTCGATAAAGTATGGCAAACGGTAGAGCGTTTGGTCAGCGAGCAGACCATCCCAGTGTCGTCGCAAACGGCAGACCAAGTAGAAACCGGTTGGATTGCTTGGGAAAAAGAAGACAGCGCCCATCAAGCACGCTTCCGTTTATCGCGCCTTGAGCAAGGTCGCCGCTTTGCGTTAGGGGTGAATATGATTGACTCGCGTGCGAAAGCCAGCGATGAACCGCTCACCCCTGCGTTGCGTGAGCGCTACAACACCCTGATGACTAACCTTATCACGGTGAGTCACGATGCGGCATTGCGTGCCGAAGCGCGCCGTTTGGCGGAGCAGCGCCAGTCTGATATTCCGATTAGCTTTGGTACCGATCGCAGTGGGTTGCCGGTCATCATCGCGCGCGCCCCTTATGATGTGGTTTGGGAAAAGCTGCCCGCTATCATCAAGCCTTTAGGGTTCACGGTAGAAAGTCGTAACCAGTCGCAAGGCACGGTGAAAACCCGTCACGTCGCGCCAAATGATGAGCGTTGGCAATCCCTTGGCGTTGATCCGATTTCGTTCCCGGACAATAGCTATACCTTGTTGCTGGGCGATCTAGGCAACCGCACGTCACTTAACGTGACCAACAGCGATGGTAAGCCTGTCGATGAGGCGACGTTAGAAGCGCTGAGCCCAGCGCTCAAAGCGGTCATTGCTCAAGTGAACCAAGCATCAGAGTAATTTTATAGGGACGCGGTGAGCGTCCCTTACTTTTAGCGCCTAATGGAGAGTATAGGTAATGGAAAAACGTGCTGAGTTGTATCGCGGTAAGGCAAAATCTGTCTATGCCACAGATGATGAGCACCGCTTTGTTCTGCACTTTCGCAATGACACGTCGGCTTTTGATGGCGAGCGTGTTGAGCAGCTTGAGCGAAAAGGCGAAGTGAATAACAAATTTAATCACTTCATCATGCAAAAGCTTGAGCAGGCGGGCATCCCCACCCAAATGGACCAATTGTTGTCCGATACCGAGTGTGTGGTGAAAAAGCTAGATATGATCCCTGTAGAGTGTGTGGTGCGCAACATTGCAGCCGGCTCACTTTGCCGTCGCCTTGGCGTCGAGGAAGGGACGACACTGACGCCGCCCACCTTTGAGTTGTTTTTAAAAAACGACGCGCTGCACGATCCCATGGTCAATGAATCCTTGTGTGAGTCTTTGGGCTACGCCACGCAAGCGCAATTGGCGACGATGAAATCACTGACCTACAAGGTGAACGATGTCCTCAAAGCGCTGTTTGCGGAAGGAGAGCTGTTGTTGGTCGATTATAAACTTGAGTTTGGTGTTGATCATCAAGGTAATATTGTTCTGGGTGACGAGTTTAGTCCTGACGGTTGCCGATTGTGGGATGCCAATACCCGAGAAAAACTGGATAAAGACCGTTTCCGTCAAGGCCTAGGTGGTGTTGTGGATGCTTACATCGAGGTGGCAAAGCGTATCGGCCTTACCTTGTAATTTTTGGTTTTAAAAAGCAAACGTTTGCTTTTTGCGCGCGAAAAATAGCGCCATCAATATGGCGCTATTTACTCTTTATGCTCGTCTGATTGCGCTTGATCATTCCCCGCATCGCTTTCTTTGGATGACGACTGTTTATCCGGCTTCTCTTTGTACTTAAGGCCAAACTTTGCGTTGGCGGTGTACTTGAGTGCCATGATATTACTGACCACCACGGCAACCACGATGGCAATAATGACATAAGGGTTGGTTAGCCATTCCATTGTTCCACCTCGCAAAGATTGGTGACGTAGGTTGAATATATCCAATCCAATTGGTCAAGAATAGTACGTTTACCACAAATAGGCGCATTGCCGATCGCGTTGGCAAGCATGTCTTGGCTAAATGCTGACAAAAGGGTGGCGCTGGTGGCGATATGGCTGATATGCCAAGGCTCCCTCGCAACACCGCCCTTATCCTCGGCATAAGGAAGGAAGAACCCCCATTGCGGGGCGTGGGTTTTAAGCCACTGAGAAAACGCGGCCTGAGGGCCATCATCATATTCCGGTGGGGTGAGCGCCAACCTTTGATGTGGAGCCAGTGCACGCTTGTCATACACGTCTAAATCTGTTCCCCAATGATGGCGGCTTGCCCCAGGCAAAGCTGACCAACGCAATATTGCCTTGACGCGCGCATCATCAGACAGTTGCGTGATATCCAGTGGCTGGCTGTCGGCATCTAGCACCGGTTTTTCGCCATTAAATTTACCATTCCAGATAGCCAACTGACGGGCAAACGAGCGATAGCCGCTGGCGACCATTAGGGTAAAGCCCGCTTGTGATGCCGCCTGTTGTAAGGCGGCAAAATCAGCCAGTACAGCCTGATGCAAGCATGGTGCATTAGGTTGGTTGTTGATCGGTGCGAGCACTGAGCCGTCTTGGCCAGTGAGCTGTGCGGACGTTGGGGTCAAGGGAGTGCTTTCTCCAACACCTTTTGATACATGTCCGTCAGCTTTTCTAAATCCGGGATACTGACACATTCATTCACCTTGTGGATAGTGGCATTCACCGGGCCCAGCTCAATCACTTGCGCACCCATTTGCGCAATAAAACGTCCGTCGGAGGTGCCGCCAGTGGTCAGCAGTTCCGGTGTTTGATGATTCACCTCTTCCACCGCCGCCACCACCGCGTCCAATAACGTACCTTTATCGGTTAAGAAAGGGTCACCACTATGCGTCCACTCAAGGGTATAGTCGAGCCCATGGGCGTCTAAAATCGAGTAAACCCGCTCTTTGATGGTTTCACTGTCCAGCTCTGTGCTGAAGCGGAAGTTAAACTGCGCATGGCATTCCCCTGGGATGACATTGGCCGCGCCTGTGCCAGCCTCGATATTGGGGATTTGGAAGCTTGTGGGGGGAAAAAACGCATTGCCTTTGTCCCAGAGTGTTTGCGCAAGCTCGGTGAGCGCTGGCATCGCCTGATGCACTGGGTTGTTGGCAAGATGCGGATAGGCGACATGGCCTTGTGTCCCTTTGACGTAGAGATCCCCGGTGATGGACCCGCGACGGCCGTTTTTCACCACATCACCGACATGGTGTGTGCTAGACGGTTCGCCAACAATACACATATCGATCTTCTCGCCGCGCGCCATTAGGGTATCGACGACGCGGGTAGTGCCGTTAATAAACGGGCCTTCTTCATCTGAGGTGATTAAAAACGCGAGAGAGCCAGAGTGGTCAGGGTGCTGGGCAATAAAACGCTCAACCGCGACAACCATGGCGGCCAATGAGCCTTTCATATCCGCGGCGCCACGCCCATGGAGGTGATCGTCAATCACTGTCGCTTCAAACGGCGGTGTATGCCATTGTTCGCGCGGCCCTGAGGGAACCACGTCAGTGTGGCCGGCAAAAGCAAACAGAGGGCCTTCCGTCCCCCGTCTGGCCCAAAGGTTAGTAGTATCTTCAAACACCATGGTCTCAATGGTGAAGCCCAAGGCTTCTAACCGCGCAATCATTTGATCTTGGCAGCCGGCATCTTCCGGCGTGACCGATTCTCGGTTTATCAGATCTTTCGCTAAAGCCAGCGTGGCAGAGTCAGTCATCGGGGTTTCCTTACAACAAAAATGAATCGACTATCACATTACGCGAAAATATCAGCGTATTGGTTCTCTTTAAAGCCGAGGTAATAGCTACCTTTGTGTACGAGCAATGGGCGTTTAATGATCGCTGGGTTGTCGAGCATGATTGCGATAGCGCTGGCTTGGTCTAAATGGGCTTTTTGCTCATCGCTTAGTTGGCGGTAGGTGGTGCCACGTTTGTTGATTAACGCTTCCCAGCCCAGTTCGGCAACGAAAGTTTGCAGCATTTGTGCGTCTAAGCCATCTTTCCGGTAGTCGTGATATTGGTAGTCGATACCTTGGTTATCCAACCACTTTAGGGCTTTTTTTAGGGTGTCGCAGTTTTTAATCCCAAATACAGTTGTCATGGTCTTATCGTGATTGTTGGCAAAGGTTTAAGAGTGACACCACTGGTTAATGAACGCAATACTTGGCGCGGCAGGGATGTACGCCATGTGATGGCGCAAAACCGTGTGAAATGCGTGGGTAAATGCGCCTGCAGCACGTCGATTTGATGGCGTTTTGATCAAACGCAAAACCTCTTAGCAGGCGCCATGAATAATGGGATCATTCGTAATTGTTGGAGGTTCGTATGGAACTCAACCCGGTATTCGCTCGGCGCTTGTATCTCGCCGCACTGGTAGAAGAGATGGAGCGCCCAAATGTTCCGCGTTTGATTGAGGCAACAGGCTGGCCGCGCCGCACTATCCAGGATGTGCTCAAATCTTTGTCAGGGCTAGGCATTGATATGACATTTATCCAAGATGGCAAGCGCCATAACGATGGTTATTACCAGCTAAAAGACTGGGGCCCGTTTCGTCGCGATTGGGTCGAGGATAAAAAGCGAGACATTCGCTCGTATATCAACTAGTGATCGCCTGAGGGACGACGGACCAGTTTCGCCTCGACCAGTGTGCGTCGAATGGCATCAGCACGCCGACGGTTTGCGCCAAAGTCGTAATAGCCAATACGAGAGGCAGAGCGAAGCGCGAGCTGGTTATCACTGAGTGAGACTTCAACATCATCGACAAAGCGCAGCACCCGGGTGGTGAAGCGTAAGTGTGCGTAGTTTTCTTGGGCTGCAACCACTTGAGCACCTGGCATTGAGGCAATTTTCTCAACAATGGTCGCCAAGGCAACATCGGTGTTAGCCAGCGGCAAGGGCGCTAACTGAAATGTCGCGCGCGTGTCTTCTGTTGAAACACAATTAGGGCTGTCACCACAGGCAGTGACAGGCGGTTGTTTTGCCATGGGGCCTCCTTTCGAGCAGCCGAACAGTGTAAAAAGTACAATGAGGCCGAGCAGATTTTTTCCCATTATGCCCCCACGAGCGTGTAACCAATAAACCCTATCCAGCTTACGACGAGTAAAAGCCAAGGTAAACGGCTGTGCCCTTTATCTTGTGCAGTAGGCTGCGGTGAAGAGGCAGGCTCGCTGAGTTGGTCGACAGCCGGTGTCGGTTTTTGCTGTTTCTTGCGCGCTTTGTCCTGCGCCCGCGCCTTTGCTTTTTGTTCTTTTTTGTACTGCGCAATCCCTTTCTCAATCCCTTGAGCAATCAGTTTCGTCTGAGCCTTGGTTTGTCCAGGCTTTTGCGTGGCTTTGGCAACGCGCATGGCGTCTTGTTGCGTCTCTGGCGAAATCGTTGCTTTGGCTTTTGTTTTGGCCATGAGGGCTCCATGTAACGCTAAATAAATGGCTCGTCCCTAGGATAACAAATTTTGCTTTTGCGCTTGCAGTTTTTATCGCATGTCGCCATGGTAAATGCGTGACTTCTCAATCAAAAATCTTATGGACACGTTTCATCATTTCGACGACAAAGGGTATATCAAGGCCCCCCAGATCGCCGTACTGTGCCTGCTACTGTTAAGTCGCGCATGGTGGCTACTGGCGATGGCCGGTGTCAGCCGAGAGCAGGGCAGCGAGCTGCTTGCGCTGGTTTATCCGGACACCGCTGCGTTTTATCTCAGTTTAGGGATTGGCCTGGTGCCGCTTGGGCTATTACTGTTGGTGGGGAACTGCGACAAGGCGCCTGAATGGTTAACACAGCATTGGCACTTAGGTTATTGGTGGGTGTGGCTATTGTGGACGTGGGAAGCCTATCAAGTGGTGCATACGCTCACGATGACGGGGGGACGGTTTGATTGGTTGCTTGCCTTGCACGGGCTTTGGTTAGTGTGGGCAAGCCTTTATTGGCTGAGAAGCCAGCGCGTAAAGCGCTTTTTTTATCAGTTCACATAAACTGGGCAAACTCGGCCGGGCATAAAAAAACGCAGCACGAGGCTGCGTTTTTTCCTCACTAAGTAAACCTAATTACTTAGTAACGCGCAATACAGATGTTTCACCCACAGTGACGGCACCAGAGAGCTTAGTCAGCTCTTTGATTTCGTCCATGTTAGAGATAACAACCGGCGTTAGCGTTGATTTGGCTTTCTCTTCGAGCATGCCTAAATCAAATTCGATCACGGTATCACCGGCTTTCACCGTTTGACCTTCTTCCGCAATGCGCTTAAAGCCTTCGCCTTTTAGCTCGACAGTGTCGATGCCAAAGTGCACGAACAGCTCTACGCCGTCATCAGACTCAATTGAAAAAGCGTGGTTGGTTTCGAAAATCTTACCGATTGTGCCGTTTACCGGCGCAACCATCTTGTCGCCCGATGGTTTAATCGCAACACCATCACCGACGATTTTCTCAGCAAACACAACGTCAGGCACGTCTTCGATGTTGACGATCTCACCCGACAATGGGGCGATAATTTCAATGGCACTAGCGTCGTTGCTGTCTTCAGACACCAACTTCTTCAGTTTGTCGAACAGACCCATAGTGTTGCTCCTAAGCAGTGATTCTTTGCTGATTGTATATTAGCAAGCGGTTTTTTCCGCAATAAATTTTTCGACATAGGCCTCGATTTCTGCCGCAGTTGGCAGAGTGAGTGCTTTGTCGGCCATCGCTTTCACATCAGCAAAGTTGGCATTACGGATAATCTTCTTGATGCGAGGGATAGAGATGGCACTCATACTAAACTCATCCAAACCCATTCCCATCAATAGTAACGTTGCTTTCTCGTCACCTGCAAGCTCTCCGCACATACCCGTCCATTTACCTTCCGCATGTGAGGCATCAATCACTTGCTTGATAACCGTCAATACAGCAGGAGACAGTGGGTTATACAGGTGCGAAATCAGCTCGTTACCACGATCGACCGCCAAGGTGTACTGGGTCAAATCGTTGGTGCCAATGCTGAAGAATTCCACTTCTTTTGCGAGGTGGTGAGCGATCGCAGCCGCGGCTGGCGTCTCAACCATCACACCGATTTCCAGATCGGCGTCGAAGTCGTGACCTTCTTGGCGCAGTTCTGCTTTATAGGTCTCGATCGCTTCTTTCAGCTCTCGGATTTCCTCCACAGAAATAATCATCGGGAACATCACACGGATTTTACCGTGTGCCGATGCGCGAAGAATGGCACGAAGCTGATCGCGGAGAATTTCGCGACGATCGAGGCTAATACGGACTGCACGCCAACCCAAGAATGGGTTCATTTCTTCCGGCAAGTCCATATAAGGCAGATCTTTGTCACCGCCGATATCCATGGTGCGGATGATCACTGGGTGACCATCAATCGCTTTCGCTACCGCTTTATAAGCTTGGTATTGCTCTTCTTCGGTAGGAAGCGAGTCGCGATCCATAAACAGGAATTCGGTGCGATAAAGACCGATACCTTCACCGCCGTTACGGTTCACGCCGTCACAGTCTTTGACTGTACCTACGTTACCGCACACTTCGACTTGGTGACCGTCCAGCGTGATGGCTGGCAGATCTTTAAGCTTAGCCAGTTCCGCTTTTTCGGCGATATGTTGATCGCGAATCGCTTTGAACTTGCTGAGCTCTTGGTCTGATGGGTTGATAACGATTTGGTTGTTAATCGCATCAAGCACCAGCATGTCGCCGTTTTTTACTTTGCTGGTTGCATCATTGGTGCCTACAATCGCTGGTAGCTCAAGCGAGCGCGCCATGATTGAAGAGTGTGAAGTGCGACCACCAATGTCGGTGATGAAACCAAGCACATAATTCAGGTCAACCTGTGCTGTTTCTGAAGGCGTCAGATCGTTTGCAACCAGGATCACTTCTTCGTTGATAGCGCTCAACGACACCATGTTGATGCCAAGTGCGTTTTTGACGAAGCGTGAACCGATATCACGGATATCCGCGGCACGCTCTTTCAGATAATCGTCGTCGAGTGACTCAAGCGTCACCGCTTGTTCTTCGATAACGCTGTAGATTGCGTGATCAGCGGTTGCTAGGTTTGACTTAATGAAGCTGACGATCTCTTCTTCGAGCTCTTCATCTTCAAGCAGCATGATGTGACCTTCGAAGATAGCTTCTTTCTCTTCGCCAAAGGTCTCCCTTGCTTTGTCTTTGATCGCTTCAAGTTGCGTCTTAGACTGTTCGCGAGCATCCAATACGCGCTGAATTTCTTTGTCGATTTGAGACGCAGCAATCTTATCTTTATTGATAACAACGTCTTCTTCTTGCAGCAGCAGTGCTTTACCAAAAGCAATACCAGGTGATGCCAGGATGCCTGAAATCATAGCTTTACCTTACGTTTATCCAACTTAAAACCGATAGAAAAAGAGCCGGATTACTCCAGCTCGTCCATCAGTTTTACTAGGTGATCAACGGCCTGTTGTGCTTGCGCACCTTCAGCAGAGATAGTCACCTTAGTGCCTTTGGTCAAGCCAAGGGTTTGAAGTTTAAATAGGCTTTTTGCGCTCGCGCTCTTACCGTTAGATTCAACAGTGATGTCAGCGTCGTAGCTTTTCGCTTCTTTGACGAACTGCGCCGCTGGACGAGTGTGTAGGCCGTTTTCTGCAGTAATCTCAACTTGCTTCTGATACATGATTCACCCCGTTTCTCTATTTTTTTAAATCTATGTATTAAATATAAGGTTAGCTTAACCGCTAACGGGCGACTTCGCTATCCGTTGACGCTAACCTAACCAAGAAATCGACCCGATAGCTTAATCCATGTCAATTTCGTGTCATCTTTTTGCCATTTTTGACCTTCCACTCATTAGGCGCGAGGGCTTTTATTTTGATGCGGAAAATAAAAAGGCAGACGTGTTTTACTAAAGCTTAATATAAAAATCAAACAAAAAAGGCCCAATTTGGGCCTTTGCGAATAGGGGGTTATGGAGGCTGGTTGGCTAACCTGCTGTTACTGCTCGGTTTCCAGCTCGGTGAACATCCCAGCAAACAGTGGCGAGCTGAGATAACGCTCTGCTGCACTTGGCAAAATTGTGACGATCTTCTTATTTGCGAACTCGGGAAGCTCAGCAATTTTGTTTGCCGCAACCACGGCTGCACCTGAAGAAATCCCGCCCAAGATGCCTTCTTCTTCCATCAAACGGCGAGCCATCGCAATGGCTTCGTCTGAGCTGACAGAGACCACCTGGTCAACAAGCGTGACATCCAAGTTTTTTGGCACAAAGCCCGCGCCAATACCTTGAATTTTGTGAGGGGCAGGCTGCACGTCTTGGCCCGCGATCGTTTGTGCAATCACTGGCGATTCAGCGGGTTCGACCGCGACCGTGGTGATGGCTTTGCCTTTGGTGTTTTTGATGTAGCGGCTAACACCGGTTAGGGTGCCACCTGTGCCAACACCGGCAACAAATACATCGATTTCACCGTCGGTGTCTTCCCAGATTTCAGGCCCTGTGGTTTTTTCATGGATCTCAGGGTTGGCGGGGTTATCAAACTGTTGCAGCATCAGGTATTTGCCTGGCTCTGCTGCCATGATTTCTTCGGCTTTGGCAATCGCCCCTTTCATGCCTTTTGGCGCTTCGGTGAGCACCAGCTTCGCGCCCATGGCTTTAAGCAGTTTACGACGCTCAAGGCTCATTGACTCCGGCATGGTAAGGGTCAGCTTATAACCACGTGCCGCCGCGACATAAGCGAGTGCGATCCCCGTGTTACCACTGGTTGGCTCAATCAATTCGATACCGGGTTTGAGGGTGCCTTTTTTCTCTGCGTCCCAGATCATATTGGCGCCGATACGGCACTTGACGCTGAAGCTTGGGTTGCGTGCTTCAACTTTGGCTAACACGTTTGGCTTCGCCACGCGGTTTAGGCGAACTAGCGGTGTGTTTCCGATGGTTTGTGTATTGTCTTCGTAAATCTTGCCCATTGTATCGTTCCTTCATGACACCGATTTTAATCACACTCCAAGCATATCTCTGCTGCTTGGTTTTGAAAGGATCGGTTGGTTATATCTTATTGTGACATTAACCAATAACTGATTGGTTAACCGAAAAAAGCCCACACCGATGATGTGAGCGTTCGCGTAGACGATCACAGACTAATTGCGTCCCAATGACGCTTTGTGCTTATCCACCCACATGGCGGTCGCGCCGCATACGGCCGCAGGCATCACCAGTAGATTGAGAAAAGGGGTCATGGTAAATAGCATCACCACGGCGCCAAAGCCAAGCGATGCGCCCCGCTGTTGATTTAAGGTCTGGCGCATGGCGGGAAACGATACCTTGTGATTGTCAAACGGGTAATCACAGTATTGAATCGCCATCATCCACGCGCTAAACAAAAACCAGATCACTGGCCCCACAGTTTGTCCGACCGCTGGTATCCACAGCAGTAACAAAAAACCTATTGCTCTGGGGATGTAGTAAGCGAGCTTTTGCCATTCTCGTTTCATCACCCGCGGGATATCTTTAATGATGCCAGCCAAGCCATCATCAGGCGCACGCGTTCCCGACAGCTTTGCCTCCACGTGTTCGGCCAATAGACCATTGAACGGCGCCGCTATCCAGTTGGCCAACGTGCTGAACACATAGGAGAACACGACCAAGATAGCAACCACCACCAAAGGCCAAATCAAAAAAGAGAGCCAGGACAACCACTCAGGCAGGCTGGCCATCCAATGATCGATCCAGTCACCAACTTGTGAAAGCAAATAGATGAACGCGCCGCCAAGCAGCAACACATTGATCAAAATAGGAATGATCACAAACCGGCGTAAGCCGGGGGCCATCATCAGAGAAAAGCCTTGGAACAGGTAGCCAGCACCACTTTGGGGACGGGGGCGAGCATTATTCGCCATGATATCTCCTTGAGAACAATGTAGGTCACAACAATCCGCATGCATGCGGTCGATACAAAAATAACGATGTGCGCTATATTACGGGGGGAATCCTTGCGATGACAACGACCCAATAATGGGAAAGTTTAACGATTTGTGTGTCTTGATTCGTTAAATTCTCCCCAACTTTTGATACAGTTAACTAAGTTGACCATTAACGCATTGCGTCAGCCAACGGGCCCCGCTTATGATCACACAAACCTTTGCAAACTGGTTGGCGTTGTGACATAAGCGAATCAAAACGCTGAACATAGATAGATTTGAGAATCGATGATGCAGGAATTGCGCCTTGTACTGATTGTGTTGGGAGCACTAGCAATCGCAGCTTTGCTTTTGCATGGCCTCTGGACAAACAAGAAAGAAAAGACGACCAAGTTTGGTGAAAAGCCGTTGGGAAAACTGGATGACGACAGTGACGAACAAAAGTTTGACCAAGATGGTATTGGTGCCGTCAGAGTTGTCAGTCGCGCTAAAAGCGAGAGCGATAAGCCTGCGCGCCAAGAGCCCGCGATGAACTTTGGTGATAAACCTGAAGTGGATCCATTATTCGCAGGGCAAACTGGCACCGTGTCTGAATCTGAACAGACCCTGTATCCTTCAATGTCTGCGACTGATGATGAGCCTTCGCTTTCAGCCGCCACTCCGCACGTAACCGGTCAAGCTCACGAAGAACCAGAGGCGCCGCAGGCACACGCTACGGTGGCCGATGATGAGCCATCAGAGCCTGCGCCAAGCGTGCATCAAGGTGATACAGAGACGGCTGAACAGGGCGAGCCGCAACCCAGTGATGAACCACCAAAGGCAGATGAACCCGCGGATGAGACCGAAGTACTTGTGTTGCATGTGCATGCGAACAATAGCGACGTGTTCAGTGGTCTTGAGCTGATCCCGACCCTTGAGCAATATGGCCTCCGTTTTGGTGATATGGGCATTTATCACCGTCACTCTGATCTATCGGGGAGCGGAAAAGTCTTGTTCAGTGTGGCCAATATGGTCAAACCCGGTACGTTCGATGTCAGTCATAGCGAAAGCTTTGAAACGCCTGGCATTAGCTTTTTTATGACGCTGCCGTGTTACGGTGAGCCAGAGCAAAACTTTAAGCTTATGCTGCAAACGGCCCAGCAAATCGCGGATGAGTTAGGTGGATTAGTGCTGGATGACTCACGCACGATGATGACGCCATCACGATTGGATGAATATCGCGAGCGCGTCAAAGCCTTCATGGCCAAATAGCCTGCGCTAACGCGACCACGGTTTAAGCATACAGCGGGACATGGCTCCCGCTGTATGTGATTTACAGATATACTTGCCCGCAACCGACTCTGCTCAGACGACGAATCAAACATGGCTTACACCAAACAACAACTCGATGATTTAAAGTATCAGCTCAACTATCATGCCTATCGCTACTATGTAGAAGACAGCCCAGAGCTGCCCGACGCTGAATACGACCGCCTGATGCAAACCCTATTGGCCATCGAGGCCGAGCATCCCGAATGGGTAACCAGTGACTCGCCAAGCCAACGGGTAGGGGGCGCGCCCCTGAGTGCATTTGAAACCGTGACTCACGAGCTGGCGATGCTGTCACTTGATAATGCCTTTGAACCCGCTGATTTGGATGCGTTTGAACGTCGTTTGAAAGAGCGCCTATCGCTAGACGCTGAGCAAGCGGTGACCTACACCTGTGAACCCAAGCTCGATGGCTTAGCGGTGAGCCTGATTTATGAAAACGGTGAGCTGGTGCAAGCGGCGACGCGGGGAGATGGCACTACCGGCGAGAACATCACCCACAACGTCAAAACCATTCGCAATGTTCCCCTCACGCTACAAAAAGGGGATTGGCCAACGCGGCTCGAAGTGCGCGGTGAAGTCTTCATGCCGAAAGCGGGCTTTGAAGCACTCAACGAAGCGGCATTGAAACGAGGCGATAAAACCTTTGCCAATCCGCGCAATGCGGCGGCAGGCAGCCTGCGTCAACTTGACCCCAAAATTGCCGCCAACCGACCATTGAGTTTCTATGCCTATGCGGTGGGTGTCATGTCGACCCCGTTTGGGCAAGGGCAAAGTGAGCGCTTACAAAAGCTGAAAAAATGGGGTCTAGCGCTCAGTCCGGAAGTGAAACGGGTGGAAGGGTTAGACGGCGTGAAAGCCTATTACCAAGACATTATGGCGCGTCGTGATGCGCTGCCCTACGAAATTGATGGGGTGGTGATCAAGGTTGATAGCATTACCAGCCAAGAACGATTAGGTTTTGTGGCGCGGGCACCGCGTTGGGCCATTGCTTACAAATTCCCGGCGCAAGAAGAAATCACCACCCTTAACGATGTGGAATTCCAAGTGGGCCGTACCGGGGCGATTACGCCCGTCGCTAAGCTTGAGCCGGTATTTGTAGGCGGCGTGACGGTCAGTAACGCCACCTTGCACAACGGTGATGAAATCGAACGATTAGGCGTTCATATTGGTGACACCGTGGTGATCCGCCGTGCCGGTGATGTGATCCCGCAAGTGGTGGGTGTGGTGGAAAGTCGACGCCCTGAGCAGGCGAAACCGATTGTGTTTCCCGATGCGTGCCCCGTTTGTGATTCAGCGGTCACTCGCATCGAGGGAGAAGCAGTGGCACGATGCACCGGTGGTTTGATTTGTCTGGCGCAGCGCAAAGAAGCGATCAAACACTTTGCGTCACGTAAGGCAATGGATATTGACGGTTTGGGCGATAAAATCGTCGAGCAGCTAATCGAAAAAGAGCTGATAGAAACCCCCGCTGATCTCTTTACCTTGACGCCAGGTCGGGTGACGCAGCTAGATAGAATGGGGCCAAAGTCAGCCCAAAACTTGGTTGATGCATTGGAAAAAGCCAAAGCCACCACCTTGCCACGCTTTATTTATGCCTTGGGGATTCGTGAGGTAGGCGAGGCAACTGCGCAAAATCTCGCTTTGCATTTTCACACCCTTGAGGCGTTGCGCGCGGCCGATGAAGACGCACTCATTAACGTGCCGGATGTCGGTGCGATCGTCGCGGGTCACATCGTCCGCTTCTTTGCCGAGCCGCACAACCAAAGTGTGCTAGAAGCCTTGCTGGATACTGGGATCCACTGGCCGGAAATCAGTGCGCCTTCTGAGCCAGATGCGCAACCGTTAGCCGGTAAAACCATTGTCCTGACTGGCACCTTATCGCAAATGTCTCGCAGTGATGCCAAAGCGGCGCTACAGGCGTTGGGCGCAAAAGTAACCGGCAGTGTCTCGGCAAAAACCGACATGTTAGTGGCGGGAGAGGCGGCAGGCTCCAAACTGACCAAAGCGCAAGATTTGGGCGTTACTGTGCTCGATGAAGAGCAGATGATTGCCATACTCAATCAGTAGCTTGTACCCATCACGCTGTGCGCTTCGCCGTGTAAGCGAATAACCGCGCACAGGCGCAATAGTTTACATGGCCATGTTCCGTGTCTGGGCATGGCCGGATTGTGGAATTTACCTGTACTGGTAAACTAACCGTTACATATTATTCTCAGCACTGGGATAGGGATCCTAATGACGATTAAAACCCGCTTTGCCCCCAGCCCAACCGGCTTTTTGCATGTTGGTGGCGCGCGTACCGCACTTTACTCTTGGCTGGCAGCACGCAGCCAAGGTGGTCAATTTGTGTTGCGTATTGAAGATACAGATATCGAACGTTCAACCCAAGAAGCTATTGATGCCATTCTAGAAGGCATGAAGTGGCTGGGCCTTGATTGGGATGAAGGGCCGTACTACCAAACGAAACGCTTTGATCGCTATAACGAGCTTGTTGATCAGCTGTTGGCAGAAGACAAAGCCTACAAGTGTTATGCCCCCAAAGAGCTGCTAGAAGAAATTCGTGAAGAGCAAAAAGCGAATGGCTTGAAAGCACGCTACGATGCCAATCATCCTAAAGTGATGGCGGCCAACAGCCAAGCAAACGCTGACGACCCACACGTCATTCGTTTCCGTAACCCCAAAGAGGGCAAGGTGGTGTTTGACGATAAGATCCGCGGTCGGATTGAAATTGCGAACAGCGAGCTTGATGACTTGATCATCCGCCGTACCGACGGCAGCCCAACCTACAACTTCTGTGTGGTGGTTGATGATTGGGATATGGGGATCACCCAAGTGGTGCGTGGCGAAGACCACATTAACAACACCCCGCGTCAGATTAATATTTATGAAGCGCTGGGTGCGCCTGTCCCTGAGTTTGCCCATTGCTCGATGATCCTCGGCGACGATGGTGCCAAGCTGTCTAAACGTCATGGTGCAGTGAGCGTCATGCAATACCGCGATCAAGGTTTCTTGCCACAAGCACTGCGTAACTACTTAGTGCGCTTGGGCTGGTCTCACGGCGACCAAGAAATCTTCTCGATGGAAGAAATGATTGATTTCTTCTCCCTAGAGGCGATCAGTAAATCAGCCTCTGCCTTCAATACGGAGAAGCTGCGTTGGCTGAACAACCATTACATCAAAAACGGTGATCCAGCTGAGGTCGCGTCACACTTGCAATGGCACCTGGATCAGCAAGGCATTGATGCCTCGACAGGACCAGCTTTGACCCAGGTTATCCAGCTGGTGGGTGAGCGTTGTGACACCCTGGTTGAGCTGGCCGAGCAAAGCCGTTATTTCTATCAAGACTTTGATGAGATTGAGGCAACCGCCGCCAAGAAACACCTTCGCCCAGTGGCGCTTGAACCACTGCAAGTGGCAAAAGGCAAGATTGAAGCGCTGGACGAGTGGACGGTTGATGCTCTGAAAGCGGTGATTGCGGATACCTGTGCAGAGCTAGACGTGGGCATGGGCAAAGTCGGGATGCCATTGCGTGTTGCGGTTACAGGCGGCGGTCAATCTCCGTCGGTGGATGCGGTGATGCACCTGATTGGTAAAGACCGTGTGGTGGCGCGTATCGATCAAGCCATCAAAGTGGTTGAAGCTCGAGCCGCACAAAGCTAAAAAGTCGTGACACTGCGGCACAATCAAAAAAGGGCGCTGCGGCGCCCTTTTTTAGTTTGTCATCGCCTGTCTTAATGTGACTCTTCTTCCATCTGCGCACTATCAACAATGTGGTTCTCGCCCATTTTTCGCGGTAGGACAAGATTGAGCACGATGGCCACTAAACCACACAAGCTGATGCCTTGTAAGCTGAAATCACCAATGCCGAAGGCCATCCCGCCAATCCCAAAGACCAAGGTGACGCCGACAATCGCGAGGTTGCGCGAGTCGTGGAGATCAACTTGATTGCGAATCAAGGTATTGAGGCCCACGGTGGCGATAGAACCAAACAGTAGGATCATGATACCGCCCATCACCGGCAAAGGAATGGTTAATAGCAGTGCACCCAGTTTACCCACAAAGGCGAGCACGATGGCAGTGATCGCCGCGTAGGTCATAATCTTAGGGTTAAATGCTTTGGTAAGCATCACCGCCCCGGTGACCTCACTGTAGGTGGTATTGGGCGGGGCACCAAACATTGATGCGGCGATAGTGGCCGCGCCGTCACCTGCCATGGTGCGATGAAGGCCGGGCTTTTTAAGGTAGTCTTTGCGAGTGACGTTGGAAATGGCCAGCATATCGCCCACATGCTCCACCGCGGGCGCTATCGCCACGGGGATCATAAATAAAATGGCGTTAATGTTAAATTCTGGCAAGGTAAAGGCGGGCATCATCAACCAGCTGGCATTTGTCACCTGAGTAAAGTCGACAATCCCCATCACTAGGCTCGCCACATAGCCAATTGCAATGCCAGCCATAATCGGAACCAGCTTGAAAAAGCCTTTGGCGAAGACGCTGACCGCGATGGTGGTCAGTAATGAAAGCAGGGAAATCCAGATAGCGATATCACCGGCGATGAGTTGCTCACTGCCGTCGCCACTTTTACCCAGCGCCATATTGACGGCGGTGGGGGCTAGACCAAGTCCAATCACCATAATCACAGGGCCAACCACCACGGGTGGAAGTAGCTTGTGAATAATGTCGACGCCTTTGAGGCGAATGATGCCTCCCATAATGAGGTAGATAACCCCGGCGGCCATCAGTCCACCCATGGTGGCAGGAATACCGAAATTGTTAACGCCGTACAGAATGGGGGCAATGAAGGCAAACGAAGAGGCGAGAAAAATAGGAACAGAGCGGCGGGTAATAACTTGAAAGATTAGCGTACCTATCCCGGCCCCGAAGAGTGCGACGTTGGGGTCAAGCCCGGTTAACAGTGGCACCAACACCAAGGCTCCAAATGCGACGAACAGCATTTGTGCCCCTTGTAAAACTTGCATCATGATCTCACCTCCAAAAAAAATCGCGCAATGCTAGCACAAAGCGTTTCTGTGATTCCTGTCATGTTTTTAAATGTGAGACCGATAGCAAATAAATGATGTAACGGATTTCATTGGCAAGGGGTAATTGTGAAATACGCCTTTTTGCAGCGACGACTATCACTTTATCGCGTTTGCCCTATCTTTTTTACAAATGAGGATTGCTGAACCTAGAGCTGTCAGCTTATGATCGCTCCACGCCCATTTATCCATGTGGAAAGACTATGAATCGATTTGTGTTGGCCTTAATTGCCTGTCTATGGTTGCCAAGTGCGCTGGCAAACGATCTTTATCACGCCAGCATTCCGCTCGAGAATGGCGCGCAAACCTCGCAACAAGCAGCCAAAAAACAAGGGTTAAGCGCGGTACTGACCAAGGTATCCGGTCAGCGGAATCTGTCCGACAATCCGGCAGTTAAACAAGCGCTACAAGAGGTAGATAGCTTGATTACTCAGCTTGGGTACGGCGAGAGTGATACGGCAGGTGGGGCACCGACGCGTACGTTAGAAGTTGGGTTTGACAGTCAACAAGTACGGGAAATATTGCGTCAAGCGGGGCTACCTTTGTGGGGAAGCCCGCGCCCGTCGGTACTGGTGTGGCTGGTGGATGACCGCGGCCTTGAGCGACAAATTATTTGGGAGCAAAGTGAGCGTCCCGTGATTGATAAGCTGCGTCAAGCGTCGGCATTGCGTGGGTTGCCTGTTCTGATCCCTGTGGGCGATTTTGATGATTTGATGGCGATTTCGAGCAGTGATTTGTGGGGCGGATTTATTCAGCCCGTTGAAGAGGCCAGTGAGCGTTACCAGCCAGACGGTATCGTGATTGCCAAACTGACTGACCAAGGCATGCGTTGGCAGCTTTTCCCTGAAGCAAACCAAATGCAAACCAATCAAACCCGTGGTCAGGCGCGTAACGCAGCCGCAATGATTCATTCACTTGCTGATTATTACGCGCAGCAAACCGGTGTGATCCTCGATCAAAACGATGAAAGTGCGTCTGTCGTGATCGCGGTCGGTGGTATTAATAACGGCAATGATTATGTCGCACTCGAGAAAACACTGGCAAACTTAAATGCGGTACAAGGTGTACATTTACGCAAGCTTAATGATGACACCCTGGTATTCGATGCGCAGTTGGCCGCGTCACAGCAAGCACTGATTAAAGAGCTAACCGCCAACCGAGAAGTGCGCTTAATGACTTCTCAGGAGCAAGAGGCTTATACGGCGAACACATCGCCAACTGCCAGCGATGCGCAACATACCACACAGCCGGCTGTTGAGCTGGAGCAAGGTGAGAAGGCGGGCGAACAGGGGGAGAGCGATAGCACACAAACGCTTGTTCCCGACCCACAACCGTCGGCGGAAAAGCGTCTGTGGTTTGTTTGGCAGCCGTAACGGTGCAGTGACAACCCAATTTAAAAAAGGCTAGCCAACACGGCTAGCCTTTTTGATGGGCAGATGAGGCGTTTACGCTCTGTACGCGTCAATGACTACCAGTTGGCAGGACTAAATTGTTGACCGGCGAGGGCAGCTTCTACCATCAGTCCTCCCTTTGCATGGGTAAAGACAGTCAGGCCATTGACGTAATAAGCTTTCGACTGACGGTTACTGGCGGAGGCTGAGGTGCCAGAGGTACCTGTTTGCGCCGATGCCCCCTCGGTCAATGCGGTGGCAGACGCTTGCGCGCCTAGCTCCACTTGTCCTTGCATAAAGCGGTCATACGCTGTTTTGTCTTTAAAGAAAACAATTTCACTGAACGCTTGACCACCAAAGGTCAGCCCGACCGATACCTGTTTGAGCTCCGCGGCACTCACTGGGGAGCCTTGGCGATAAACGACGCCCTTACCATAGGCACCGCCTACCCAAAAACCCCCTTTGCCGACAGAAGGGAAGACGGCATAGCCGTAGGCGTTATCAAAAAAGGGTTGTGTTTGTGGGTACTGCTTAAATTGTTCGCGCGCGAGGTTGGCTTGACGAACCTGATCTTGCTGCGAGCTAGCCGCACAACCGGTCAATGCCGTCAATGCGACAATGACCAACGCTAACCAGCGATGAGAAAGACGTAACATGTTTGATCTCCTTATGGCGTCAATGAAAATGACCAAAAGCGCAATCAGATTACGTCAGTTTCTCGCGGATAATGTCAGAGGTTTGTCGATATTTTCGCTTGCCGGCTGGGATCGCGACGCCACGCAATGAAACCGATACACCCGCTTATCAGTATCCAAAGCCATAGCGGGGCATTGCCCCATTGGCGGTAAGGCGTTTCCCCTCGGGTGCGGGTGACTTGCGTGGTGAGCACCTGGGTTTCAAATTGCGGCAGGGTAGTTTGAATCTGGCCGTGCTCGTCCATCAAGGCTGTCACACCGTTATTGGTCGCGCGTATCACTGGCAAGCCAAACTCGAGTGCGCGCATGCGTGCAATTTCAAGGTGTTGCCAAGGGCCAATCGAGCGACCAAACCATGCGTCATTCGACAGTGTAATGATGGCGTCACTGTCGGCATTCAAGTTGTCGCGGATCTGCGCGGGAAAGGCAATTTCATAGCAAAGCGCGGTGATATAGTCCCAGCCGTTGGCGGGCAGGGCAGGTTGAACCGGCTCGCCCGGTGAAAATGACGACATCGGCAGGTTAAATAGCGGGGCGAGCGGGCGTAATAGTGCCTCAAATGGCACAAACTCGCCAAACGGTAGCAAATGATGTTTGCTGTACTGGGTGGGGGCCGGATAGCGATACTCGGGTGTCCCTGCACCCAGTGCCAGTACATTGTTAAAATACGCGCCCTGTTCATTTTGGTCGAGCGCGCCTGTGATCACCGTGGTTTGGTTATGCTTGGCGGCTTGATCAAGCTGAGAGAAAAAGCGGGGCAGTTCGCGCTCCAGGGCCGGGACGGCGGCTTCTGGCCAAATAATGACATCACTGTCCCAATGCTGGCGGGTTAAATCTAGGTACTTCATCAGCGTTGGCCAGCGCTGATCGGGACGCCATTTCAGCGCTTGCGGCACATTGCCTTGAATTAACGAAATCTGCTGCTGTTGGTCGGTTTTTGTGACCCATTGAATCGTACCGAGGCCATAGCTAACCGCGATAAGCCCTAACCCGGCGGCGACGGCACCATAGCGTGCTTGTCCTTGCCACTGGCCCCAGAGAGGTGTGATGAGCGCGAGTAGGCCAGCCAGTATAGCCAAGACAAGCGTGATCCCCTGCACGCCGAGCACAGGGGCAATGCCAGCCAGTGGACTGTCGATTTGGCTGTAGCCAGGCCAAAGCCAAGGAAAGCCGGTAAATACCCAGCCTCTAAGCCAATCAATCACAAGCCATAAGGCGGGTGCGAGGATTAACCACTTAATACCCGGCTGGCGACTGGGCAGTTTGTTGACCAATGCGCCGAATAACGCCGGATAGAGGGAGAGATAGGCAATCAGCAGGCCCATTAATGACAAGCCAGCAATGGCCGGCATGCCACCAAAATGGTCAATGCTCACGTAAACCCAGCTAACGCCGGTAGTAAATTGGCCCAGCCCCCAGCAAAATCCCAACCACGCACTGCGCTTGGGCGAGGCGTTTTGTAGCAGGGTGAATAAGCCCCACAAGGCAACCAGCATCAATGGCCAGTACGAGAAGGGAGAAAAGGCGAGGGTGGCGCTGGCACCAAAAGCGGCAGCCAGTAATGACTGCCCGCTTTGGCGTAAACGGTTAGGCGTTTTCACTGTTTGTTTCGCTACTGTCTGGGACGGTGACTTGTAGCTGAATGATACGACGACTATCGGCGGCCGTCACTTTAAAGTGATAATCACCAATATCGACTTCTTCACCACGATCAGGGAGATGGCCAAAGCTGGTCATTACCAGACCACCGATGGTATCGACCACATCGTCTTGGAACTGAGCGCCAAAGTGTTCATTAAAGTCTTCCAAGGTCGTCAGGGCTTTGACCGAGAAAGTATGACGGCTGAGCTGGCGGATTTCCTGCTCCTCTTCGTCGTCGTACTCGTCTTCGATTTCACCGACGATCTCTTCTAAGATATCTTCAATGGTCACTACCCCTGACACGCCCCCGAACTCGTCAATGACAATCGCCATGTGGTAGCGCTCTTCTTGGAACTCCTTGAGTAGACGGTCAACCCGTTTACTCTCAGGCACCACCACAACAGGGCGTAACACTTTTTCGATGTCAAAGTCTTCGGCATCTGGGCGCAGGTAGCGCAACAAATCTTTCGCAAGCAAAATGCCTTCAACATGGTCTTTGTCATCACTGATCACAGGATAACGAGAGTGTTGGGCATCAATAATAATATTAATGATCGCTTCCAATGACTGCGATCGTTCAACGATTACCATCTGCGAGCGGGGTATCATGATATCTCTCACACGCATGTCAGAGATTTGCATCACACCTTCCAGCATGTCCCGTGTGTCGTGATCGATCAGGGCGTTTTGCTCTGAGTCTCGGAACACGTCCACCAGCTCTTGTCTGTCTTTTGGATCAGCTTGGAAAAACTGACCCAGCCGCTCGAAGAAGGTCTTCCTACTCGGACCGTCTGAGTTTTGCGAATTATCGTCGTTCATTCAGTTTCATTCAGTTAGTTAACGCTCGATGAAGTCGTTAGCATAAGGGTCACTGACCCCCATGGCGGCGAGAAGCTCTCGCTCCAATGCCTCCATTTGCTCGGCTTCATCATCCTCAATATGGTCGTAACCCAGTAAGTGTAAGCTACCATGAACAACCATATGTGCCCAATGATCCATCAGTGCTTTGCCTTGTTGTTGGGCTTCTTGTTCAACAACTTGACGGCACACGATGAGATCACCAAGCAAATCAATTTCCACTCCAGGAGGGGCATCAAACGGAAAAGATAACACGTTTGTAGGCTTATCTTTGCCGCGATAGTCGCGATTTAGGCTTTGGCTCTCACCTTCGTCGACAATACGAATCGTCACTTCCGCTTGAGGGCGAGCGGCACGCACTGCCTGCTCAAACCAAGCTTGGAGCTGATCGTCACTGGGCAAGCCTTGTTCGTTCTCACAGGCAATTTGCACATCGACATAGTAGCTCATGACGGCTCCTGTGAGTCAGTGGTGGCAGGCTGCGCAGCCACTTGCTGGGCTTCACGCGCTTCTCGACGACGTGCCTCGGCTTCTTTTCGCGTTTTGGCGTCTTCCGCTTCCCACTTATCGTAGGCTTGAACAATGCGGGTGACCACATGGTGGCGGACGACATCATCTGCTTGGAAAAAGTGGAAGCTAATTTCGTTCACGTCCGCGAGTACCTCAATCGCATGGCGCAGGCCTGAGCGCGCATTGCGCGGTAAGTCGACCTGAGTCACGTCACCGGTGATCACGGCCCGTGAATTAAAGCCAATCCGCGTCAAGAACATTTTCATCTGCTCGACCGTGGTGTTCTGGCTCTCATCCAAGATAATAAAGGCATCGTTCAAGGTTCGGCCACGCATATAAGCAAGAGGTGCCACCTCGATCACGTTACGATCGATCAATTTCTCGACCCGTTCAAAGCCGAGCATTTCAAAGAGCGCATCGTAAAGGGGACGCAAGTAGGGGTCGACCTTTTGGCTCAAGTCACCGGGCAAAAAGCCCAGTTTTTCACCGGCTTCAACCGCAGGACGCGTCAGGAGGATACGACGGATCTCTTGACGCTCAAGCGCATCCACCGCCGCCGCGACGGCAAGGTAGGTTTTCCCCGTCCCCGCTGGGCCGATACCAAAGGTGATGTCATGATTGACCATGTTGGCGATGTACTGCGCTTGGTTGGGCGTGCGCGGTTTGATCACCCCTTTTTTGGTCTTGATGTTGATTTCTTTACCGTAAGGAATGCTCGACTCGGTGTTTTGCTCCAACACGCCCGACTCTTTGATCGCCAAATGAATCGCTTCGGGCTCAATGTCTGGAGAGCTACCACGCACAGGGGCGGTGTCGACGTATAAGCGCTTTAAAATATCGACCGCGGCATTGGCTGTATGGGGTTTGCCCATCACAGTAAATGCATTATGGCGGTGGCTAATTTCCACACCCAAGCGGCGCTCAAGCTGTTTGATATTATCGTCAAACGGGCCACATAAGTTGGCAAGACGGGTGTTGTCGGCAGGCTCTAGGTTCAGGTCAAGAGAGATGATTTTAGACAAGATTATCCTCGCTTTCGGCGCCGGCTATCCGGCGCCGTTGAATTGATGAACGCGTTATGGCGTGAAAACACCAACACCAAGCTCGTTTTCATTGCGCGTCTTCGCCATGATCTCGGTTGGCGAGACGGCGACCCGCAAGTCCATATCTTTTTCGGTACGAACCAGCTCGCCGCGCAGCGAGTTTGGCATCACTTCAGTTATTTTGACGTCAACAAATTGGCCAATCAAATCGACAGAGCCTTCAAAGTTGACCACTCGGTTGTTCTCGGTACGACCACGCAACTCCATCAGGTTTTTGCGTGATGGGCCTTCAACCAAGATACGTTGTTCGGTATCTAGCATCATGCGCGAGTAGCGCATGGCTTGGCTATTCACTTGTTGTTGCAAGCGGTACAAGCGCTCTTTTTTCACTTGCTCTGGCGTATCGTCAGGCATATCGGCAGCCGGTGTGCCTGGACGAGATGAGTAAACAAAGCTAAAGCTCATATCGAAATCGACATCTTTAATCAATTTCATGGTCGCTTCAAAATCTTGCTCGGTTTCGCCAGGAAAGCCGACGATAAAGTCAGAGCTGATAGTGATATCAGGACGCGCCTGACGCAACTTACGGATTTTTGATTTGTACTCAATCGCCGTGTGCGGGCGTTTCATCATGGTCAAAATCCGATCTGAGCCGCTTTGTACCGGCAGGTGCAAGAAACTTGCAACCTCAGGGGTATCACGATACACCTCAATGATATCATCGGTAAATTCAACCGGATGGCTGGTGGTGTAACGGATACGGTCAATACCATCAATCGCCGCGACATAGCGCAGCAGCTCCGCAAACGTGCATACATCACCGTCATGAGTGTCACCACGGTAGGCGTTCACGTTTTGTCCCAACAGGTTAACTTCACGCACACCTTGTTCGGCCAGCTGTGCAATTTCGAACAAAACGTCATCCAGCGGGCGGCTGACTTCTTCGCCACGGGTGTAAGGCACCACGCAGAACGTACAGTATTTTGAACAGCCTTCCATGATCGAGACGAAGGCGGTCGGCCCTTCTGCACGAGGCTCAGGCAGACGATCGAATTTTTCGATCTCTGGGAAGGTAATGTCCATCACTGGCGCATGATCCGAGCGTGACTGCTTGATCATCTCTGGCAGACGGTGCAAGGTCTGTGGGCCAAAAATCACATCCACATAAGGCGCACGCTCACGAATATGGTCGCCTTCTTGGGTTGCCACACAGCCACCGACACCGATCACCAGCTCTGGGTTTTTATCTTTGAGGGTTTTCCAACGCCCGAGTTGATGGAATACCTTTTCTTGTGCCTTTTCTCGAATCGAGCAAGTATTGAGAAGGAGAACATCTGCGTCTTCTGGTTGTTCGGTCAGCTCATAGCCACCGGCAGAATTGAGCAGATCTGCCATTTTGGATGAGTCATACTCATTCATTTGGCAACCCCAGGTTTTGATCAGCAGTTTCTTAGCCATGTAACTTCACGCTCATTGTTAATCTTATGGACGACATTACCCTTTCAAGCTGTATGGTTTTTAATCAGTCAATCAGCTTGGCAAGCCGCGTATTGTACTGCTTTCCAATATCGCTGACCAGATCACAGGCTCGGAGAAATCGTGTCGATCCGGCTAAACGTTTGAGCGGATGCGACAAAGGCCAACTCGGAAAAGCGAATTTGCCCTCACTTTGATCGGATTGATATCGAATTCTCGTTTACCTTCAGTAGAATGCTTGCATCAACGGCACAAAGAGACGGTCATGAATCAATTTGAAGTTATTATAGTCGGTGGTGGCATGGTTGGCGCCGCGGCCGCACTCGGGCTTGCTCGCCAAGGCCGCCAGGTGGCGTTAATTGAGCGCCAGACCCCTGAGCCTTTTGAACCTTCACAACCGATGGACCTGCGAGTGTCCGCGATTTCTCAGGCATCGGTGAGCCTGCTCAAGGATCTCGATGCGTGGGCGAGTGTTGAAGCCATGCGTGTTTGCCCCTACCGCCGCCTAGAAACCTGGGAAGCGGAAGACAGCCGTGTATGTTTCAGTGCCGACCAACTCGACTTGCCACAATTAGGATATATGGTCGAGAATCGCTTGATTCAACTCGGCCTGTGGCAGCAGTTTGCTCGTTTTGACAATTTGCACCTCGTCTCACCGGCCTCGATCACGGGTATGACGCAGGCGGGCGAACTGCATCAAGTCCAATTAGACAGCGGTGACACCCTGAGTGCCCCTTGGCTTATCGGCGCAGACGGTGCCCACTCCAGAGTGAGAGATTACGCGCAAATCGGGCTTACCAGCTGGGATTATCGCCAGCACTGCATGCTCATCCATGTTGAAACCGCTGCCCCCCAACAAGACATTACCTGGCAGCAGTTTTTCCCCACCGGGCCGCGCTCGCTGTTGCCGCTTTGTGGCCACAATGCCTCGCTAGTGTGGTACGACAGCCCAGCGCGTATTCAACAGTTGTGTCAGCTCAATGCCGAACAGCTCAAAGCCGAGATCGTGAGCCATTTCCCACCACAAGTGGGCGACGTCACTCCCATCAATTGGGGAGCATTCCCGCTGACACGCCGTCATGCGCAGCAGTACCATCGCAATGGGGTCGTGGTAATTGGTGATGCCGCCCACACCATTAACCCGCTGGCAGGGCAAGGGGTGAATTTAGGCTTTAAAGACGTCGCTGCACTGCTGGATGCCTGTGCCGATGCGGGCGCACAATGGCAAGCGGAGTCAACGTTAAAGGCATACGAAAAGGCACGCCGCACCGACAACATGATGATGCAAACGGGGATGGATGTGTTTTATGCCGCGTTCAGTAACCAAGTGACGCCTTTAAAACTGGCACGTAATGCGGTGTTTAAACTGGCTGAACACAGTGGCCCGGTGAAAAAGCAGGTGTTGAAATATGCCTTAGGTCTGTAGAGAGGCCAAGGCGCTAAACGTAAAAAAGCCCACATGATGTGGGCTTTTTAATATGGCTGGGGTACCAGGATTCGAACCTGGGAATGACGAGATCAAAACCCGTTGCCTTACCGCTTGGCGATACCCCAGTAGGCGTTGCCTAACTTGGTGCGGAGAGAGGGACTTGAACCCTCACGTCCTTTCGGACACTAGCACCTGAAGCTAGCGCGTCTACCAATTCCGCCACCTCCGCAAAAGGTGGGTAACTCGGCAATAAAAAAGCGCTGCCAAATTACAAAAATAAATGGTGGCTACGACGGGATTCGAACCTGTGACCCCATCATTATGAGTGATGTGCTCTAACCAACTGAGCTACGTAGCCACGCTATAAGGCAAAAGCCTTAAGACGGAACGGATTATGCGGATCGAGAGCCTGAGCGTCAAGTATGGCTACCCATTTTTTTATGATTTTCATCTCGTTGGCTGCAATATTCACCAGTTTGTGCTGATTTTGCCAACAGTATGCGTACAAGGCTTGCTCTGGACAGTGGTGAGGTCAGCTGTAAGACAAAAAAGCCAGCCCGTAGGCTGGCTCAAGATCATCAGGGTGGGGTCTCGACAACACACCCATGGCGCTTAACGCTTGCGCGTTAAACGTTGAAACGGAAGTGAATGACATCGCCGTCTTTAACAATGTACTCTTTGCCTTCAAGACGCCACTTACCCGCATCTTTGGCACCGCTTTCGCCATTGTTAGCAATGTAATCATCATAGCCAACGACTTCGGCGCGGATAAAGCCTTTTTCAAAGTCGGTGTGGATTTTACCTGCCGCTTGTGGCGCGGTAGAGCCAATCGGCACTGTCCAGGCGCGCACTTCTTTCACCCCTGCGGTGAAATAGGTATGCAAGGTAAGCAGCTCGTAACCGGCGCGAATAACGCGATTAAGGCCCGGCTCTTCAAGGCCCATTTCATCTAAGAACGCGGCCGCTTCTTCGGCGTCCAGCTCGGCAATTTCGCCTTCAATTTCGGCGCACACAGCCACCACGGTCGCGCCTTCTTGGGCGGCGATGTCGCGCACTTGATCCAAATATGGGTTATTTTCAAAGCCATCGTCGTTAACGTTGGCAATGTACATGGTGGGCTTGAGCGTCAAGAAGTTAAGATATTGCACCGCAGCGGCTTCTTCTTTGCTCAGTTCGACTGAGCGCAACATGTTGCCTTCTTCCAGCACAGGCAGCAGTTTTTCCAATACCGTCAGCTCAAACTTGGCGTCTTTATCGCCACCTTTGGCTTTTTTAGCGTTGCGCTGCATCGCGCGCTCACAGCTTTCTAGGTCGGCGAGCGCCAATTCGGTGTTAATCACGGCAATGTCATCAGCAGGATCGACTTTGCCCGACACATGGACAATATTGTCATTCTCAAAACAGCGCACCACATGGCCAATGGCGTCGGTTTCACGGATGTTGGCCAGGAATTTGTTACCCAGGCCTTCACCGCGTGATGCACCCGCGACCAAGCCGGCGATATCGACAAACTCCATGGTGGTCGGTAGCACTTTTTGTGGGTTCACAATTTTGGCTAACGCATCCAAGCGCAAGTCAGGCACAGGCACCACGCCCGTGTTTGGCTCGATGGTACAAAATGGAAAGTTAGCGGCGTCAATGCCCGCTTTGGTCAGTGCGTTAAATAGTGTGGATTTACCTACGTTTGGTAGGCCCACGATGCCACATTTAAAACCCATGAGATGGTAACCCTTTAATCAAAATTACTGTGCTTTGAAGGTATGTAAACGATTTTGCGCTCTAGCAAGATCGTCTTTGAGCAGTATTTCAAGGCTGCGAACCGCCTCATCAGTGGCCTGTTCTAACAGACTCTGCTCATTGGCGGGGGCTTTGGTAAGCACGTATCCCGCCACCTTGTCCTTGTGACCCGGATGGCCAACACCAATCCGGAGTCGATAAAATGATTTATCATTTGCCAGTTTGCTGATGATGTCACGTAGCCCATTATGGCCACCGTGCCCACCACCTTGTTTAAACTTGGCCACACCGGGTGGTAAGTCTAGTTCGTCATGCGCCACCATGATGGCGTCGACGGGAATATTGTAAAAGTTGGCGAGTGCTTGCACGGCCTTCCCGGACAAATTCATGTACGTGGTTGGGATCAACAAACGCAGATCTTGCCCGTGGACATTGATACGGCCCGTCAAACCAAAGAATTTTTTTTCTTCTTTTAACGGTGCATTGTGGATCCGCGCAAGCTCTTGCACGACCCAAGCGCCCGCGTTGTGGCGTGTTTGGGCATATTCTGGCCCTGGATTGGCCAATCCAACTAGTAAGCGGATCTGATTACTCACAACGTTTCTCGCTATTTGTCTACTTATCGTAGCCGGTGAGCATCGCGCCCACGCAAAAAGGCGACATATCCTACCATTGTTGTGACTAAAGGGTCGAGCCAGCACCGACAAATGGCAGATAAAAAAACACCCCGCACAAGGGCAGGGCGCTTAGGGGCTGTTGCTGAGGTTAACTCAGTGACGATGGCTAACTTACGAGTTAAACATCGCAGAGATAGACTCTTCGTTGCTGATGCGGCGAATCGCCTCAGCGAGCATGCCAGAGAGCGTTAATTGCGATACGCGGCCAGTGGCCTGGATCTCAGCGCTCAATGGGGTGGAGTCTGTTACCACGATTTCATCAATCACAGACTCAGCGATATTTTTCGGGGCATCGCCAGAGAAAACCGGGTGAGTGGCGTAAGCGAAGACGCGCTTAGCCCCGCGGTTTTTCAAGGCTTCGGCGGCTTTACACAGGGTGCCACCGGTATCAATCATGTCATCAACGATGATGCAGTCACGCCCTTCAACGTCGCCAATCAAGTGCATCACTTGTGAGACGTTGGCACGTGGACGACGCTTATCGATAATGGCGATGTCAGTGTCATCCAGCAGCTTCGCGGTTGCACGCGCGCGAACCACGCCGCCAATGTCAGGAGACACAACCACAGGGTCTTCCAGGTTCTTCGCCAGCATGTCTTCAAGCAGAACAGGGGTACCAAAGATGTTATCGACCGGTACGTCGAAGAAGCCTTGGATTTGTTCAGCGTGAAGATCCACCGTAAGGACGCGGTCAACACCCACGTTAGAAAGGAAATCTGCAATGACTTTTGCGGTGATAGGAACACGAGAGGAGCGGACGCGGCGGTCTTGACGGGCATAACCAAAGTAAGGGATCACAGCGGTTATGCGGCCAGCCGATGCACGTCGAAACGCGTCTATCATCACGACCAGTTCCATTAAGTTGTCATTGGTCGGGGCGCAGGTGGACTGGAGGACGAACACGTCACTACCGCGCACATTCTCGTTAATCTGAACGCACACTTCACCGTCAGAAAAACGGCCTACAGTGGCGTCACCCAGTGACATGTAAAGACGGTTTGCGATACGTTGGGCGAGAACGGGTGTCGCGTTACCAGCGAACAGCTTCATATCAGGCACGGTGGAAACCTCGGGTTGCATCCATTTAGTAGTCACTGACCGACGGTTTGTTGCTGCAGCGCATCAAGTAGGGGTGAACGATTCAACCCACGTGCAACAAACCCTGTCAGCCAGTTAGGCATAGTGTCGAGTGTGGCCTGGGCATCTTGTGCAGTGTCAAACTCGGCAAACACGCACGCGCCTGTCCCAGTCATCCTAGACGGCGCGTATTCTAGCAGCCACGAAACAGCCTTATCAACCTCGGGGAATTGTTTACGGGCTATCTTTTCGCAATCGTTTTCGTATTTTTGTGCCATTAGCGCAGAAACTGTGCGCTTTGGCGTGTTTCGTTGCAACTGAGGGTGAGTGAAAATTGCAGCGGTTGAGATAGACACGTCAGGCTTTACCACCAAGTAGTATTTCTCGCGCGGCGCGACGGGCGTAAACACCTCTCCAATGCCTTCTGCTACTGCCGCCTGGCCATAAATGAAAATCGGCACATCTGCACCCAGCGTCAGGCCAAGTTGCGCCAGCGCTTGTTGGCTGACTTGGGTTTGCCACAGATGATTGAGTGCGACCAGCGTGGTGGCCGCATCGGATGACCCACCGCCAAGGCCGCCGCCCATAGGAAGGCGTTTTTCCACGTCAATATGTGCGCCTTGTTGGCATCCCGTATATTGCTGCAACGCTTTCGCGGCTTTGACAATCAAGTTGTCGTTTTCACTGACCCCCTCTATCGCGGGACTGAGGCTGATCGTGCCACTCGCGTTCGGCGTAATAGCTAGTGTGTCGCCATGGTCGAGAAACTGAAACAGGGTTTGCAGCTCATGATAGCCATTGTCGCGACGACCGGTGATGTAGAGAAACAAGTTAAGCTTGGCAGGCGCGGGCCAAAAGGTGGCTTTAGTCATTATCGAGCGTCCAATCAGAAATCATTAACTTAATGGTTTGCTGGCCTTTGGTAAGGGTAATACGTGTGGGTAGCGCAGGCTGCGTGTCAGCGCTGTAGTCTTGATAATCAATGTCCCAGCCCTGCGCTCCTTTGAGGGTCGCGACACGGTTATCTGGCCCAAGCAAAAAGGTGTCTTGCGCGCGCGGTAGGCCAATGAGCCAAGGGGCAAGGGCATCAACAGGCAATGGCGCGCCAGTTAAGTAGGCCATCAGACGCGCAGGATTAGGGTCTTGATAGGTCTTACCTTGGTCATCAATCACGGTCGCGCCTTGGGCATTCATGGTTAGCGACAGCAAGGTGGTGCCGAGAAAATTGGTGAGCCGCAGTTGAGATTGGGCGGGCGAGTGCCGCCAGTACAAATTGGCAGAAAAACGCGTGCTGGGGGCAATAAACGCGACCTTACCCCGTGCGGTGTAGCTATCCACCGATGCCAGGGCGTCGCGATGGCTCTGCCACTCAGTCGTGGGGGCTGGGGCAGTGGCACACCCCGCGAGTAGCGCTAAAAGCAACGCCAAGACGCTCACGCGTAACAAGACGCTCACGCGTAACAAGACGCTCACGCGTAAAGAGGAGAACATCAAACCGAATATCCTTTTTGTTTTGGTCAACCGAGCATGGGTTTCGTCAGCCGACCATGGGTTTGGGTCAGACGACATCAATCGCTGTGTAACGCTACTTTGCCACAAGCGCCGGAATGAGAGAAGCCAGTCAAGCGCTTGGTTGTGTGGAGGAAAGAAAGAAATGTTTGTGGTTGTACACCTTTACATCGATCTCGTGAGGCTTCACATTTCCGTGCCACGAAAATGCTGCGATACAATGTTCGCTTTAATTCGCGGGGGGCATCAAGTAAAATCCTCCGCTCCAATCCTTACTGGTGCTGTCGGTAACAACGCTTCATGAGCCTGTTAGTTCTCGGAATTAATCACAAAACGGCCCCCGTCGAGCTGCGGGAAAAGGTCGCCTTTTCGCCGCAACAACTTGAGCAGGCGTTAGGGCAGCTTTCCGAGCATCCGCAGGTGCGCAGTTGCGTGATCGTTTCAACCTGCAACCGTACTGAGATTTATGCTGAGTTAAACCAGCCGGGTGTGGGGGTATTGGTGGAATGGCTAACGCGCTTTCATCAGCTCAGTAGCGACAGCCTAATGGCCAGCATTTATTACCATGAAGAGCAATCTGCGGTGAAGCACTTGATGCGGGTGGCGTGCGGGTTAGACTCCTTGGTGTTAGGCGAGCCGCAAATACTGGGGCAAGTGAAGCAAGCGTACGCCAGTGCCGGTGACGCGGGAATGATTTCTGGCTCATTGGAGAAATTGTTTCATAAAGCCTTTGCGGTGGCGAAGCGGATCCGTACCGAGACCGAGATTGGCGGCAATGCGGTGTCAGTGGCCTTTGCTGCTTGCACATTGGCGCGCCAGATTTTTGAGTCGTTATCAGACGTAACCACCTTGCTCGTGGGCGCTGGCGAGACCATTGAGCTGGTGGCGAGGCATTTAAAAGAGCACCAATGCAGTCAGATTATTTTTGCTAACCGCACACAATCACGCGCGCAGGCACTTGCCGAGCAATTTGACGCGAAAGTGTCGGGGCTCGATGCCCTTGAAGAGCAACTTTGCCACGCTGACATTGTGATTAGCTCGACGGCGGCGCCTATGCCATTGATTGAAAAGGCGATGGTAGAAAAAGCCTTGAAACAGCGGCGTCACCAACCCATGTTGCTGATTGATATTGCCGTCCCGCGTGACATTGATGAAAACGTGGGCAGTCTCGCGGACGCGTATCTCTACAGCGTGGATGACTTACAGTCGATTGTGGAGCACAACCGCGAGCAGCGAAAACTCGCGGCGATTCAAGCCGAAGCGATTGTGACCGAAGAAAGTGCTGATTTTATGCGCTGGTTACGCTCACGCGAAGCGGTAGACAGTATCAAGCAGTACCGTACACAGTCTGAACACATTAAACAGGCGGAACTGGAGCAAAGTATTCAGGCTCTAGCCAATGGCGCTGACGCAGAAAGCGTATTACGCCAGCTGAGTAACCGTCTGACCAATAAACTGATCCATCCCCCCACGCAGGCGATGCAGCAAGCGGCGCAAAATGGTGAGCCGGATAAACTGGCGGTGATGCGCGTTTGTCTGGGGCTGGACAGTGACAACTAACGAAGAGACATATGAAAGCATCAATATTAGCCAAGCTAGAGTCGCTATCTGAGCGTTACGAAGAAGTTCAGCACCTGCTCGGCACCCCAGACATCATTAATGATCAGAACAAATTCCGCGCGTTGTCGAAAGAGTATTCGCAGCTGGAAGAGGTGATCAAGTGCTTCAGTGAGTTCAAGCAAGCGCAAGAAGACTTGGCTGCCGCAAAAGAGATGGCCAACGAAGACGACGCAGAGATGCGTGAAATGGCGCAAGAAGAAGTCGCGCAGGCTGAACAAACCATTGCATCACTGACCGATCAGCTCCAGATCCTGCTGCTGCCGAAAGACCCGAACGATGACCGCAATTGCTTCCTAGAAATTCGCGCCGGTGCCGGTGGGGATGAAGCCGGGATTTTTGCCGGGGATTTATTCCGCATGTATAGCCGTTATGCTGAGCAGCGTGGCTGGAAACTGGAAATTATTAGTGCCAGTGAAGGGGAGCACGGCGGCTTTAAAGAAGTGATTGCCCGCGTTGCCGGTGAAGGCGCGTATGGTGTGCTTAAGTTTGAGTCTGGTGGTCACCGCGTTCAGCGCGTACCCGCAACAGAGTCACAAGGGCGCGTGCATACCTCGGCGTGTACCGTGGCGATTTTGCCAGAAATTCCAGAAGCGGAAGCCCCAGAGATTAATCCAGCTGATCTGAAAGTGGACACCTTCCGTGCATCCGGTGCCGGTGGTCAGCACGTCAACACCACAGATTCTGCGATTCGTATTACTCACTTGCCGACTGGCACTGTGGTGGAATGTCAGGATGAGCGCTCACAGCACAAAAACCGCGCCAAAGCGATGTCGGTATTGGCAGCACGCTTGATTAAAGCAGAAGAAGAAAAGCGCGCCGCAGAAGAGGCGTCAACCCGTCGTAATCTGCTGGGTTCGGGCGACCGCTCAGACCGGATTCGTACCTATAACTACCCACAAGGTCGGGTGTCAGACCACCGAATCAATCTGACGCTGTACCGTTTGGATGATGTGATGCAAGGCGATCTCAATAGCTTGGTCGACCCGGTGATTCAAGAACACCAAGCAGACCAACTTGCGGCCCTGTCTGAGCAGCAGTAATGACAGCAACGATTAGCGCACTACTGGCCGATAGCACCACAGAGCTGACCGCTTTATCGGGCGGCGCTGCGGCTGTCGACGTGAGGGCCTTACTCTGTCACGTATTAGGGCAGCCAAGCAGTTACCTCTACACCTGGCCTGAGCGCAAACTCACCGCGGCACAATTGGCGCAATTTCGCCAGCTGTTTGCCCGTCGTCTACAAGGCGAACCCGTGGCGTATATTTTGGGTTACCGCGATTTTTGGACGCTACGACTCAGTGTCTCATCCGCAACCTTAATCCCGCGTCCTGAAACCGAGCTGCTGGTGGAACAAGCGCTGGCCGTGCTGCCTGCCACGCCTTGTCGTGTGTTGGATTTAGGCACAGGGACGGGGGCGGTCGCCTTAGCCATTGCCAGCGAGCGGCCTGATGTTACCGTCGTAGGGGTCGATCTAATGCCCGAAGCAGTGGCCTTGGCAAGCCGTAACGCCCACGACAACCGCCTTCCCAATGCCCACTTTATTCAAAGTGACTGGTTCGACGCGCTCAGCGATATGAACCCGTTTGAGGTGATTGTGAGTAATCCGCCGTATATCGACAGCGCTGACCCGCACCTTCAGCAAGGCGATGTCCGCTTTGAGCCGGCCAGTGCCCTGGTGGCGGAAGAAAGTGGCTTGGCCGCGATTCGTCACATCGGCCAAACTGCGGCCACGTATCTGGTCGATGGGGGCTGGCTGATGGTCGAACATGGCTACAACCAAGGCGAAGCGGTGCGGTCTGCATGGAAAGAAGCGGGCTGGCCTGATGCCAAAACCCAACAAGATTACGCTGGGCTCGATAGAATCACCTTGGCACAGCGACTTTAACTGACACTGATAGGAAGCAGGAATCGTTATGATCTACATGGCCCTGAAGCACACCCACTTACTGACCGTGGTTTTAAGTCTCTCATTATTTGTGATCCGGTTTGTCTGGGTAATGCGCGACAGTGAGATGATGAATAAAAAATGGGTCAAGGTCACGCCGCATGTGGTCGATACCCTATTATTGAGCACCGGTGTGGCGCTGATTTTTGTGACCGGGTTTATTCCCTTCACCGAATCTGGCGCGTGGCTCACGGAAAAGCTGACCTGTGTCTTGGCTTACATTGCCTTGGGCTTTGTGGCCTTGCACTACAGCCGAGGTAAATTATTCCGAACGGTAGCCTTTTTAGGCGCATTAGGGTGGGCCTATGCCGCGGCTAACCTTGCACTACTCAAAGTTCCTCACGTAATGGGATAAACATGATGCCATTAACCGATCAACAATTAGACGCGCTGACATTGGCAGAAGGGGCGGCGACCCTGAACCATGCCATCGACTCGTCAGTCGATGTGCATCAGGTTAAAGCGTCACTGGATCGCCTTGCCGACGAAGCGGAGCACCAGCTTGGTGCCGAGCCCGATATGGCATTACGTCTGGATGGCCTGTGCCGTCTGTTTTATCACCAGTGGCAATTCAAAGGCGACATCGAGCAGTATTTTTCATCGGATAACGTCTTTATTAATAAGGTATTAGAGCGAAAAACTGGGATCCCAGCCTCATTGGGCGCTGTCTTTTTATATCTGTGCGAGCGCTTGTCGCTGCCGGTTAAGCCAATGGCGTTTCCTAGTCAGCTGGTACTGCGTATTGATGAGTTGGAAGACGCGCCGGTTTTCATCAACCCGTTTAACGGTGAACGGGTTAATGAACGTATTTTGCGTGGCTGGCTAAAAGGGAGCCAAGGCCCACTTGCCGAGCTTGAATCGTCGCACTTGCAGCCAAGTGACAACCCCACGATTATCGGTCGTTGGCTCACCGTGGCGAAAAGTGCGCTATTACGGGAAGAAAAATACGCCATGGCGCTGCGTTGTAGTGAACTGGCGCTAACCTTTAGCCCTGATGATCCTTACGAGATTCGCGACCGTGGCTATATTTTCCAACAATTGGATTGCGATCGTGTGGCGGCGACTGACTACGAGTATTTTATTGAGCAATGCCCGGACGATCCGGCGGCAGAACTGCTAAAAATGCAAGTAAAGGCGCTTAACGAAGAGCAACCAACGTTACATTAATGCGTGATCACGCATGACTAAGGATACCTGTATGACGCAAAAAACCGTCCACATTGGTGACACCCCTGTTGCCAACGATCGCCCGTTTACTTTGTTTGCCGGCATGAACGTGCTGGAATCACGCGATTTGGCCATGCAAATTTGTGAGCATTACGTCAAGGTGACCGACAAGCTTGGCATCCCGTATGTTTTCAAAGCCTCATTTGACAAGGCGAACCGCTCATCAGTGCATTCTTACCGTGGCCCGGGCATGGAAGAGGGGCTCAAGATCTTTGAAGAGCTAAAAAGCACCTTCGGCGTAAAAGTGATTACTGACATCCACGAGCAGTATCAAGCGGCACCGGTGGCGGAAGTGGCGGATGTCATTCAATTGCCCGCCTTCTTAGCGCGCCAAACCGACTTGGTTGAAGCCATGGCAAAAACCGATGCGGTTATTAACGTTAAAAAACCTCAGTTTATGAGCCCTGGACAAGTGGGCAACATCGTCGATAAATTTGCCGAGTGTGGCAACGAGAAAGTGATCTTGTGTGAACGTGGCAGCTGCCATGGCTATGATAACTTGGTGGTGGATATGCTCGGCTTTGACGTGATGAAAAAAGCCTCTAACGGCAGCCCGATTATTTTTGATGTTACCCACGCGTTGCAATGCCGTGATCCACAAGGTGCCGCCTCTGGTGGACGTCGTCAGCAAACGGTTGATTTGGCCCGTGCAGGTTTAGGGACCAAAATTGCTGGTTTGTTTATCGAAGCGCACCCAGATCCAGACAATGCCCGTTGTGACGGGCCGTCAGCGCTACCACTGGACAAGCTTGAGCCTTTCCTGGCACAAATGAAAGCGCTGGATGATGTGATTAAACACTTTGCAGAGATTGATATCCGCTAATTAGCGGTCGATCGATACCGATAACAAAGCTGCCGAAATGGCAGCTTTTTTTGTCTGTATTGAAACACAATAGGTCAGCCAGTGACGGGCGCGGTCCCTAGGATAAAAGGGGAGGTCAGCAGTTGCTGAGTAATGAGTCAGCAATCTAGACAAGCAATCAAGATATTTAGATGTTTAGACGTCCATTTGTTGACTGGACGGCTAGAGGTCTGTAACCTTGATCACAGTTTTAAAAGAGGTATTACAAAAACTGCCATGACAACACCAGCAAACACCACACCGCAGCCCTCTGCGCTTGCACTCCTCCCCCTACTATTATTCTTAACCCTTTTTATTGGGGCGGGCGTTTATTTCACTTTAGAAGGCGCGGACTACGCGTTTTATCAACTCCCCGCGCATGTGGCGATTCTGCCGGCCGTGATGCTTGCCATCGGCTTGAGCCGTGAACGTTTGAACACCGCCATCGAACAGTTTATTCGTGGTATGGGACACGGTGATATCATCGCCATGTGCTTAATTTATTTGCTCGCCGGCGCGTTTTCCGCGGTGGCCGATGCGACGGGCGGGGTCGACGCCACGGTAAACCTAGGATTGGCCCTTATTCCAGAGAGCTTAATCTTGCCTGGGTTGTTTGTGATTGCGGCGTTTATCTCAACGGCAATGGGCACCTCGATGGGCACCATTGCCGCGTTGGCACCGTTTGCATTGAATATGGCGACAGCCACGGGGCAGGCACCGGCGGTGATGGCCGGAGTACTGCTAAGTGGCGCAATGTTTGGTGATAACCTTTCTTTTATCTCTGACACCACCATCGCTGCGACGCGCTCACAAGGCTGTAGCATGCGTGACAAGTTCAAAGAGAACGTGGGGATAGCCATTCCCGCCGCAATCGCCGCGATTATTCTGTTTGTGTTTAACAATCAAAGCGCTCCCGTCGACGCACCAGAGAGTATTAACTATTTGGCGGTATTACCCTATTTGTCGATCATTGTGTTGGCGCTAGCGGGATTAAACGTGTTTGTGGTGCTCACCGCAGGGATTGCATTGGCGTTGTGTGTGGGCTTAATGAGCACCCCAGATTTCACCGTGATGACCTTCAGCCAAGAGGTCAAAGCGGGCTTTGCCAGTATGCAAGAAATCTTTGTCCTGTCGCTAATGATTGGCGGGATAGCGGAGCTAATGCGTTGTCAGGGTGGGCTGAGCTTTTTAACCCAGGCCGTCAACCGTGTGATCGCCCGGTTTGAGAAAAACCGCGGCGCGCATCACTCTCGTGCAAGCGAGTTTGGCATTGCCTTGCTGGTGTCTTTTTCTAACCTGTGCACCGCTAACAACACGGTCGCCATTGTGGTCTCAGGGCAAGTGGCGAAAAACATTGCCAGCGAGCACTCGGTGCCGGCGAAACGCAGTGCTAGCTTGCTGGATATCTTTTCCTGCGTGGTACAAGGCCTGATCCCTTATGGCGCACAAATCCTGCTCCTCGGCGCGAGTTTTGGCTTGTCGCCTTTGGTGATTGTTAGCCATTCTTACTATTGTTTCTTCCTCGCCGCGTCTGCATTAATTGCGGTGATTAGCCGCCGATGGTGGCAAGCGCGTCGCGCTTAATCGTCATGGTTGACACATCACGGCGCTGTCTTTTCTTGTCTAGATAGGTAAGCAAAGGCTGCGCCGTTTTTGATCTGTCTAGAGTGCAGGCTCTAGAAATTTTGTCTTGATCACCAAAGTCGCCTTATCTCGGTGCTGTAAGGTGATCGCAACAACAAAAATATGAAATCACTCAGCACCATAGCATCAATTCTTTTAGACTAGATAGCGTTTTATAACCACCGACAATGATGTCGATGGTGGTTTATCCATCGCTAAAAAGGTCTATGATCATGAAGGAACGTCTTTGTTTAAAGGCAGCGGTCAGCGCTGCATTAATTGCATCATTGGCAGGCTGTGCCAACTCTGGTTCAGAGACACAAGAGCAAGGTTGGGCGCCAGATACCACTTATAAACTCACCATTCTTCATACCAACGATCACCACGGTCGTTTCTGGCACAACCGCTATGGCGAATACGGCATGGCAGCACGTAAAACCCTAATTGATGATCTGCGCGCAGAAGCCAAAGCGGAAGGCAGCCAAGTACTGCTCCTGTCGGGCGGCGACATCAACACGGGCGTACCAGAGTCAGATTTGCTGCAAGCGGAGCCTGATTTTAAAGGGATGACCCAAATTGGTTACGATGCGATGGCCATTGGTAACCACGAGTTCGATAACCCGCTTAGCGTGCTTGAACAGCAAATGCAGTGGGCTGACTTCCCGATGCTCTCTGCCAATATTTATGATAAAGAAACCGGTGAGCGTAAGTATCAGGCTTACGAGATGTTTGAGCGCAATGGTCTGAAAATTGCGGTTGTGGGCCTGACTACCGAAGATACCGCCAAAATCGGTAACCCAGAATACATTGGCTCGCTCGACTTCCGCGACCCGAAAGCCGAAGCGAAAAAAGTGATCGCCAAGCTCAAAGAAACCGAGAAGCCTGACATCATCATCGCCGCGACCCATATGGGTCACTACGCCGACGGTAAGAGCGGCGTGAATGCCCCAGGCGATGTGGCGCTAGCACGTTACATGGATGACGGTGACCTCGACCTTATCATCGGCGGCCACTCACAAGAGCCTGTGTGTATGGAAGGCCCGAACATGTATAACAAGAGCTTCGAGCCTGGGGATGCATGTACGCCAGACCAACAAAATGGCGCGTGGATTATGCAAGCCCACGAATGGGGTAAGTACGTAGGTAAAGCGGAATTTGAATTCCAAAACGGCGACCTTAGCCTTGTTAGCTATGACCTGATCCCGGTTAACCTGAAGAAGAAAATTAAGGTTGATGGCGAGAAAAAACGCGTCTTTATTCAAGATGAAATTGAAAAAGACCAAGCGCTGTATGATTTCTTGAAGCCTTACCAGGACAAAGGCCAAGAGAAGCTGAGCGTCAAAATTGCCGAAAGCAACGGCAAGCTAGTGGGCGACCGCAACATTGTGCGCTTCCAGCAGACCAACCTAGGCCGTCTAATTGCCACCGCTCACATGGAGCGCGCCAAAGCAGACTTTGCGGTCATGAACTCAGGCGGTGTGCGTGACTCTATCATTGCCGGTGACATCACCTATAAAGACGTGCTCAAAGTGCAGCCGTTTGGCAATATGGTCACCTATACCGACATGAGCGGTAAAGACGTGATGGATTACCTGAATGTGGTGGGAACCAAGCCAGTTGATTCGGGTGCCTACGCGCAATTTGCGGGTCTGTCGATGGTCGTTGAAGACGGTAAAGTCCATGACGTGAAGATTGGCGGTGAGCCTATTGATATGGATAAAACCTATCGCTTCACCGTGCCAAGCTTTAACGCTGCGGGCGGCGACGGTTATCCAAAACTGACTAACCACCCTGGTAACGTCAATACTGGCTTTGTTGATGCAGAAGTATTGAAAGACTATCTGGAAGACAACAGCCCAATCGATGTTAACGACTATGCGCCACAAGGCGAGATCGTTTACAAATAAACGGATGTAAGATTGCCAGAACAAAAAGCGGTACCGATGCGGTGCCGCTTTTTTTATGTAATCATTAGTGACGGGTTTACAAATAAGTGGCAAAAACGATGACGCCTGCAATCAAATTAGCAGAAAAACAAAGCATTGCGTTTGAAGTTCACCAGTACCAGCACGATCCCAATAACCTTAACTTTGGTGAAGAAGCTGTCCAAGCGTTAGGGCAAGACCCCGCTCGGGTATTCAAAACATTATTGTTTTGTATTAATGGTGACAGCAAGCAGCTGGCGGTGGCGGTTGTCCCCGTCAAAGGTAGCCTCAACCTAAAAGCCGCTGCCAAAGCCGCGGGTGGCAAGAAAGCAACCATGGCCGATCCGCAAGTGGCCCAGCGCACAACAGGCTACCTGGTCGGAGGGATCAGCCCCCTAGGCCAGAAAAAGCGGCTACCGACGCTTGTCGACAGCTCCGCGCAGCAGTTTGAGACTATTTGTGTCAGTGCTGGGCGGCGTGGATTGGAAATCGAACTCTCACCGGACGATCTGCTGTCTTTGACGGCGGGGCAATATGCCGCGATTGGCGAATAAATAAGAAGGATACACAGATGACTCTTACCATTTGGGCGTCGCTCGCGTTGGTTTGCATGCTTGGGGCGATGTCGCCCGGGCCGAGCTTGGTGGTAATGGCAAAGCATAGCCTTGCCAATAGTCGCTTACATGGCATTGTGGCTTCATGGGCGCATGCCTTGGGGGTTGGCCTCTACGCGCTAATTACGATGTTAGGGTTGGCGGTTATCTTTAAACAATCCCCGTTGCTTTTTACCGTCATTGCCTACGCAGGCGCTGGCTATCTCGCTTGGCTAGGAGTGAAATCATTGCTCAGTAAAGGCGGGGTGGCAGCTAAATTAGAAGCGGGACAACCCGCCAGTTTAGGCGAGGCGGCACGCGATGGGGCGATGATCTCGATGCTCAACCCAAAGCTGGCACTATTCTTTATTGCCTTGTTTAGCCAGTTTGTTGCGGTGGGCACGGACTTATTTAGTCGTAGTGTGATTGTGCTGACGCCATTATTGATTGATGGGCTTTGGTACACCTTGATAGCCTTTTTGTTATCCAGCCCTGCCATTGTCGACAAGCTACGTCACCACGGCGCGTGGGTCGATAAGCTCTCAGGTGTGGTATTGATTGCGCTGGCCGTGCGTGTGGTGGTTACGCTGCAATAGTGAGGCGAGCCAGAGGCAACAAACGGACGCGTTAATAAAAAGACTGGCAAGTGGCCAGTCTTTTTGCTTTTAAGGGCGGTGGCTTAAGTGACGTTCGCGGGTTTCTAGCTTTTTCTCTTGGCTTTTTTTGAGCATCACATACAACGCACCGGTGCCGCCTTGATGACGCAGTGCCGAGTGGTAGCAGAGCACATCTGAAATTTGTTGTAGCCACTGACAGACATAGCTTTTCATCATTGCCTGTGGGTTACTGCGCTCGCCTTTTCCATGCACAATAATCACGGTGCGCACATCCATACGCTGGCATTGTTTTAAAAAACGTAAAATTTCATCTCGGGCTTTTTCCAATGACATCTTATGCAGGTCGAGCCTTGCGTTGACGTCATATTTTCCCAGTCGTAGTTTACGAAACACGCCATCCTGTACGCCATCGCGTTTGTAAGCCATCACCTCGTCGGGCTTCACCATCTGGGCGTACTCGAGCGACAGGTATTCAGGATCGCTGTTTGCCAGTTTCTGTGCGGCCTGTTGGCGTGCAAGCTGGGCCTCAGTGGGCTGATGCGAGCCTGTTTGCTCCTCAACCTTGTCCTGCTTGATGGGCGCCACATCTGACATCATTTCTCGAAACAGCTCAAACTCGTTTTTATCACTCATCACTACAGTGCCATGTGCGTCGTGGAGTCATTTGGGGACAGTATAAACGAAAATAAAAAAAGAAACCTAGAGCCACACTCTGTGACCAACCATGCAACTCCAGGTTAAGCAATTATGCTTAAAGATAGGTAGGCAATAAAACAGGTTATTGAGGTTTGGAAGTCATCACTTTGTAGACAAAATAGCCGCCGAAAAAGCTGATCAGGCCAAATGTACAGATGATGACAATCATGGATGACAAGCCCACGGCGTTGCCGAAAAGAAGATCAAGCCAAAAGTCCATAGTCTGTACCCTCGTGTCCGTTAATGTAGGGTCAGGATGCCAATAGGAAGCGGGTTGAATACTGATCAGGATCAAGAGAAATGTCGAACAAATTATCAACATTTGTTAACAACGATCCGATCACAAACTGCGCGCAACTGATGCGAGTTTCACCGTTTAATGCGCTTAAGTGAAAAAATACACGGCGAGGGCTTGAGGTTTCGCGGTGCTTGAGTATGATAGGCGACCTCAGCAGGCAGGATGCACTTAAACGCATACTAAGCTGCTTGACAAGTTTGATACCTATTCGTAAAACTTGTCAGAGATGTCGGTGAATAGCGCAGTTTGGTAGCGCATCTGGTTTGGGACCAGAGGGTCGGGGGTTCGAATCCCTCTTCACCGACCACTATTTAGGTAGTGGAGAGCGCGTTTGGTCGGGGGCCGGAAGCCCGGTCGCATCAAATCCCTCTTCACCGACCATTATTTTGAAACTGAGTGATCTAAGGTTACTTAGTTGACGTAAAAAGCATTAACGGTGAATAGCGCAGTTTGGTAGCGCATCTGGTTTGGGACCAGAGGGTCGGGGGTTCGAATCCCTCTTCACCGACCAACTTAAAACCCCAGCCTTTTGGCTGGGTTTTTTTCATTTCAAAATGGAGCATCGGAGTTATGCTTGCAGAGGGTCGGGGTCCGGAAGCCCGGTCGCATCAAATCCCTCTTCACCGACCACTATTCGGATAGTGGATAGCGCATTTAGTCGGGGTCCGGAAGCCGGTCCAATCGAATCCCTCTTCACCGACCAACTTAAAACCCCAGCCTTTTGGCTGGGGTTTTGTCGTTATAGTGGCAGGGTGTTTATGGTTTTGGGTAATGCTGGAAGGCTTGCGTGTTGCCTGCGTCATCAAACGCCATCACTGTGTAGGGCTGGTGACGGTCGCCATATTCCATGCCTGGCGAGCCGATCGGCATGCCAGCGACAGCGAGACCTTCTAACCCAGTATTGGTAGCGAGTAGCTTTTTCACCTCTTTGGCTGGCACATGCCCCTCAATCACATAGCCGTTGATACGTGCGGTATGGCACGATTGCATCTCCGCGGGCACGCCCATTTCTTGCTTGATGGACGCCATATCGTCATGCGGTTTAACCTCCAGCTCAAAACCGGCTTGCGCCATGTGCTCAACCCAATCGTCGCAACAGCCACAGCTGGGCGATTTATACACCACGCCGCTCGCGGCCATCGCTGAGGCACTCATCAGGCCCACTGTCGCTGCAAGTAATTGTAAACGCTTCATTATCGCTCCTTGTTACTTATCGTCTGATTTTATTTTGAAAAAACGTAGTCGATTGGCGTTGGTGACAACCGTAATCGAAGACAGCGCCATCGCGCCCCCTGCTATCACCGGGCTGAGCAACATGCCAGTGAATGGATAAAGGATGCCGGCCGCGACTGGGATCCCTAAGGTGTTATAAATAAAGGCCCCAAAGAGGTTCTGCTTCATATTGCGCACGGCGGCTTGAGACAAAGCAATCGCGTTGGCCAATGCCCCTAGGTGCTGGTGCATCAAGGTGATTTGCGCACTTTCTATGGCAATATCACTGCCACTGCCCATGGCGACACCCACATCGGCTTGTGCGAGTGCAGGGGCATCGTTAATGCCATCGCCGACCATCGCCACACGCTTGCCTTGCTGTTGCAGGTGTTGAATTTGTTCCGATTTACCATCGGGTAGCACCCCAGCAATCACATGATCAATGCCTAGCTGACGACCAATGGCATTGGCGGTATCAGGATGGTCACCAGAGAGCATGATTACTTCGAGCCCTTGCGCTTGCAGGTTGGCAACGGCCTCAATGGCATCGTCACGAATAGGGTCACTGACGCCAATCAGCGCTTGTACACTGTCTGCATTGGCAAGATAGATGGCGGTCTCGCCACGCTGAGTCATGGCGTCGATATCGCTTTGATGGGAGGCCGTCTCGATCCCTTGTGCGTCCATCCAGGCTTGGTTGCCAATGAAGTAGCGCGCCCTATCGATCTGCGCCTGGATCCCTTTGCCAGATTCGCTATTAAAGTCGTTTGATGTTGGCAGTGAGAGATCTTGTGCCTTGGCATAATTAACAATAGCCTGTGCCAGCGGATGCTCAGAATGCTGCTCCAGCGAGGCGGCGATTGCCATTAAACGTTCTTGGTCACCGTTAATCGCTTTTACATGGGTGACTTCGGGTTGGCCGCGTGTCAATGTTCCGGTTTTATCAAACACTAGCGTGTGGAGTTTGGCGGCGGTTTGTAGCGCATCCGCATCACGAATTAATACCCCGACTTCGGCGGCGCGACCCACCGCAGCAGTCACCGATAAAGGCGTGGCCAAGCCAAGCGCGCACGGACAAGCGATAATTAGCACGGTCGTGGCGGTGACTAGCATATAGCTGACCGACGGCTCTGGACCGACAACATACCAGATAGCCGCCGTGATCAGCGCAATGGCCACTACGATGGGCACAAACACCGCGGAAATGCGATCGGCAAGCTTGGCCAGCTCGGGTTTACTGCTTTGGGCTTCGCGCACCAAATCGATAATACGTGCCAGCATGGTATCGCTACCGACGCCGGTGGCTTTAAACGTCAAGCTCCCTTTTTGGTTGACTGTCCCCGCGTGCAGCGTGTCTCCCTGCTGTTTGCTGACCGGCACGGGCTCACCTGTGAGCATCGACTCGTCAATATAGCTGCTGCCTTCGACCACTTCGCCATCTACCGGCACTTTCGCCCCCGGTTTTACCCTAAGCGTCATCCCTTGTTTGACTTTATCAAGCGGACGCTCTGTCTCCTGGCCATTTTCAATCACCAGCGCCGTGGGCGGCTGCAAATCAAGCAGCTGGTCAAGCGCTTTGGAGGTGTTGGCACGTGCGCGTGCCTCAATCGCATGGCCTAGGCTAATCAAACCAATGATCATCGCTGAGGCTTCAAAATACACATGCCGTGCTTGTTCAGGGAATAATGCCGGTGCCACGACGACGGCGGTAGAATACAGCCACGCTGCGCCCGTCCCGAGCGCCACCAAGGTATCCATGGTGGCGCGTTTGTGCATCAACGCTTGCCAAGCATTGGCAAAGAAGTGACGGCCACCCGTAGCCAAAAGCAAGAGGGTAAGGATGGCCACCGCGCCCCACGCCCACTGATCTTGGCTGGATTGAATGGTCATGCTGCCACCGACTATCCCCCAAGCCATAATTGGGCCACCAAGACCTAAGCCAGCTATCGTACTGCGTTTAAAGTTTTTTAACTCGGCGGCTTGTTGGTGCTGTTGGCGCTCGCGACGGTCATTGTCATCCTCGACTTTCTCCGCGCCATAGCCAGCGTTTTTCACGGCCTCAACGATGGCATCAGGTGAGGCATTGCCTTTTACAATCGCACTGCGCTCGGCCAGATTCACACTCACATTGGCCACGCCATCCACACTGCTGATGGCAGTTTCAACACTTTTGACACAGCTTGCGCATGTCATGCCAGATAACACAAACTGCATACGTGAATGGCTGGATGAGGTTTCAGTGCGTGGCGGCGTTTCGGCCTGTTGGTCAACCTCAGTGGTCGCAGTTTGAGGTTGATGCGGCTCGGTGGATGAGGGCGTTTCTTGGCTGGGGTCGATGAGTGTGGCCTCAAAGCCTAAAGATGCGATTGTTTCAATCAGCGTCTCGGCGCTAAGCGTCGTGCGTACGGTCGCCGCGTCTTTGCTGACTTGGTAGTCAAAAACCGCATCGTTTTCATCGAGCGCACGCTCTACTTTCGCCACGCAGTGCCCGCAGCTTAACCCCGATAATGCCAATTGATGCTGATAACCGACTTGATAGCCAAGGTTCTCAATGGTTTGGATGATGGACGCCAAGCTCAAGCTGGTGTGAATATCTGCATGAGTTTTACTGACCGAATGAGAAAACACCGTGGGCTGCTCGTCCAGTGCCGCTTCGACTTTGGCCACACAGCGGCCGCAGTTTAGCCCGCTTAAGGTGAAGTAGTGACGGTAGCCGACCTGATAGCCGAGCGCTTCAATCGCGGTAACCGCTTGGCCTAGCGGGTACTCAGTGCTCTCACCCAGGGCTTCTAATGACACTGACTGGGTATCAATGTCCTCAATGCGAACCCCGTCGATATCCTCAAGCGCTTTTGTCACTTTTTTCACACAGCCTTGGCAGCTTAAGCCACTCAGCGGCAGTGTGTAGTAGGTTATGTTAGTGTCGGTGGTGGTCATTGCCTCTCCTTATCGCCTGACGTCATTCGATGTTGGCGATTGTCGCAACTTCAGTTAGGCTAAACTGTAAACCTTATAGCTACTGGAAGGTCAAGCGAGCAAAATGAAAATTCAACAAGTGGCAGAGAAAACCGGCCTAACCAGCAAAACCATTCGTTTTTACGAACAAAAAGGGCTGATCACCCCGCCGCATCGGGCGGAGAATGGCTATCGGGACTATCGCGCGCAGCACGTGAGTGAGCTGCAAATGATCCGCCGTGCACGATTGGTGGGGTTTACCTTGGAAGAAAGTGCGGATTTGTTAGCGTTGTCGCGCGATCCGTCGTTACGCAGTGCCGATGTCAAAGCGCGTGCCGAGACAAAATTGGTAGAGATTGATGAGAAAATGGCAGAACTGGCGGCAATGAAAACCACACTGCACGCCTTAACGCAGGCTTGTCCGGGCGATGGTGACGCGCAGTGCCCGATTATCGAAGCACTGCGCGGTGACAGTGAGCTAGGCGAGTTGGACGCCAGCCCCTCAAGTTGTTGTGCATCAGGGGATGAATCGCCCGTGACAAACTAACATTTAGTAAAGCAGCGAATAGAGCTGACGACGATAACGCGACGCCACCTCATTGCCTTGGCCGAGCGCGGTAAGGATGTCCATCAGGGTTTTCTTAGCTTCACCCTCGGCATGATTCATGTCGCGGCGAAGAATGTTCATCAGTAGCTCCAGCGCTTCTTCACTGCGATTAATCTGATTGAACTGCACCGCCAGCTCATAGGCGACGTTGGCGTCGTCTGGGTTTTCTTCGAGTTGAGCCTGAAGACGGCGGATTTCAGGCGCATCAATCGCTTGGTTATGTAGCTCAATCTTGGCGACCAAGCTTTTGTAGGTGGCATCTTGATCTTGCATCAGCACGGTATCCAGCAGCGCTTGCGCCGCATCAAACTGATGACTCTCGACCAAGCATTCTGCCATCGCCAGTTTGTACTCACCCTTATCGCCGTGACTGGTTTCCAGCGGCTTTAGAATCACCAAAGCATCGGTGTAATTGCCTTCGGCCATAAGCTGACGCGCTTGCTCGAACGCTTGATCTTCTGGGCTTGGAAGGTGCTTGTTCAGCATCTCGCGTACGGTTTCTTCATTTTGCGGGCCAGCGAGGCCATCCACAGGTTGACCGTCTTTAAACAGCGCCAGGGTTGGCAGTGCGCGGACGCCAAACTGCGCGGCAATCAGCTGCTGCGCTTCGCAATCGATGGTCGCCAGTGTGAAGTTGCCGTGACTGTCGTGAGCAATTTGTTCAACCGTGGGTTTAAGCTCCACGCTTTCGGGCATCATGCTCGCCCAAAAGTACACCAGCACCGGCGTGCGAGACGACGACTCGAGAATCTGCTGAAAATTATGCTCGGTTAATTCGACGATATAGTTTGCGTTCATCATGGATCCTGACCAAGTGGATTTGCTTTAAGGGTGGGGGCAAACGTGCAGAAATTCAAGCAACTGGGCGTGTATTTGGGCGTGTTATTACGGTTCTGACCAAAGGCGAAAGGGATTAAAAAGAGAAAAAACGAAAAAGCCACCGGAGGGTGGCTCATTTCGTCGGTCTGCAAGCGAAGTCATTACAAAGCAAGTGCGAGTTACAACACGAGCACCACGCACAAAGCGACGCTCAAGCAGAGCCAGTTCAATTGATGCAAGGTCATCAGCCGGCTCCTTTATGATTGTTATCTAGGGTGTTGCGTTATTGGCGGATAATGTTCTAACGGACGTTTTCCACCAGTGACGGTCAGATTAGCGCTCGTCTATGACAAACGTATGACAAATGCGACAGCAACCACGCTTTTTTGGCGTTTTTTTCGCTGTTGCATCAACCGCCTTTGAGCAAGACCCGATCCAGCCAGCGGCTGGGAAGGAGCCGTTTGAGGATTGCCATCCACACTGTCGGTTGAGTCACGCGATAACGTATTTTGGGGCGAGGCGAGAACAAGGCATGCGTCAGTGGTGCGACAAGCGCGTCAGCGGGCAACGTATATTTGTTGCTGCCCTCATCCGCCGCAAGGCGGTCAAGTTGGGCTTGGTAGGCCTGGTGATGGCGGCTTTTATTAGGGTCTACCCAATGTTTAAAGGCGCTGAGTGCATTGGCACGAAACGCGGTTTCAATTGGGCCGGGCTCAATCAAGCTCACCTTAATCGGCGTGTCGCTGAGCTCTAAGCGCAAGGTATCGGTCCAACCTTCGAGGGCAAATTTGCTGGCGTTATACGCGCCGCGGTATTTCAATGCCACGATACCCAGCACCGAGCTGTTTTGCACAATGCGTCCCTCGCCATAATTAAGCAGCATCGGCAACAAGGCTTGGGTTAAATGGTGCCAGCCAAACACATTGGTCTCAAACTGAGCGCGTAAGGCGTCGGTGGGCAAATCTTCCAGCGCGCCCGGTTGGCCGTAAGCGCCGTTATTAAACAGTGCAAAGAGTTTGCCGCCTGTCATTTGCTCGACGGTGTCGACCGCTTGGTTGATGCTGGCCGTGTCTGACACATCTAACTGAATACAAGTTAGGCCTTCTTGCTGTAAACGGCTGACATCGTCAGCCTTTCGGCAACTGGCGATCACCGTGTGTCCTTGCTCATGCAAGGCTTTGGCGCAGGCATAGCCGATGCCGGTGGAGCAGCCGGTGATTAAAATGGCGTTATTCAGCGGAGAGGCAGTGTCCATAAGATCCTCATTCATGATTCGGTTGCGTCAGACAAGTAAGGCGCGAGTTTTTCTGCCATAAAATCGGCAATCCAAGGTTGTGCGGCCGGCATCGGGTGAATGCCATCATCACGCATCCATTCAGGCTTTTGGATCACAGTCTCCATAAAAAAGGGCAGCAAGGGGGTTTGTGTTTGCTCTGCCAGTGTAGGATAAATATCAGCAAATCCTTGTGCATAGCGCTGACCATAATTAGGCGGGATTTGGATTTGCACCAACAAAGGCGTGGCATCGGCGGCGCGGGTTTGAGTGATCAATTGCTTAAGGTTGTCTCGTATACGATTAAATGGCCAACCGCGTAGGCCATCATTGCCGCCGAGCTCAATCAGCACCCATTCTGGCTGGTGGCGTTCTAATAATTGCGGCAGACGCTGCAGGCCATTGGCGGTGGTGTCGCCGGAAATACTGGCATTAATCACCTCAACCTCGACATCGTGGTCGTTGAGCGCGCGCGGCAGCTTAGCAGGCCAGGATTGTTCAGCCGCCATTTGGTAGCCAGCGCTTAAGCTGTCACCAAGGACAAGGAGCGTTTGTGCACTGGCACTGCTCACCCACAAAAAACACAACAAAGTAAGGATGCGTAACATGGCCTCTCCTGTTATTCGAGCCGAAAAAATTGCAAAACATGTCGTGACACGCGAACAGCCGCTTACCATTCTGCAGGATGTCTCGCTACAAATCGAGGCAGGCGAGTCGATTGCATTAATGGGTGTGTCCGGCGCAGGAAAATCCACCTTAATGACTTTGCTTGCAGGATTAGATACGCCCAGTGAAGGCGAGGTCGATCTGCTCGGCCACAAGCTTTCCACCTTGGATGAAGATGCGCGTGCGGCGCTTCGTGCCGAATCGGTGGGGTTTGTGTTCCAAAGTTTTTTACTGGTGCCGTCACTGAACGCGCTTGAGAACGTGATGTTGCCGCTCACCATTCGCGGTGAGGAAGAAGATGAAACCCGCGCCAAGCAACTGCTGGCGTCGGTGGGCCTACAAGGACGCGAAAGCCACTTGCCGTCGCAACTGTCTGGCGGGGAGCAACAACGGGTAGCCCTGGCGCGTGCATTTATTATTCGCCCGCACGTGCTGTTTGCCGATGAGCCGACCGGCAATCTTGACCAAAAAACCGCGGCGACCATCATCGATTTATTGTTTGAGCTGAACGAAAAGCATGGCACCACCTTGGTGTTGGTCACCCACGATCCGGCGCTGGCAAAGCGTTGTCAGCGTACCTTGATGATGGACAGCGGCAAACTACAGGAGCGAGTGAATGGCGAGTAAAAACGGACTACTCAACCGCTGGGCGTGGCGCGAACTGTTACACGGGCAAATTTGGCCAGTAGCGGTGGCGCTGGCACTGATCATCACCTGTGTGTTTGCGCTATCGGCATTGGCCGATCGCATTGAAAACGTGCTCACCCAGCAAGGGCGTAACCTGATTGCCGCCGACACCGTGTTGCGCACTCGCCAGCCGCTTAACACCGAACAAATTGATGCGTTTAAACAAGCCGGCGCTACGGTATCTGCCCAAACCCGCTTTGGCACCATGGCGTTCAGCGAGCAAAAAATGCAGCTGGTCAGCGTGAAAGCGGTGGATAGCCTTTATCCGCTGCGCGGCGACTTGGTGCTGGAGCAAAACGGCCAAGCGATTGGCGGTGACCGACGCATTCAACCCGGTGAGCTATGGCTGTCTGAGCGGGTGTTCAGCTTGTTGGATGTGAAACCTGGCGACACCGTCTCGATTGGTAACCTCGATTTAACGGTGAGCGGCACTTTGGCCGCCGAGCCGGAGCTGTCGTTTAACCCCTTTAGCCAAATGCCCGCGGTGATGATGCATCGCGATGATGTGCCTGCCGCTGGCGTGGTGCGCGAAGGCAGTCGCGTGCGTTATCGCTACTTTTTAACCGGTGACGAGCCCAGCCTAAGCGCCGCTAAAGCCAGCTACACGCTGCAAGATGGTGAGCGCTGGGTGGATGAAAACACCTCCGATCGCACTGGCGATATGCTGGATCGCAGCCGTCAGTACTTGTCGTTAACCGTGGTGCTGGTGATTGTGATGGCCGCGGCGACGTTAACCTTAACCTGTCAGCACTATGCCAAAAGCCGTGCGGATTTGGTGGCGATGCTAAAAAGCCTCGGTGCCAGCCAACAATGGGTGCGGCGCTGGTTGGCTCGGCAGTTAACCTTATTGTTTGTCCTTGCTACCGCCGTGGGCTTGGCTGCCGGTTACACGCTTGAAGTGTTATTGCGCTTGCCGCTGACCGATGTGCTGCCTTCGCCATTACCAAGCTATGGCTGGGTGCCTTGGGTGCTTGCGCCCGGTGTCGCGCTGTTGGTGGCGCTGCCAGCCTTGGGGGTGCCGCTGCTTAAACTGCTGGATGCGCCCGCGTTGGCCGCCGTGCAATCGCAGGCTGCCATCGGACGTCGCCGTCGTGGCACCGCGGCTGTTTTGATTGCGATACCTGTGGGGGCGCTTGCACTGTGGGCGTTTGACAACACCTTGCTATGGACAGTGCTGGGGGCGATGGCGGTGATGATCGTCTTGCTGGCGCTGGCAGGGTTAGGCCTGCTTAGGTTGGTGAAATCACGGGTGCGTGCGCCGTCGGTCAAGCTCGCCTTAAGCCGAATTACCCGCAACAAACTGGCTAGCAGCGTGCAGTTAGGGGCGCTGGCGATCTCCTTTATGCTCTTGGCGATTATCTGGCTGCTGCGCACCGATTTGCTTGCCGATTGGGGACGGATGCTGCCGCCCGATGCGCCTAATGTGTTTGCGCTGAATATCGCCCCGAGTGAGCAGCAAGACTATGTGGGTGAACTCGACGAAGCCAGCCTAATGCGCTCCGATGCCTACCCCATCGTGCGTGGCCGGCTGGTGGGCAAAAACGGTGAGCGTTATCAGCTCCCAACCGACGAGGCCGAGCGCGATGAAGCGGATGAGGCCTTGCGCCGCGAGCTTAACTTTACCTGGCGTGACAGCTTGCCGTCACACAATGAGGTGATTGCCGGAGACTGGCCAACCGAGAATGGCGTGTCGGTAGAGGCCGACATTGCCGAGCGTTTGGAGATTGAGATTGGCGATAGCCTGACTTTTAGCGTGACTGGCCAAGACTTTACCGCCACGGTGAACTCGATTCGTGAAGTCGAGTGGCGCAATATGCGGCCTAACTTCTACTTTATTTTCGACCGCGAGACGCTCGCCGACAAACCCGCTAACTGGCTGGTGAGCTTCAGGCTCGATGAATCACAAACACCGCTGCTCAATCGCTTGGCACGGGAGTATCCGACCGTCACGCTGCTTGATTTGCGCACCATGAGCAGTCGTATTCAGTCGATTTTGCGTCAAATTGGCTTGTCGCTTTCGGTATTGGCGGGGCTGGCGGTGATCAGCGGCTTATTATTGTTGCTCACCTTACTGCGTATCAGCCTGAGCGAACGCCAGCAGGAGATAAACCTCTATCGCACTTTGGGCGCGAGCCGCACCCGTATTCAACGCACCTTGTGGAGCGAATACGGCGTGATGGCCTTTGTATCGGGCCTAATGGCGGTGCTTGGCGCAGAAGCGGCGATGGTCGGCCTGCTGAAATGGGGCTTTGAAATGGAGGTACGCCTGCATCCTGAGCTCTGGGCGGTGTTGCCTGTGTTGGCGGTGGCGCTGGTGTTTGTCACGGTCGCCTCGATGCTGCGTAAACTGATTGACCCGCAACGGCGTTAACGCGATAAAACATATCTGATTCGTCGATAACAAAGCGGGTATCAAGAAAATTGATACCCGCTTTTTTGTGCAGAACGGCTAGCAAGCAACACGCTGTGTGATAGGAAAGGGCCGCTATTTAAAAAGTGACTGCATGGCTTCTTCCACCTTGGGGTGCTGGAATTGAAAGTCCGCATCCTCGAGTGCGTGAGGCAGGGCGCGCTGGCTATCGAGCAGCAAATGCGAGGCTTCGCCCATCATGGTTTTAATTGCCAGTGTGGGGACAAAGAACACATGCGGGCGTTTTAAGGCACGGGCGAGCGCTTGGCTAAAACGTTTATTGGTGACCGGCTCTGGCGCGGTGCAATTAAACGGCCCCTTGAGCTCAGGGGTGTTGAGTAGATGGATAATCGCACCGACCATATCATCAATATGAATCCACGGCATGTATTGCTGGCCTTTGCCAATTGGGCCGCCCAGCCCGAGTTTATACGGCAGCATCATCCGCTTTAGCGCACCACCTTCAGCGCTTAACACCACGCCGGTACGCAGCAAGCACACGCGCGTTTGTTGCGACGCGCCTTTTAAGGCAATTTTCTCCCACTGATGACACACATGTTGGGCAAAATCATCGGCATGGACCACCAAGGTTTCGTCAAAGCTGCGGTCTTGCTGATCGCCGTAATAGCCCACCGCCGAGCCGCTAATAAAGGTGTGTGGTGGGGTGCTGCTGGCATGAATTTTCTCCACCAGTTTTTCGGTTAGCCCCCAGCGACTGGTGCAGATAATCCCTTTTTGCTGCTCACTCCAGCGTTTATCGGCAATCGGCTCACCCGCCAAATTAATAATGGCATCAATATCATTGAGATGAGGGAGGTCATCAAGCCGCTCTAACGGGGAGACCTTATCGCCAAAGCACTGGGAGACCTTTTGCTTGGAGCGGGATAACACAGTGATCTGATGCTCGGTCAGCAAGCGTGGAATTAACGCCTGACCAATCAGGCCAGTGCCGCCAGTGATTAAGAGTTTCATGCCTGATGTCCTAACGTCGGGTAATGGTGATTATTACTAACGCTAAGAGGGTTTTAGACTTAGCGCAAGTGATTGCTTTGTATCCTGTTACGTGCCGCAACCAAAATCGGTTTGATCGCGCAGTTTTCTCTTCTGCTCCTCGCACCCCAAATTGGGAGTGCTAACATAAATAGGCATACAAAAGGTGTGTTTTTCATTCTATTGCGCAGGGAGTCATGTCGCCTACATGCAAGCGTTATTCAAATCATTGCTAGGAAGCTTTCGCGATCTCTTACCCATCATCCTAGTGATTGGCTTTTTTCAAGTGATTGTTCTTCAACAACCGCTGCCCAATTGGATATCCATCACCTTTGGGTTGGTGCTGGTGGTCGTCGGGCTGACCTTATTTGTATACGGCTTAGACATGGGGCTATTCCCGATTGGCGAATCCATGGCGCACTCCCTTGCCCATAAAGGTAGCTTAGGCTGGTTGATTGCGTTCGCGTTTTTGCTCGGCTTTGGCACCACCATAGCCGAACCCGCACTCACCGCGGTGGCGGCAGAGGCGGCAGATGTCGCCGCCAATGGCGGGATGATACACACCAGCGAAGCGGCCAAAGACAACTATGCCAACGGCCTGCGGCTAACCGTGGCGCTCTCTGTTGGGTTTGCGATTGTGCTGGGCGTGGTGCGAATCATGAAAGGCTGGCCGATCCACCGTTTAATCATTGGCGGCTATTTGTTGGTGGTGGCGATGACCATGGTCGCACCGCCGAGTATTATCGGCATTGCCTACGACTCAGGTGGGGTGACCACCTCGACCATCACGGTGCCATTGGTCACCGCGCTCGGCGTGGGACTGGCGACCGTGATCAAAGGGCGTAATCCTATGGTGGATGGCTTTGGCTTGATTGCCTTTGCCTCTCTGTCGCCGATGATCTTCGTGATGGCCTACGGCATGGTGGTGGCATGAACAATCCACTCACCCTGTTTCTCGACACCTTTTTCTCCACCGTGCGCGATGTGATCCCGATTATCGCGATCATCTTTGGCTTTCAGCTGTTTGTATTGCGCAAAGCGCTTAACAATCCCAAACGGATCTTTCTCGGCTTTTTCTATGTCATTCTCGGCTTGAGCCTGTTTTTAATGGGGCTCGAGCTGGCATTGTTTCCACTCGGTTCGTCGATGGCCGAGCAGCTGACCGCTCCCGATTTTGTCGGCGCAGCGCTCAAAGCGGGCGGCGAGATCGACTGGCAAGCCTATTACTGGGTGTATCTGTTTGCCGCAGCGATTGGCTTTAGCACCACGGTGGCTGAACCCTCATTGATTGCAGTGGCGATTAAAGCCGCCAAAGTCTCGGGCGGGGCGATCCGGGTGAACGGCTTACGTGCCTCAGTGGCACTGGGCGTCGCCATGGGGATTGCCTTGGGGTGCTACCGCATTGTGGTGGGCGATCCGCTCCATTATTACATCATCACCGGCTATGTGGTGGTGGTGATCCAAACCTATTTTGCCCCGCCGTTTATCGTGCCTTTGGCCTATGATTCTGGAGGGGTAACCACCTCAACCGTGACCGTACCCTTGGTGACAGCGCTGGGGTTGGGGCTAGCCTCTACCGTACCGGGAAGAAACCCGATGCTCGATGGGTTTGGCTTAATTGCGTTTGCCAGTTTGTTTCCGATGATCACCGTGATGGGTTATGCCCAAATCACAGCCTATTTACAGAAAAAGCACGCACAGCGTTCATCGTAAGGAGAGCCTATGCGGTTCAAATTAATTATGGCGTTTATTGAAGATGCCAAAACCGATGCGGTGCTCGATGCCGCCAGACAAGCCGGCGCTACCGGCGCGACCATTATTAACAACGCGCGTGGCGAAGGCTTGGTGAAAAAGAAAACCTTTTTAGGGCTGACGCTGGATGTGCAGCGAGACGTGGCCATCTTCCTGGTGGAAGAGCACTTAGCGCGCACCATACTCGAAACCATTAATGACGTGGGCGAGTTTGATGCCACCTCCGGCAGTGGCATCGCGGTGCAAATTGATGTGGAAGATGCCGTGGGCGTGGCCCACCAAATGCGAGAATTAACCGAAGTGGTGAAGGACGAGTTATGAAACAACATAAAACGGTAAGAGATGTGATGCATGCCCATGCCGTGTGTATTGATGGGCTCACCACGGTCGAAGAAGCGATCCGCATTGCTCGAAAAGAAGAAGTAAAAGCGATTATCGTCAATAAACGCGATGAGCATGACGAATTCGGCATTGTGTTAATGAACGACATTGCCAAAAAAGTGCTCGCCAAAAACCGCGCGCCATCACGGGTCAACGTTTATGAAATTATGACCAAACCCGCGCTTAGCGTATCGCCCAATATGAACGTGAAATACTGCGCCCGTTTATTCGAACGCTTCGGCATCAGCCGCGCTCCCGTGATTGAAAACGGCCAAGTTCTCGGCATGGTGAGTTATAACCTAATCGTCATCTACGGCATGCTTGCCGAAGAAGTGGAGAGTCAGCATAGGAAGGATTAGGGGGATAGGTGTAAAGGTGGTTTTAAGGGAGTGGGGACTAGCTCATTTGTGCCCCGAAACGGTTTAGAACCACTGGGCTACACTCGTCAATGCTCCTTCTTTTCCCTTACAGAATCTAATGCTGGCCTATTTGTGAGATAACGCGCAAAGCATGGCTGCTCATATGGGTATGCTCAATCTGATGAGTGGCACGAAACTTTTGGGTATGAGGACGGTAGCACATCAAAACTAGGGTAATTGCACGTTGACACCCAAAAGGTTGTCTACATTAACGAATCTCACATAAAAGCCAGTTGAATCAAGAGAGTGAGTGCTTCCCTCATAGAAAATAGCCATGCAATCATGTACATTAGTTAGTTGTGATTGAAGTTGAGAGAAAGCAAGTTGAATAGTAGACCAATACTCGTAGTAACAAGCAGTTATGACAAAACCTGTGATTACCTTATTACAAAGTTCACTCAGCTTAAATTTTTCCGTTTAGACCTAGACAGATTCTCAGAGTACCGTATCACCTGTTCCTCTAATGGTTTCAAAATTAAAGGTACAAGTAGTGAAATAGACTCCGAATCGTGTTTGTCCATTTATTTTCGAAAGCCATCAATGGAAAAGCTAGATGGCATCTTTGAGAGTCATTATCACTCGTATATCCATAGGGAAACCTATTCCTTGATTGAAGGAATCATAGAAAGCTTTAAAGGTACTGTACTCACAAAACCTTCGATTATGCGCCGAGCCAATAATAAGGTGCTTCAGGCTTCTCTAGCTACTGAAGTCGGATTTAACCTGCCAGAACTCGCAATTACAAATGATGTAACTTTACTAAAGCACTTTTCTAATCAGAAAGGCATTATCAAGCCTGTTGCCATAGGCGAAATCACGAGAGACTCTAGTAAAGAATTCGTACAAACAAACCTAATAGACCCATCATTTTCAACCCGTAAATTTGAGTACTCACCCGTTTATCTACAAAGTTATATCCAGAAAGATTTCGAAGTACGATTAACTATTATAGGTGAACGAGTTTTCCCTGTTAAAATTTGCTCACAAAACAATATAGACTGGCGAAAACCAAACAACAAAGTTGTCTATGAAACCTGTTCGATTCCAGAAGATATTGAGCGCAATTGCTTTGCCTTTATGGATCTCTGTGGTATGAGATTTGGGTGTTTTGACTTCATTGTGAAAGATGACATGTGGTACTTCTTGGAGATGAATGCTAATGGTCAATGGGCATGGCTAGAGTTTGAGACAGGACTCAATATATCGGAATCAATTATTGAGTACTTGACAACGGGTAGCACTAAAATGGAGCCATAGTGGAAGAACAAAATCGCACCTCTCTTTGGTATAAATTCGGCTTATTTTTTTGTAGGTTACTAAACCATTTTCCTATATTCCATGCATCACAGGATAACGGTTTTGACTCAGTAGATTCCTTAGCAGGACTTCGTTTTTCCCTCCTCTCGTTACCTTGGGGTGACAAGCATATCTACTTATTTACTTATATCCATCAAGGCAACTTTAAAGAGCGCTTTAAGTGGGTGTCAATTTTACGAATTTTGGATATAAAGTCACCTCGTCAACAAGAAGAAATAGCCCAACTTGAAGCTGACTTTTTAGGACTTTATGATGACGATTGCGGTTCAAAAAGCAAATTAAGAATGGAGTTCTTAAAGCATAAGAATGCAGAGTGCCAAAACAGTATTAACACACTAAACAACAAGGTTAATAGTTATATCGCAATTGCCTTAGTATACACAGGGTTGTTCGCATTTTTATTTCAATCAATACTAGAGTTGGGATTTTCACACTTCAGTGTATTGATGTGGCTTGCCTTTGGTTTTTCAAGTGTTTCTATAATTAACGTTTTGGTTCTACTACGTAGATACCTACAAGTAAAGGGAACCTTAAAGAGTAGATTTGGTTCATTCAAATTTTCGCCTGATTTTAAGCAGTTAGCTAAAAATATTTATATCGACTGGCTAACCTCACAAGATGAGCAGTGGGAAGCTGCAACCTTAGTGAAAAATATTGAAAAGTATTTCATTAGAAGTCTTTTTTTTAGCTCATTAATATTATTTTCTACGGTCTTACAACCGTTTATTCAGCAAGTTCCATCCGATGCTATAAAATTATCTAATGATGAATTTATATTGATAGATAAAGAGGGCAACTTCTCACCTCAAGAGTTGTTAAGTCTGTCTAAAGCTGTCACCCCCGATAACATAATTATTTTTGTTTATTCGTCTTCAAATTCCTCGGGTAACACTTCCGCTAACTTTATGATTAGTGCATTAAACCTCTCTAAACAAAGCACAGTAATCAAGATAAGTAATGAATTGTTTGACCCTAATTTACTCATAGCTACTGTAAAGGATGAAAAATGAAACCTTACATTATGAACTATAGTGAAATAATCGAGATTTCCCCTGTGGGTTCTACTTTCCATGCAATCGATACAACAACCAAAACTTTCACAATAGAGAGTCATGATAATGATGAGGTTCGATGTGATTGGACAATTCAAACGAACGTAACCGAACCAATAGATAACGATAGTATTTTTTGTTCAGATGAAACGGCAATAACAAAGACTTTAGAGCCAACAGATAAAGATTGTATGTATTTAGATGCTACATACGAGACTAAAGTTGTTGAAAGCAGCGACAATGATTCGCTCTACCTAGATACGACTGTTGTGACTGAATCAATTGAAGATTTAGATCCTGATGAGATTGTTCTAGCTCATTAAGGTGTAGTAACTTGGACCGACTTGACATATTGTCAGTAAGGACATGACAGTTAACCCTTTGTCCTTTTCTTTGTTAGCGATCTATGGTTCACGTTGTATCTAGCTCTCCGGTGGCAATATTTTTGCCAGTGGCAAGTCATGATGCTTATAACTATACAATTTATGCTGTAAGAGCTATTCCACTAGTATTGTTGTGATATCATTCTATTTCCTTTAGGTGATAAGTAGTAGCCAGCTACAAATCATCGGCTTATTACTGTGTGAGGTATCAATGGCAATACCAGTAAAAGACATCAAAATTTTATGGGGCAAAGCTGGCGGACGTTGCTCCAAGCCCAGATGCGGCATTGACTGCATTCAGTTCACCGATGGAGATGGAGCCACTCTAATCGGTGAAATGGCTCATATCATTGCTAACAAACCAGATGGTCCGCGTGGCGTTGCCGGCGGCGGTGATGACACCTATGACAATCTTATCTTGCTGTGTCCGACCCATCATACGGAGATTGATAAATCTCCAGAAGGTACGTTTACGGCTGAAGAAATTCATCGTTGGAAAGCTGAACATGAAGCTGCGATTGAAGCAGCATTTGTTGTCCAGAAGTTCGAATCAAAGAAAGACATGGCTGACGCTATTAAACGTTTACTGATTCGAAACAAACGTGTCTGGCAAAACTTTGGTCCAGAGTCAGAAGAAGCGATAAGAAACCCATTGAGTAACATGGTGGAGCTTTGGAATCTCCGCAAACTTGATACCGTCGTCCCTAACAACCGATCTATTACCAAGATTATTCGCGACAATGAAGATCTAATTGATGTTGATGATCTTGATGCCTGCTATCAGTTCGTTGAGCATGCAGCAGGATTCGAACAGAATTGCTATGACAAAGTTGAAGGTGTGAAGAGATTCCCGCAAGAATTTCAAGAGGTTATTGATAGATATGGCGAAATTTAACAATTGGAATGTGTCGTTTCCAACTATTAAGTTTGTAGAGACAACACTAAGTGGACATGAAAAAGTTGTTTCTTTTGAACGCAAACGAGACATCGTTTTTGAGGTCACCCGTGAGCAAGGCGATAAAGTAAAAATGGTTCTAGTAAACGAGTATATATTGGGTCTAGCAGCTATCTATCAGATTCGTGATGAGTTTCCAGAAGCTGACATTATCGTTACTAGCGGCAACTGGAATGGTTATACCCGTGAAGCCAAAGAACACGGTGATAACAATGATCTAGGCATCTTCAATATTGGTGAGTTCTTCGGAGCTTTGTACTGGTCTAATCCGAAGGTATATGTAAAGAAAGACCGAGAAGGTAGACCAGTATATGCTTATAAAACCGCTTAATACGAAGTGGTATATCTTTGGGTCGTACCTCCATTCAAATTCACCCTCAGATATTGATCTGCTGGTTGTGTATGACCCACTAGAAGTGCGCCCAAAGGACGTAACAAAGTATTGTAAACCGTTATTCGATGCAATAGAGCAAGCTGTTTCGTTAAAAGTTCATAGCACGATTCTTACATGCTCTGAGGAGCGAGAATCTGAGTTTGTTGAACGGTCAAAAGCACTTCCTCTGGAAAAGGCTCTAACTCGGCGTTGTTTCCTAAATCATTGAACTTATCATCCGAGCCGCGATCAGATCATCAACGCCTCAAAACAGGTCACCGATGATGAGCAAAGCCAAGTACAAAATCAGCAATTGGAAGCAATACAATCAAGCATTGATTAACCGTGGTTCGATTACCTTTTGGGTTGATGATGCCGCTATCCAGACTTGGCACTGCAAAGAGCATCATGGCAAACGAGGCAGAGGCTTTACGTTTACCGATGGTGCCATTGAAACCGCGCTGATGGTTAAAGGTATTTTCAAGCTCCCTCTTCGCGCCCTGCAAGGCTTTCTCGACTCGATATTTGGTTTGATGGACGTACCGCTAAAATCGCCGTCATACAGTTGTATCAGCAAACGGGCGAAGACGGTTGAAGTTAACTACCGATTACCCAGTCGTGGGCCCATTGCTCACGTCGTCATTGATGCCACCGGTTTAAAAGTGTTCGGCGAGGTGGAATGGAAAATGCGCAAACATGGCAAGGAAAAACGCCGTGTTTGGCGCAAACTGCATTTCGCGATTGATGACAGTACACATGAAGTGATTTCTGCCGTTGTTAGCTTGGCGTCTGTCGGCGACAATGAAGCCCTACCGACGCTGCTCAATCCGTTACGCCGAAAAATTGCCCAAGTCAGTGCTGACGGCGCTTACGATACGAAGGCCTGTCATCAGGTGCTCAAGAAAAAAGGCATCAAACCGACCATTCCACCGCGCAGCAATGCGGGTTACTGGGAGGACGGCCACCCTCGCAATGCAGCCGTCAGCGCCTTGAAATCGGGTAACTTGGCAAACTGGAAACGAGAAGAAGGTTATCACCAACGCTCTCTGTCAGAAACAGGCATGTCCCGATACAAAACGTTACTTAGCCCTAAGCTGACTCTGCGTAATTACAATGCACAAGTTGGCGGAGCATTGGCCAACGTGAAAGTGATGAACAAAGTCATAAGACTCGGTATGCCTGTTAGCTATCGAGTTGATTGATGGGAGCAATCCTATTGGGATCAGTGCATTAGGTGGATTATTTGACTAATGAGTCTGTCTACAAATGTATGCATTTCCTTTCAATAATTGACTGATAACCTATTTTCGAGAAGAAAGCCTTGCTAGGTGCGATTTGGAGTGGCGTTTCGTGGCGATTTTTGGCAGAATCAGTCAAATAGTGCACGGAAAGTGCATTTGGTGTCTCTATAGTACTGAGGATGAAAGATGTTAATTAATTTCTCTGTGGGGAATTACAAGTCAATTCGTACATTACAAGAGTTGAACATGACTAAAACTCCAGCCAAAGAGAAAGCAGCTACTAATACGTTCTCTATTGAGGTTGGTGAGAGCTCTCATAGCTTGCTTACTACTGCCACAATTTACGGGGCTAACGCGAGTGGAAAGTCAAATCTTGTTCACGCTGTTAGAACAATGAGAGATATTGTGGTTTCCTCATCAAAAGGGCAAATCGGCGATGGTTTGCCCTACGACCCTTTCAGGCTTTCAAAGTCAACACGAAATGAGCCTACGGAATTAGAAGCAATTTTTATTTCTGAAGGTGTTAAATATCAATATGGTTTTGTCTATGATGAAAACCGAATTCTTGAAGAATGGCTTTACGCTTATCCAAGAAAAAAAGCTCAAAAATGGTTTTTAAGGGCATGGGACGTAGAAAATCAAAAGTATGCTTGGCAATTCGGCCGTTTTTTTACTGGCGAAAAACAAGTATGGGTCAATTCAACTAGGCCTAACTCACTCTTTCTATCTACGGCTGTCCAGCTTAATAGCGCTAATTTACGGCCTGTTTTTAATTGGTTTGCACACACTCTACAAATTGCTACCCCTAATGGTTGGAATATCAACTTTAGTACATCTGAGTGTGAAAAATCAGAAAGAAAAAGTAAAATTCTAGATTTCATGAAAAAAGCTGACGCTTCTATCAATGCTATTGAAGTTAGTTCAGAGCTATTTGATCCTAGTACGATTCCTTCAGATATGCCCAATGAATTAAAGTCGATGATTATTGATAAGATGAAAGGTGAGGAAGTGGTAGAGTTAAAATTCATGAAAAGAGATGATCAAAATGATATGATTCCATTTGAAGTTGAAGAGGAATCTGATGGCACGCGTAGGCTCTTTAGTTTTGCAGGCCCTTGGCTAGACGCTTTAGATGGAGGGAGAGTTTTGGTAGTTGATGAATTGAACTCGAATCTTCATCCTCTGCTGGTTAACTATTTGGTTGGCTTCTTTCACTCTAAGGAAACCAATCCCAATGACGCTCAGCTTTTGTTCACTACTCATGAAACATCAATTCTAAGCCAAGATGTATTTAGACGTGATCAGGTTTGGTTCGCTGAAAAAGATAGAGCTGGTGCAAGTACTATTTATTCACTAAGCGACTTTAAGCCTAGAAAAGACAGAGATGATCTCGAGTCGTTCTATCTTTCAGGTGCTTATGGAGCGCTCCCTGTTCTCATTAATGAGCGATTTCCTGCTGAAGACTCGCAGTGTGGAGATGACTTTGAAGAGGCGCATTTCTAATGGGTAGTGACGACTTATTCAAAAGAGCTAAAGCTCGAAAACAAAAAGGTTTAGTGCGCGAGTCTAATAAGAAAGAACCATATGACAAATTTTTAATTGTTTCTGAAGATACCAAATCAAGTACTATCTATTTAGAAGAAGCAGTAGCCTACTATAGGATACAGTCTGCTAATTTTGCTATTATTGGCTTGGGGAAGGATCCTTTGGATGTGGTCTGTGAGGCCGAGAAACTCTATAGTTCTGAATTAAAATCTCATAAGCCAGATTATGATAAAGTTTTTTGTGTTTTCGATAGGGACGCTCATACGCGCTACTACAACGCACTTCAAAAGATAGAGTCTTTGAACAAAAAACACATAAGTAAAACGGAATTGCCAATTTTCAATGCTATAACTAGCAACCCTTGTTTTGAATTATGGATATATCTTCATTTTAAATATACAACGAAGTCTTTTACTCCTACACAAAAAAAGAGTATCGGAGAGAAAATGATATCCGAACTGCTATCTGTATACCCTGAATATGCTAAAAATAGCAAGGGTTACTTCACTGAACTTTTTCCAAGGCTAAATCCCACTGCGATTTCTAACGCGGAGAAATTACTCGCTCATCGAGAAGAAACCGGATCAGAAACTCATACTAAGGTTGTAACTTTAATTAAATACATACAAGATCTCAAAAATCAAAAGCCGCAATAGCGGCTTCAGACTGCTGACAAAGGTCTAGACCTGAAGGAGCTTCTGATGATTTAGTTGAAAATCATCAAGTTAAGGTAGATACACATCCTGTTATGTGATCAAATGATTTCGCCAAAAAACAATCAACCAGACAACAAAATGTGCGAACTCAATATGCGTTGTTTCCTAAATCATTGAACTTATCATCCGAGCTGCGATCAGATCATCAAAGCCTCAAACAGGTCACCGATGATGAGCAACGCCAAGTACAAAATCAGCAATTAGAAGCAATACAATCAGGCATTGGTTAACCGTGGCTCGATTACCTTTTGGGTTGATGACGCCGCTATCCAGACTTGGCACTGCAAAAAACATCATGGTAAACGAGGCAGAGGCTTTACGTTTACCGATGGTGCCATTGAAACAGCACTGATGGTTAAAGGCATTTTCAAGCACCCTTTCAAGGCTTTCTCGACTCGATATTTGGCTTGATGGACGTACCGCTAAAATCGCCGTCATACAGTTGTATCAGTAAACGGACGAAGACGGTTGAGGTTCACTACCGATTATCCAGCCATGGGCCCGTTGCTCACGTCGTCATTGATGCCACCGGTTTAAAAGTGTTCGGCGAAGGAGAGTGGAAAATGCGCAAGCATGGCAAGGAAAAACGCCGTGTTTGGCGCAAGCTTCATCTCGCGATTGATGACAGTACACATGAAGTGATTTTTGCCGTTGTTAGCTTGGCGTCTGTCGGCGACAATAAAGCCCTACCGACGCTGCTCAATCCGTTACACCGAAAAATCGCCCAAGTTGGTGCTGACGGCGCCTATGATACAAAAGCCTGCCATCAAGTGCTCAGGAGAAAAACGCCGTCCAAGAACTCCGCTGGATCAAATGGATGTGTCGTTATCATCGCTGAATCCCTTTTATATCTGAAATGTTAGAATTTGCCATCTGCCGCCGCTTTCCTGCCCTTTAGTCTAGCGCTTAAGCAACGCCTGTGATCCGTTACAGCCAAAAAATCATCGGTAACCGCTATCACGTTTAGCGCTCTACCGTGATTTGTTCGCGCCATTCCGTCAGCCTGCCAATAACTCACAATGTCTCTTTATGCGTCTTTTATGTCGCTTAGTGTCAAGTTGTGGCGTGTTATTCCGGACACACTGTGGCCAGTTTAATCAAGCGACAAGAGGCCGAACATGAATCGCAGCGTCATTCTTACCTGCGCCGTTACCGGTGCGGGCGATACCACGGGCAAAAATCCCAATGTGCCAATCACGCCAAAACAGATTGCCGTCAACTGTATTGAGGCGGCGCGTGCTGGTGCCAGTGTCGCTCATATTCACGTGCGTGATCCTGAAACGGGCGGTATTAGCCACAACATTGATCACTTCCGTGAGGTGATGGAACGTGTTCGCGAATCAGACGTCGATATTGTCATGAACATCACCGGCGGTGGTGGCGGGGATTGGGTGCCGGATGCCCAAGACCCAAGCCGTGGTGGCCCGGGCACCGATATGCAAACCCCAGCCGAGCGCCATGCGCCAGTGGGCGAGCTCTTGCCTGAGCTGTGTACCTTAGATTGCGGCAGCCTGAATTTTGGCGACATGGTGTACATTAACACCGCTGACTGGCTGCGTGAGCAAGCCCGTATGGTGCAGGCCGCGGGTGTGAAAGCAGAGCTGGAGTGCTTTGACTTAGGCCACGTTTGGTTTGCGCGTCAGCTACAAAAAGAAGGTTTGCTCGAGGGCGATCCGCTGTTTCAGCTGTGCTTAGGCATTCCATGGGGCGCGGAAGCGGACACCGAAACCATGCTGGCCATGCGCAATAAGTTGCCGGAAAACGCCAACTGGGCGGCGTTTGGAATTGGTCGTCACCAGATGCCGATGGTCGCGCAAGCCATGTTGCTGGGTGGCCATGCGCGCGTGGGCTTGGAAGATAACCTCTACCTGGAAAAAGGGGTAATGGCGACCAACGGCGGCTTGGTGGAAAAGGCGAGCACCATCATTGAAAACCTCGGTGGTCGTATTATGACGCCTGCCCAAACGCGCGCCGCGCTGAAACTGGTTGACCCTAAAACCGGTAAGCCGGTTGAAGGAGGTGACCAATGAGCAAGCAGTTAGCGGTCATCGGCACTGGCGTGATTGGTAATGGTTGGATTGCGCGCGCTTTGGCGCAAGGCTGGGACGTGGTTGCCTATGACCCTGACCCACAAGCGCCTACTGGCACCCGTGCCTTCGTGGCCAATGCCTGGCCATCGTTAGAAAAGCTAGGGCTGGCTGAAGACGCAGATCCTGCTCGGTTAACCTTTGTTGATAGCCTTGAGCAGGCGGTGAAAGAGGCCGATCTGGTTCAAGAGAACGTGCCGGAGCGCATTGATATTAAGCGTGAGACCTTGGCGGCAATTGATGCGGCCGCGGCGCCAAGCGCGATTATTGGTTCATCGACGTCTGGGTTTAAGCCTACCGAGCTGCAGAGTGATTGTGATCATCTTCCTGGACGCGTCATCGTCGCGCATCCTTTTAACCCGGTGTATTTGTTGCCGCTAGTCGAACTGGTCGGCGGCGAGGCCACCCAACCGGATCATATCGATCGCGCTCATGCACTCTACCAAGAATTGGCAATGCGTCCCTTGGTGGTTAAGCGTGAAATCGAGGGGCATATTGCTGACCGCTTAATGGAAGCGCTGTGGCGTGAAGCTTTGCACCTGGTTAACGATGGGGTAGCGACCACCGAGGAGATTGATGCGGCAGTGGTTTATGGCTGCGGCCTGCGCTGGTCACTGATGGGCACCTTCTTAACCTTCCATCTGGCCGGTGGCGAGCAGGGCATGCGCCATATGCTAGAGCAGTTCGGCCCGGCGCTAAAACTGCCGTGGACCAAGCTGGAAGCGCCTGAGCTGACCGATGATCTGATTGATAAAGTGGTCGAAGGCTGTGAACACCAAGCCGCGGGTCGTCCGGTCTCTGAGCTAGACCGTCGTCGTGATGCCTTCTTGGTCGAGCTTTTGGACTTGGTACAAAAATACTGGCCCGAGGCTGAAGGTTTGGAAGGGCGCATCTAATGGCACTGTTAACGATAGACGTCGCCCCCGAATGGGTCGATTATAACGGGCACATGAACGACGCCGAGTACGCGCGTGTGTTCTCGCTGGGTGTCGATGCACTAATGGCGACCATTGGCTTGGATGACGCAGGCCGCACCCAGCATGGCTATACCATTTATACCCTAGAAACCCATTTGTGTTACCGACGTGAGGCGCATCAAGGCCAGACCTTGGTGGTCGACGTGACCGTGTTAGCGCGGGATCAAAAGCGCCTGCACGTGTTTATGCAAATGTGTGATACCCAAGGTGAGGTGCTGGCCACCAGCGAGCAGATGCTGATGGGCATCGATACGCAAACCGGTCGCCCAGCGCCTTTTCCGGATGTTGTCGCCAGCCTGATTGAGGGGCTGCCTGCCGCATCCGACCATGATTGGCCCCAGCTTGCGGGGCGTCGCATCGGTCTGCCCAGTAGGCCGTGAGCGCGTCGTCACCGAGATGGTGAGCCATCATGAGGTCCCGCCCAGCAGTCGGCTGGGCGGATAACGGGATCGCCGGCCCGACTTCCGGCTCAAGGAGGAATCATTATCGCTACTTCAACACCCCCACACTCACCCCAACGCGGTGACAGCCAGCAGGCTGCTACCTCGACCGATTATATGGTCACCGAGCTTGCGCAAGGTGGCTTCTTTCAAGGCATGCATCGCGGCATGACCATTTGTTCAGCCGTGCTGGTACTGGCGTTTGTATTGTTCACCGGCTTTCAATCCGAGACGGCCAGTGTCCTGTTTGGTACCACGCGCACCTGGATTGAAAGTACCTTTAGTGGCTACTACCTGGTCACCGTGATGCTGTTATTGACCGTGTGCGGTTTTATCGTTTTCAGCAAGTACGGTAACGTGCGGCTCGGCCCTGACGACAGTCGCCCGGAGTTTAGTAACTTCTCTTGGTTCTCGATGCTGTTCTCTGCCGGCATCGGTATCGGCATCCTGTTTTTTGGGGTGGCCGAACCGATTTTTTACCTCGATAACACCGGCGGATTTGGTTATCCCAACAACCCCCACGCTGATATGGCGGGCGCGGCTACCATTGGCTATGAGCGCGCCATCGATGCGCTGCGGGTCACCGTGTTCCACTGGGGGCTGCATGGCTGGGCCATCTATGTGATTGTCGGTATGTCGCTGGCGTATTTTGCCTACCGTAAGCAACTGCCTTTGGCCCTGCGCTCGGCGCTTTATCCTTTTATCGGCGATCGTATTTTCGGCGTCTGGGGCCATCTGTTTGACATCCTCGGGGTGCTCGGTTGCGTGTTTGGTGTGGCGACGTCGCTCGGGCTTGGCGTGAGTCAAATGGCCGTGGGGCTGGAGCGCTTGATGGGTATCGCCTCTGGCTTATCGACCCAACTGGTGTTGATTGCGGTGATTTCGTTTATCTCGATTGTGTCGGCGGTCTCTGGCGTGCGCCGCGGGATCCGTATCATTTCGCAGATGAATATTTGGGTGTCGGTGTTTGTGGTTGGTGTCTTTTTAATTGGCGGCCCCACACTGTGGTTGTTCGGCGCGTTTGGTGAAACCTTACTCGACTATGCGATTAACTTTATCCCCATGGGGCTGTGGTTTGCCGATGAGCCGGGTACGGTAGATTGGCAGCAGGCTTGGACGATTTTCTATTGGGGCTGGTGGCTTGCCTGGGCACCCTTTGTTGGGTTGTTTATTGCGCGTATTTCCAAAGGGCGTACCCTGCGTGAGTTCGTGCTGGGCGTGTTGTTTGTGCCCACCTTGCTGATCTTTGTCTGGTTGGTGATTTTTGGCGGCAATGCGATTTATCAGGAGCTTTATGCCAGCGGCGGCGTGGGCAGTGCCGGCATTATTGACTTGGTCAATGCTTGGGAGTTACCAGCGGCTCTGTTTGCGGCTGCCGATGGCATTGTTGGTACGGGAACGTTCGGCTGGATACTCTCGGCCTTGATGGTGTTCTTGCTGATGAGCTGGTTTGTGACCTCGTCGGACTCGGGCACCCTGGTGCTGACGACGATTTTGTCACTGGGTGACGAAGAGCCGCCGCGGCGTTTCCGTATTATTTGGGGCGTGGTGATTGGCTTGGTGGCGGCGACGCTGCTGATGGCCGGTGGCCTTAAAGCGCTACAGACGGCGTTGATCGCCGCTGCCTTGCCACTGAGCGTGGTGATCCTGGTGATGACCGCCGGGGTACTGATCTCGCTGTTTGGTGAATCGCGCCGTTCGCTGGTGGCGGCGAAAAAATAGCGAGTCGTTAAAAAATAGCGATTCGCAAAAAAATAGCGGCTTGAAGCGTCGCCCTGTGACGCTTTGAACGCAATATCCGCTCACTCCGTTGCCGATTAAGGTAGTGGGGTGAGCGCTTTTCTTTCCTTACCTCTACGGCGCTTGACGTATCTGACGCGGTGATGCGCCGTAATGGCTGCGAAACGCGCGGGAAAAGCTCGAGCTTGAATTAAAGCCACACGCCAACCCCACGGACAACACATCGAGATCGGTTTCTTTAAGCAAGTAACGGGCTCGCTCTAGCCTTAATCCCAAATACCAGCTTCGCGGGGACTGGTTTAGCTCGCTGTCGAAAAGCCGTTGCAGATGACGAAGGGAAATACCGCTGCGCTGAGCCACCTCGGCCAAAGACAGGGGGGATTCTATATGGCGTTCCATCACATCCACCGCTTCGACCAGACGTCGTCGATGGGTGCCGAGGCGGCGGGCGAGTGTCATTCGCTGCTGATCGCGCCGAGTACGAATGCGCTCGTGCACCAGCTGCTCAGAGACGTCGATGGCCAATTGGGTGCCGTGGCGACGTGCAATCACATCCAATGCCATGTCCATCGCTGCTGCGCCCCCCGCGCATGAGAAGCGTCGCGATCCCAGTTCAAATAGCTCATCTGAGGTTTTCACCTCCGGGAAGCGCTCTTGAAACGAGGGTAGGCTTTCCCAATGCAAGGTGACACGTTCCCCTTTAAGCAAGTCGGCAGCGGCCAGCAAAAAGCAGCCGGTATCGAGCCCGCCGAGCGCGCACCCCGCCGCATCAAGACGGTGCAGCCAGCGCATTAAGGGGCGGCTTAGATAGGCTTCTGGGTCAAAACCGCTACACACGGCCAGCGAGGGCAGGTCATGCACCGCATCGATGGCTTTGTCGGCCAGCAGTGACATGCCGTTAGACGCCTTCACCGGTTTGCCATCTTCACTGATCATTTGCCAATCAAATAGCGCTTCGCCACTGATTTGGTTGGCAATACGCAGCGGTTCGACGGCAGAGAAAAAGGCCATCATCGAGAAGCGGGGCAGTAAAAGAAAGCCGATGCATTCTGGCATCGGGCCGGTGTATTCAAGACGCATGACCGCAAACGAACAAAGAATGGTAGAAATAATGATGAGGGGCAGCCACTAGCCGGGTCAAGATAAGGTGAGCATTTTATTGATAAAAGTACCAACTCGTTTGGCTGCCAAACGCGTCACGGAGAGGTGTGCAAAAATTAACTAGACTATATCGATATCACCAGAATATACTCCGATTCCTCTTTCTACATAAGGCATATTTTGTGGATCCAACACGCGTCGATTGTCACTCCCCTTCACTGGTACGTTGTCACCAACAAAGGATGCAGTCATGATTGAACCTATGATTACCCTCCTGCTCGGTCTTTTCTTTATTTTGTTAATTATTGCCGCCAATGGTTACTTTGTGGCGCAAGAGTTTGCCTATATGGCGGTTGATCGCGCAAAGCTTGCGACCCTAGCCGCGACGGGCGATGCATCGGCAAAACGGGCGCTGGCGGTGACAAAACGGACGAGCTTTATGCTGTCTGGCGCGCAGCTTGGTATCACGGTCACCGGCTTGGTGTTGGGCTTTGTTGCCGAGCCGTTGGTCGGCGAGTCGATGGGCGTTTTATTGCAACAACTAGGCTTGTCGCTGGAATCGGGGATCGCGATTGGCACCATGGCGACGCTCGCGGTGGCGATGATTGTGCAAATGATTTTGGGTGAGCTTTACCCTAAAAACTTAGCCATTGCCAATGCTGAACCCATGGCGCGTATGATGTCGCGTTCGACACTGATTTATATGTCGGTGTTTGGTTGGATCATCAGTTTCTTTGATAAATCCGCCAACCTGGTGCTACGGGTGGTGGGGATTCAACCGGTGCATGATCTTGATATGAGTGCCTCAGAAGACGACTTACACCATATTATCGCCGACTCGCGAGAGAGCGGGGATTTGCCGGTGGAGTTGTCACTGATGATGGATAGGATCCTGGATTTTCCTGCGCGCGATGTTGAGCATGCGATGGTGCCGCGTTCGCAAGTTGATTGGGTGTCGCCAGAAACCAAGCTGTCCGAATTGTTGGCGCTGATGGCGCAAGCCCATACTCGTTATCCTGTGCTTGATGATAATGATGCGCCTGTGGGCGTGGTTCACCTGTCAGACGTCCTCGCGAAAACAGAGGCGGATTCAAATGATACCGTGGCGTCAGTGATGCGTCCTGCCAGTGTTCTCCCCACATTAATGCCGTTGCCAAATGCGCTAGATCAGTTGGTGCGCACGACCAATCAACTGGCGTGTGTGATTGATGAATATGGCGGCTTTGCTGGCGTATTAACGATTGAAGATTTGGCCATGGAGATCGTGGGGGAAATTACCGACGAGCATGATAGTGATCATGCCGAGGCGGTTGTCCCTGAAAGCGACAATATTTGGTTAATGGATGGTGATGTGCACATCGACGAAGTGGAGCGTGTGATTGGTTATGATCTGCCGCGGGGTGATGTCGAAACCATAGCTGGCGTATTGATTGCGGCGTGTGGCGCATTGCCAGCCGTAGGGGATACGGTGACCATTGCGCTGCCGATTGACCCATCCGAACTGGCGGAGAGTCAACCAATAATGCGCCATCTTGAAGTGGATATATTAAGCATTGAACGACATATCCCCACGTCGGTGCGGGTTACGCTCATCGAGCAGCCCATTGCGGAGGATAACCAATGACCGATCCTTTGATGGTTAGTGTTGTCACGCTGGCTTTGATTGTATTGAGTGGCTTTTTTGTCATTATCGAGTTTGCCTTGATGGGCGCGCGTCGACATCGTCTGGAAGAAATGGCGGTAGAGAGTGGGTCGGCGCGGGCAGCGTTGCGTGGCATGAATGATTTGACCTTGATGCTGGCAGGGGCGCAATTAGGGATCACTTTTTGTACCTTTGCTCTTGGGGCGGTCACCAAGCCAGCGGTGGATGTCTGGGTAGGGCCCGTCTTTCTCGCGGTTGGCTTACCCGCTTGGGCAGCTGATGCGGCGGCCTTCGGGTTTGCGCTATTTGTGGTGACATTTTTGCACCTCGTCGTGGGTGAGATGGCACCGAAGTCTTGGTCGATTGCTCATCCAGAAAAGTCAGCCTTGGCAATCGGTGTTGTCTCGCGCGCTTATGTGTGGCCGTTACGTCCGTTACTTCGCTGGATCAATCGTATTGCCAATCGCTTGGTGAAAGCCTCAGGGGTTGAGCCGGTAGAAAGCGCCGCGGTCGGGGGACAAGATATTCAGACCATTCGTCAATTGGTTGAGCATTCTGGGCAAGTGGGAACCTTGCAACCAGCGATTCAACGGCAATTGTCGGGGTTGATCGATCTGAGTTCGATTGCAATCGAAACCTTGGTCACCCAGGGGCAGGTGATGGCACATGTTGATAAACATGCAACGGTCGCAGAGGTGCGTGCTGTCGCCGTGGCGTCAGGGCATCTGCGTGTTTTAATGACTGGCAACGAGGGGCTAAAGCCGTTGGTGGTGCACGTGCGGGATACGCTACTCGAACCGGCAGACCGACTCGCACGCGATGTCGCTCGCAATGCGTATGTGTTAGATGCCAACACGCCCATCTACGAAGCGCTAGCGCGCATGCGTGAAGCCAGCGTTCAGCTTGCGGTGGTCAGTAAAGAGGGGGAAATGATTGGCGTGGTGACGCTGGCGGATATTTTAAAACGCGTGCTTCCGGTTACGGCAGCAAGTTAACCCGCTATTTGCCAAGGTTAAAAAACGCCACAGTCACTTCACCAGTCACTGTGGCATTTTGTTTAGCTATCGATACTCGTTAGCGTCGCTGCGTTCGTCTGAGCGAACATATTGTGACGCTAGCTTACCAGCCTTTTACCACGGCGCCGTCAAAGATTTCCATCGCGGCGTTGTAAACCGCATCAGTTTGGTAGGCTTTAACAAAGGTTTTGACGTTTTCTGCGTCGACGTTGTCTTTGCGCGCCACAATCAGGTTCACATAAGGCGATTCTTTGTCTTCAACAAAGATACCGTCTTTGCTTGGCGTTAGGCCCACGCCTGCTGCAAAGGTGTTGTTGATGATAGCCAAGTCCACATCTTCCAATGAGCGAGGCAGTTGTGGGGTTTCTAGCTCGATGATTTCTACGTTTTTCGGGTTCTCAACGATATCCAGTTTAGTCGCGTTAATACCTGCGCCTTCTTTGAGCTTGATGATCCCTTGCTGCTCAAGCAATACCAGTGAACGGCCTAGGTTCGATGGGTTGTTAGGCACCGCAATTTTACCGCCTTCTGGTAGATCTTCGACGCTATCTAGCTTGTAAGAATAAGCCGCAATCGGATACACAAAGGTGTTGCCAGCAATCGCAAATTCATAACCACGGTCTTTGATTTGTGCGTCCAAGTAAGGTTTGTGTTGGAAAGCATTCACGTCGACCGAGCCATCATCCAGTGCCGCGTTCGGTGACACGTAATCGGTAAAGGTCACCAGCTCTACCTCAAGACCGAGCTTTTTCGCTTCTTCCACCGCGTGTTCAGCCACTTGTGCTTCTTCGCCGGCCATCACGCCCACGGTGATGCTGTTGGTATCGGTTGCGGCTTGTTCTTTCTCGCCGCAGCCAGTCAGCACCAAGGTTGAGGCAAGGCCAAGGGTGGCAAGTAGTGTTTTGATCGTGGTTTTCATTGTCTGTCTCCCTGTTTGGAACATATTCGTCATTATTGTGTTTGATTTAGCGGTGATCGGCGCGTCGCACCAAGTAATCACCAAAAGATTGAATCGCTTGCACTAAGACTACCAGCATTACAACGGTGATCAGCATCACTGTGGTGTCAAAGCGCTGATAGCCATAGCGGATGCCCACATCCCCAAGGCCGCCGCCGCCGACCGCACCGGCCATGGCCGAGTAGCTCACCAAGGTAACCAGGGTAATGGTCGCGCCATTGATGATGCCGGGGAGCGCTTCCGGTATGAGCACTTTATAAATAATCTGGAACGGGTTCGCGCCCATCGCTTTGGCCGCTTCCTCTAGCCCAGCCGGTAACTCGAGTAACGCCCCTTCAACCAAGCGGGCAATAAATGGAATCGCGCCGACGGTAAGTGGCACAATCGCCGCCGCGGTACCAATCGAGGTGCCAACCACCATGCGGGTAAACGGAATAATTGCCACCAGCAAGATAATAAAGGGGATAGAGCGACCAATGTTCACTATTGCACCGAGCACCTGGTTAACTTGCGGCTGGCCCAGCAAACCACCGGGTTTGGTCACATGCAGTAACACGCCCAATGGGATGCCAATCACAAACCCCATGATCCCGGAGGCAAACACCATGTACAGCGTTTGGCCAGTGGCTTCGAGGAGCAAGTTGATAAGGGCGCTGTTTTCATTGACCCAGTGAGTGAGTTGATCAATCAACATAGCCGAGTACCTCCGTGTTGACATGGTGCTTGTTGAGGTAAGTGATGGCGTTTTCAACCGCCTCTTTTGGACCCATGATTTCCGCAAGGAGTAGGCCGAATTTCACGCCGCCGGCGTAGTCGATATCTGAGCTTAAAATGCTGATGTCGATATCAAACAGGCGCGAGATCTGGCTGATTAATGGGTCATCGACCGTCGCGCCGGTAAACTCGAGGCGCACCAAGGGGTAACTGCCTTCGAAGTATTCTTGTTGTAAGCGCTGGGCAAAATCATGCGGCACTGACAAGTCGAGGGTTGAACGAATAAATTGTTTGGCCAAGTCGGATTTGGGATGCGCAAAGATCTCGCCCACCGGGCCGGACTCGACGAGCTCGCCATCGCCAATAATAGCGACGTCGTCACATATACGTTTGACCACATCCATTTCGTGGGTGATCAGCAAAATGGTGAGATTGAGCTTTTGGTTGATGGTTTGCAGCAGCGACAGAATGGATTGCGTAGTGGCTGGATCCAGTGCGCTGGTGGCTTCATCACAAAGCAGAACGTTGGGGCTTGGCGCCAATGCACGGGCAATGGCGACACGTTGTTTTTGTCCGCCACTGAGGCTGGCAGGATACACATCACGCTTATCGGCCAAGCCGACCAGATCGAGCAGTTCGCTCACGCGTGTTTCAATCTCATCGCGGCTCGAGCCACTTAGCTCAAGCGGCAGGGCGATATTGTCGAACACGGTGCGTGACGAGAGCAGATTAAAGTGTTGGAAAATCATCCCGATTTTACGGCGCGCTTGGGTCAACTGGCGGCTGGGTAGCGCAGTGAGGTTAGTGCCACCCACTTTGACTGAGCCGCTGGTTGGGCGCTCAAGCAGGTTAACCATCCGGATCAGCGTGCTTTTGCCCGCGCCAGAGGCGCCAATCACACCAAACACTTTTCCTTTCGGAATAAATAAATTGATGTCTTTAAGGGCATGAATTCGGCGCTCCCCGAGTTCGAATACCTTGTTGAGTTGTTTTATCTCAATCATCACATGTCCTTAGCGATAAATCTTATGACATCTCGCAGCTGTCCAGCGCCTTGCACCTTGGCTGTCGGGTCTCTCTGGTTATTGATGCTATGGGTTCGTTAAAAACAAGTCAATGGATATTTTTACTTCTAGACGTCCAAATGGCAATAAGTCTAACCGTCCGGTTATAAAGTGAGCGAAGGGCTTGATCTCTGCAGGCAAAGCGCGTTAACTGACAGCTTCCGTACCTAACTGTTAAGACTGTTGTTTTTATGTCTCCGCTTTTAATTGATACCACCATGCTGACGCTGTTCATCCCTACCTTTTTTTTCGTGTCGGTCACGCCCGGCATGTGCATGACATTATCGATGACCCTTGGCATGACAATTGGCGTTAAGCGTAGCTTACATATGATGTGGGGCGAGCTTATCGGCGTGGGGCTGGTAGCGATCGCCTCTGTCATTGGTGTGGCGACGGTGATGCTGAACTATCCCGCCGTGTTTCAGGTGTTTAAATATGTCGGTGGTGTGTACTTGGCGTATTTAGGCGTACAAATGTGGCGCTCTCGCGGCAAGATGGCGATCCCAAATGATGATGACGATACCGCCAATGAAGCCTCGGCATTGTCGTTGGCCGCGCAAGGCTTTGTGACCGCCATTGCCAACCCGAAAGGTTGGGCGTTTATGATCTCGCTGTTGCCACCGTTTATTAACCCTGCGATGTCACTCCCCAGCCAGTTGAGCGTGCTGGTGTTGATCATCCTTTGCACGGAATTTAGTTGTTTAATGCTGTATGCCAGCGGTGGGCGTACCTTGCGTCAGTTTTTGCAGCAAAAGGGCAATGTGCAAATGCTGAACCGAATCGCCGGCACCCTGATGATCGGCGTCGGATTTTGGTTGGCGTTGGGGTGAATTAACTTTTAATAATTCTGCAAATAATTAGAATAACCACTTAAATTCATAGGCTTGGTCGATTATTGTGCAATTTGGTGGGGCTGAGACGCAGCTTGTTTATGATTTTCTCGATTTGTCCGAGGAAGAACAGGAAGTATGGTTAAGTCGGTTGAAAGTCACGTCTCCCTCTCAATACGCACAACTCTTGCCATTCTATCATTGCGATACACAGCCATTGCTGAGCCAAATTTGGTCAGATGGGGCTCAATCTTTCATCGCATCACAGCTGTTTGAACCGAATACTACGTTGGATAAATATCGTCTCGGTGAGGAGATTGGCCGCGGTGGAATGGGGGTTGTGTATCGCGCTTATCGCGATGATAGTACGTTTGAACAAGAACTTGCCATAAAGTGTATCCACCCCTCTTTGTACCCTATTATCGGTAGAAATTCTCTGTTCAAAGAAGCACAGATGTTGGCGCGTTTAAGTCACCCCTGTATCGCAAAGGTGTTTGATGGCGGGATCAGTGACGGGTGTGTTTATATTGTCATGGAGTATGTGGATGGATGCACGCTTGGAAAGCAGATAGCAACGCAGCCAACGTCGCACAAGGCACGACTATCCTTGTTTGTGTCGATTTGCTCAGCGATTGAGCATGCGCATCGCCACCAAATGATTCATGGTGATATTAAGCCGGATAATATCCTGATTGATAGAGACGGACAGGCCAAAATTATCGACTTTAACCTCACACAAAAACTTGAATGCTATCCAAGCCCTGATAGTGATGATGGTGTGTTGGCCTACAGTGAGAGTTATGCAAGCCCTGAACAAAAACGTGGCGAATACCTTACCCAACAAACAGACGTATACGCATTAGGCAAATTGTTAGCATTTCTACTGACTGCGGACGGTAAAAAGCCCAATCAAGAGTTGGCATTGGTAATTACTAAAGCGACAGAAGAAGAGGCAGATAATCGCTACGTGACTGTCAACCAGCTTCGTAATGACGTTATTCATGTGATGAATAAAAAGCCGATTTCTGTTAAGCAAGATAATTGGCTCTATCGATTACGCTGTTTAGTACGACGACGGCCTATCCCTCTATTTTTATCGATCGTGTTGGTCGTGTCTGCGTTTGTGTTTAGCCTAGTGTTAGTGAAAAAAAATCAGCAGCTTTATTCTGAAAAACAGGCATCTGAAGAGCTGGTTATGCATCTGACACAGTTGATGTTTCATGGTAAAGAAACGTACGACCACCCGATTAGTTTTGAGGTGATGTTAGATCTTTCTCGTCGTCAAATTCTTGCAAATCCCCATGTCTCTGATGATGTTAAACAAAAATTAATTGTCGCTATGATGGTCCCTCATCCGAGTACTTCAAAAAATGAAAAATAAAATTACACTGTTTTTACTATCCTACATGAGTGTGATACTGCCAGCGCAAAGTGAACCGCAATTAAGTGGCTACTTTATTGATGCTCCTGTTACAGGTTTATATTACGAAACATCCTCGGGGCATCAAGGCTTTACAGATAAAGGTCGATTTGAATATGACGAGGGTGACGCTGTTAAATTTTATTTAGGTCAAGATAACCGCGGAGCTTTAATTAGTGCAATTTCAGGTCAAGAAATTGTGACTCCTAATAATATTTCCACTCAGCCAAGTAGAAGTATTAATCTTACTCGCTTACTGATGTCACTGGATAGTACACCAAATAACCGTAATAACATCACGATTGATGACAGTGTGAGGAACAATACTGGGCTAATAAACACACTAAACAATCTTGACTTAAGCTACTTAGATAGTCATTTGGATGAGTTTCAACTTGCATTTGTATCCATCGAAGAAGCTGCTCGTCACCTTAAAAAAAGCCACGAGTATATTAAGGATAAATTTGCTTCAGAGCATAAAATTCTTGATGGGAAAGATACAGTGTTCATCTATGAAACCGTCAAGAAAAGAGACTATAAAGGAAATATCTGCGCCATCAATCTTGACCAACTAAGGAATCCTTATTACCACGCGCCGATAGGGAAAACGGTTTTTGAGATAACAGATGACACGATCATTGAATATCCTTCAATAGGCGATAGGTTCAAAGGGTGCCAGCTTGATCCTAGTAACGACCAGAAGGTAGCAGTCAGCCCACTCAGTGAATTTGGTGGTGGACGAGGCCTAGTAAGTTGTGCTAGCCAGGGCTGTCGACAATATCAATTAAATGGCTTTTACATTGACGATCGACAAGATGGTAGCGATTGGAAATATCGTTCTATTGCCATAAATTATGATGAGAAAACGCATCTTTTAATGGAGAAATCTCAGGGGCTAGGCAAAAAAAAACATATTGAACACAACAATGTTGCTGAAGGTGTGACTTTTATTTATCCGAAGCGTAAAGAGAGTTTTATTGATTACTCCGGAGTATGGATAAAGAAAACATTTAATGGCAGCAAAACTTCATCTCAGTGCGTATTGATGAAAGGTGATCGTCTCCTAGAAGGGCCTAAAGAAACAGATCATTGTCCGATCACAGAATCAAGCTATCAGTTAATGGATAAGTTTTTGTATCGAGATGCCTGGTGGCTAAATGAAACGGGCAAGACTGCTTTGTCTGCACTCAATGTTACTGTGAGTTGGTTTGATATAGATAAGGGCGATCAATACACCAGTTGGGAGTACTTGCCAGTTAATGAAAGTTGGTTAGGCGGGACTATCTATCAATACAATCAAATAAAAATATTAGATAAGCATGGTTTGCCCAGTTTAAAAACTATTAAGACAAGTATGTATACAAAATATGATGAATAAAAACGCTGACTTCACACAGCTTCTTTTACAATGGAAGCAAGGTAATCGACAATCTGAATCAGAACTTTACCATCTGGCTTATGCTAGGTTAAAGCAACTGGCGGCACTTGAAAGCAAAAGAAGTAGTGATAACTTTGGTGCTGACAACACGATTATTAGTGATGCTATTCACAGTGATACTATGCTTGTTAATGAAGCTTATATCAAAATGACGCAAGTGGATTTAACAGATGTGAATAATCGAAAGTCATTCTATCTCATGGCTGCAAAAATTATCCGTCAGGTATTGATTGAACAAGCAAGAAAATTACATGCTAGTAAGAGAAAATCGACCAGAATTTTCGTAGATAAAAATCAGTTGAGTGGATTAGATAGAATGCTAGTTTTTGATATGGAGCTCGAGAAGTTTGGGCATCGCTATCCTAGGCAAGCTGATGTTTTAAAAATGAAGTATCTGGTTGGAATGAAAGTGGATGAAATTAGCCAGACGTTGAGTTGTAGCAAAAGCTTGATCGAAAAGGATCTTAAATTCTCGAAAGGATGGTTTGCATCGAGGATGCGTGCTCAATGAAGCGGAAGCTATTTGTTATAACGTGTATTTTATGTGTGTCCTTCTTTATCTTAAGACCAGAAAGTGAAGGTGCCGAGGAAGAAGCAACAAAGACTCAATCTGAGACAGTTGAAACGCTAAAAGGAAAAAATAAAGCGTCACTCCCTTTTTTCTCACCAGCTCCTTTATTAGTGACTGAGCAGGATATACAAGTAGAAGAAACATTAGAAGAAACAATTTCCCAAGCTTCTATCGCTCCAGTCAAAAAGCCAAAAATATCTCCCGATGACAGTGTTGAGGATGAAGTGGCATTGATGACGGCACAAGCGTCGTCACGAGAAGCGGTTGGTTATCAGAAGCCTAGTAACAGCAAACCAACCATCGATCCTCATGTTTTTTCTCAAATATCTGCGGAGGTTGCAACGTGGCGCTTGGAACAAGACGTTGCCATGTATCATCGGGTTTCGTTCCAAAATTTATTTATTGATGCTGAAGATGATTTCTTAAGTTATCAAGTCGGCATTGAGGGAGCAAAAACACAGTCTATTTCTGTCCGGTTATCATCAAGCCAGGTTGTAGTGAGCGGCTCGCCGAATGATCATCTGGAGCGCTTAACTTTAGTAATCAGGGCGCGAGATAATCACCATGGCAGCGGTGAAGAGAGTTGGGCCGTTGCTCGTTTTCCTTTGCCGGGGATTGAGGACAAACCTGATAAGGCAGAGGTGCTTGTTGACCAACCCTTGTATCGTTTAACAACTACACGGATTCGCGATGAAAATGGTGTCGCTTATGATATCTTGCAATGCGAGATTTTCTTACTTCGTGATGATGCGGTTTGGTATGCCATCGGCCGAGATCGTTTAAAATGTCCAGATATGTCAAATATCGCGCAGCGGGGAGCTTACAGAGTTGAAGGTGATGCTGTTTTAATCCAGTTATCGCGTGAAGCTGGCGAGATCACTTGGTTACTGCGCTTTGATTATGATGCTTATTATGGGCCAAGTGCACATCACTACTTGGTTACGCAACGACGTGGTGGGCAATACCAAACCGATACGCTTTTTGATAACAAACGGGCGGCAGAAGCACGGTTGAATATGCATACCGGACGGCATATCTATGAAGGCCGTTATTTTGACCACTTGTTAATGGATCCTGAGGGTAACTATTACTTGGTGGGCATGATGAATTACATCTACAACGTCCGTATTGATGATCCAAGTTATTATCAGCCTGCAGACTCCGATCTAAATATTACCCATCCTATTCATAGTATGACGTGCGCTGACATTGAACGCTGGTATGGCTACTCAGTGTTGATTGGTCCATCACAATACAACACGCTCATCAGCACGAGTGGTGATCCCATGGGAAATTATCCTCCTCAGTGTGGTACGTACCAGCAAACGCCGACGAGAGTGGCGCTCTACCTAGACTTTTCTTTTGATCCGAGTGATATACCGATTCATGGGCGTATCTACTCTTACTTGTTACACCCTAAGCCTGAATATAAAGATCGCTTAGAAACGTTTAAGATCAATCTTCTCTATGCTGAACCACAGGAGTAGTATGATATATAGACAGATTTTATCTATTTTGGCCTGATTTTTATTCGAAAAGTGGCTTTGAGATAAAAAAGACTAAAAAAAATTACGGTTTTTGTATAGCTTTACGTCCCTTGTGCTAGCAAGGTGTTAGCAACAAAATGAACGAAAATGCGCAGATCGCTTGATCGTGCGCGTAGTTTTTGCAGTTTATTTCAGGGACAAAGATGAATAAAAAAACACTTCTTGCGGCATCCGTTGCGATTGCATTGACCGGTTGTAATGGCTCTGGCTCTTCTGAGCAATCAACGCCATCGAAAGATATGGTAACCATTACGGCAATCGATGGTTATTTGAGTAATGCTGTCGTTTTTATCGACCAAAATAACGACGGTAACTGGAATAAATCCGAGCCTGTTATCGCACAAACGAATAGTGATGGTAAGGCTCAGGTTGCACGTGAAAAGATTAAAGAAAAAGGACCTATCGGGATACAGATTATCGCTGAAGGCAGTCCTAAACTGAGTTGGCTCGAAGAGTTAGGCTTGGATCCTCAAGCGACGATTGACCAAGATTTGAAAGGACAAAAGCTCAATAAAGAAGTCGCATTAATGGCGCCGAGTTCTACTCTTAAGAACAAAAATGTTGTTATTTCACCATTGTCTGATTTGGTCGCAAGTAGAGTGCGCCAAGGTGAAAGTGAAGACGTCGCAATCGACGCGGTGCAAACGGCATTAGGTATTGAAGACTCAGCAGAAATCTTCGATGACTATGTGGGCAAAAATAAAAAATTGCATAAAGTTGCTCAGGTACTGACAGTTTCAAAGGCTGACAGTAAAGCTGAGTATGATGAAATGGCTTTAAAGATCGCTGATCGGGCGGTCCAACATGTTGATACCTTGACTGATGAGCAGTTGGAAGATGCGACGTATAAGCCAGTAATTACGCGCGATAATAACAACGACAGCTTTACGGTCACTGAAAACCACACAGTAAAAGTAAACGCCGATGCCTTAGCTAAACTACAGGCAAAGCTGAGTGACAAAACGAAATCATTAATGGATACCGACAGTTTTCCAGTCATTGATTTAGATATTGCGGAGCTATTCAGTGATAAAGATACTACAGCACTAGTAGCGTGGTCGGTAGACTCATTGTCGCCAGATATGGGGATTCAGATCTCTTATCGCGAGAATACACTTAAGCTTTCGAGTAATGGTGAAGCGTTAAAAGCTGGCCCTGTTGTTCTAACCCTTTTGGCCGACGATTTTAACAGTGATAATAAAAAAGTTGGTAAACAAGCAGTGACACTTCAGTTCACAGTTGGCACATCAAACAAAGCGCCAGTTGTGGATACTCAAGAAAAAACCGAATTGCAGGATATCCTTGATAATTGGTATATCCAGCAAGGTGACGTTTTTGAGCAATCGTTCAGTGTTGCAGCTCTGTTCAAGGACGCCGATGGAGCGATCCAGTCTTATCACGTCGATCAGTTTAATCTCGAGGGTCTCGTTGCCTCCGTGGATAAACAAGGTCTCGTACGTATTACGGGTGTCCCGAAACATGCGCGTCAGTCGGGGACAAAACTCGTTATCTCTGCGAAAGATAATAAAGGGGCGATGACGTCAACCCTGTTCTCCCTTCCTGACGTTAAAGAGGGCTATCAGCCTCCAGTGACTGAACCAGAAAACGGCTTTACCCAAGCGTTATTTGACGATAATCGCGTGTGGAAAATGGGTAGCCTGGCAGATTCCGATGGTGAAATTGGTTATGCCATGTTCCTACAAAATGGTGGAGATTATCAGTTCTGCTGGGGCGGCAATGACGAGGTGCCCGACGCCTACAAGACAAACATTAGTCGTAAGACCGATTGGTCATTAACGAATCCACAATCTGTTCAACAGATGTTGGTCTCTCTTGATCATGTAACAGACTATGTTGAGTATGAACATAAACGTTGCGGTAGTGTGACATTGAACGAAGGGAAATTACAATTGACCTTAGATGGGGCAGGTGAATCGGTAGTGATGGAGCGTCTCTATCACCATGTAGACGCTGAGGGTCAAGAGCAATTGATTATGAAAGCGTTTAATGATGAGTTGTTCTGGCTAGACTCGTCAGATACTCCTTTTTATCAATCAGCTCAGGTTGACTCATTTGTTTACCCTGGTGTTGAAGAATATCGATTGATGGTTGAGCAAACCGGTGTCACCCAAAGTTTCGATGGGGAAGATCCGATTTTGCAATACTCGATATTAATGAATCGCTTCAAAAGCAATGGTTACTACGAATCTCAATCCATCGACTATAAAACACAGTCAAAAGATGACTTTTTTACCGGTGGTCAATGGCGTGTTATTCAAGATGAATTCGGCAATGAGTTGCTTATTCAACAGGAATCGAGTGAGGATAAGAAAAAACGTCATCGCTACATTAACCGCAAAATAGGCGATGTTTTAGTGGGGATTTCGTGGTCTCAAGATAACGGTGGAACGTCGTTGCCAAACTACAGCCTTTCTAGTGATAACAAGCAGGTGATGCTAGATATCATGGACAACCTCCCGTTAATTCAAGAGTAATTGAATACAAGGTGTTGTGAAGAGCCCTCGTTGAGCGAGGGCTTTTTTGATCACAAATAATGCTATAAAATGATAACCATTTGCATTATCATCCCCGTCGCTTTTTATTGACGGGGAATGTTCAATGCAGTTAAAGCCAGTCGCCTCTTTTATTCTTAACTTTTTTGCTTTTCCTTCTCTCGCACTTGCTGCTCCGGCAGAGGATGCCTCTGAAAACGATGCGCCTATCGATACCGTGGTGGTCAATGCCGATCGCTTTTCCGATGCGCTGATGATGCGTGAGGATTTGGATAAGGTTCGTGGGATCAGTAACGCGGATATCTTTTCGGGTAACACCAGTATTCAGCTCAATAACATCCATAACGAAGCCGGCGCGATTGACCCCGGTATTCGTGGTTTGCAAGGGCATGGGCGGGTTGCGATGCTGATTGATGGCAGTTTGCAGTCGACACATACCTCGCGTGGTTATCAGGGAGTGAGTGATCGTACCTACATTGATACCGACTTATTGTCGTCGCTGTCGGTAGACAAAGGGGCAACAATTGGGCGGTCGCCTTATGCCAGTGGTGCGATTGGCGGCACCATTACCGCTACCACACTCAATGCGACAGACATTGTTCGTGATGGCGAGGGCTTTGGTGCGGTGGTGAAGCTACGTGCCCACAATAACGCCCGCTCGCCGCGTGTGAGTGACGATGCCCAAGAGCAAATGCGTTATCGCTTGGCCGATAGCAGTGACCACCAAGGGTTTGATAACGGGTCTGCAATGGTAGGGCTAGGGTATCAGGGTGATGGACTCGGTGGTGTGCTGGCATTTAGCCATCGCAAAAAGGGCAACCACTTTGCCGGTAAAAAGGGCATTGAACGCTACGAAGAGCCTGTGATTGGTGCAGGCCAAGAGGTGGGTAATACCAGTTTTGAGAGTGATTCTTGGCTCGCCAAACTGGACAAAGAATTCGGCAATGGTCATCAGGCGGATATTAGCTATCGTCACCACCGCCAAGAGGCGGGCGAGGTGCTGATGGCCTACTGGTATACCTACGAGAAAGATGGCGACACCTTGATGCCACAGTGGGGGCTAGGAACCGCGGATGTGGATGCTTATAGTGCGAACTACCGGTATACCTCGCCGTCGCAAAGCTGGCTGAATCTGCATGCGAATGCGTGGCACACGTCGGCCAAACTGAACCAATACAACGGGCTCTGGGCGAAAGGAAGCAATGCAGAGCAATATCTGCATGAGTATCAAAACGACCGTCATGGCGCGAGTATCGTCAACCGCAGTGAATGGTCGAGTGTGCCGGTGAGTGTGGATTATGGTGTGTCTTACACCAAAGAAACCCTTGAACCGCGTGGTGACACCGACAAGTTTTATACCAGCGAGCCGACCTCTCGCCACGGAAAACGCTCAGAGTGGAGTGTGTTTGCCAATAGTGAAATCGATCTCACGCCGGTGACCGCAAAGCTTGGCGTAAACTGGCATGAGGCGCAATCACTGGATAAGCAAACCCAGCAATCTTTGCACTATCGCGGTGAATGGGACTTATTGGGTGAGGTGCATTATGACATCAATGCTTCGGCGTCTGTGTTTGCCAAACTCTCTCGCACGGCGCGGTTACCGAGCTTGTATGAAGTGACTATTTCTAACGAGGTGTTTAGCTACAACCCGTATAACCCGCTGGATCCTGAAGTGTCGTTTAACCAAGAGTACGGTGTTAGCTCAGATGGCCGAGCTTGGTTGCAGGAATTAGGACTGGCGCAAACACGTCGCGCCGCCATGACGGTGTCTTACTTTAATAACCATGTCAGTGATTTTATTTCGGGTGGTGTGCTCGATCGCACGCCGGGTATGCCGTCTTGGCGCAGTAATTTTACTTTTACCAATTATGATGAGCTGTCGCTGTCTGGCATCGAGTTGCAAGCGCATTACGCGTATCAAGGCTTTTATAGCCACTTCTCTGCCACGTTTTACGACAGGGTGCAGGTGTGTTCGCAAGATCAAGCCGAACGTTCAGGCATGGACCGCTGTAACAGCTTAGGCTTTGCGTGGGGCACCACACCGACTCGTATTCCACCTGAGCGTAAATGGCACCTGAATATTGGCCATAAATGGTTGGATGATCGGCTCGATATTGGCACGACAGTGCGTTACCACAGTGGCAAATCGAACCCTGCCGATTGGCTAACAGGCACCGGCGCCGCAAGCCCTGTGGTGGCAATCCCATCAGAATACTTGGTGGATATTTATAGCCACTACGACATCACGCCGGATGTCAGTGTCTTTATTACGGTCAATAACCTAACGGACCGTTACACCATTCAACCTGGCTCGGTGGTGAGTATGCCGGACCCGGGCCGCACCATTACCATCGGCACCCAGTGGTCGTTCTAACGGTGATGCGTTAGCGCTGACTTGGCGTTGAGCAGGATGAACAGGCCTTTGCGTATTCCGTAACAGGCCTGTTTTTTATCTTACCCGTGTTTATTCTGTCGCCGGAGGCGGTGCCATGCCATGATGGCGAGCCACCAAGGCGCAGAATAGATCATGTGCGGTCGATAAAATCGCATCCGGAAAGTCATAGTCCGGGTTGTGCAGCTGTGGGTGATGCTCTCCGCTGCCAATCCCAAACAACGCGCCGGGCCATCGGGCGAGAAATTCGGCCACATCTTCTGACCATCGCATCGGCTCGGTAAGTGTTTGAACTGACAACCCAATAGTTTGAGCGGCGTCAACCACATGGGCGTGATGATCCGGGTGGTTGTAGGCGGCGATAAAAGGCTCGTGCCATGCTATGGATACCTCTAGCCCCGCGTGCTGGGCGATTGCGTTAATCGTGGCAGTCAGGCTGGCTTTCATCGCGTGGAAAGTAGCGTTGTCATCACTGCGCAAGGTAGCCATCACGGTCGCGTGGCCGGGGGCGACGCCGTAGGCGGGCTCTCCTAACTGGGCATGAACCAAGGTGACAAGGCTGTTGGCCTCAGGGTAGGCGTCGGGCAGTTGTGTCAGGGTATGCATCACGCCTGTCATCGCACCGGCAGGGCTAATCCCGCGTTCGGGGTAGGCGGCATGAGAGGTTTTTCCGTACAGCTCAATGGCGACTCCAGTCGAGGCACAGGCAAAGGTCCCTGGGCGTACCACGATTTGATGTTGATTAAAGCCGGGGAGATTGTGAAAGGCGTAGACGTTATCAATTTGCGCGTTGGTAAGTGCGGGGGACTCGCACATACGCACTGCGCCTTCTCCGGTTTCTTCTGCAGGCTGGAAGGCAAGCAGCACAGTACCACGAGCGGGCGGAGTGTGGCTAAGCTCGGCAGCGACGGCTAGCAACGCCGCGGTATGACCATCATGGCCACACGCATGCATCACGCCCGAATGCTGGGAGCAATAAGCCTGTGTTCCACGCTCTTCAATCGGGAGCGCATCAAAATCGGCGCGTAGCAAGGTGGTGGGCCCTGGCGCAGCGCCTTGAATGGTGACCAGGATCCCGTGACCACCGATATCAGTGGCTGGGTGAAAGCCAAATTGTCGCAATTGGGCAGCGATAGTACGTGCGGTGAGGGCTTCGTGGTTAGAAAGCTCAGGGGTTTGGTGCAGGGTATGCCGTAGCGTGACGGGATCGAACTCGTTAGCCATCTTCGACTCCAAAACCAGAATGGATACGCCATGCTAGATCGCGTTGGCATGTCACGTTGTGAACGCAAACGCAAAAAAGCCAGCAACAGGTGCTGGCTTTTGTTTTATCTCGACAGGGCGTGGTGAAAATTACACTTGGCCGTTGTCTTCCGCTTGTTTCGCTTGGATAGCTGTCAGGGCCACTGTGTAAACAATGTCATCGACCAGTGCGCCACGAGACAGGTCGTTCACCGGTTTGCGCATGCCTTGCAGCATTGGACCGATAGACACCAGCTCAGCAGAACGCTGTACCGCCTTGTAGGTGGTGTTACCTGTGTTCAAGTCTGGGAAGACGAACACGGTCGCTTTACCGGCAACCGGTGAATCCGGTGCTTTCGACTTAGCAACATTTTCCATGATTGCTGCGTCGTACTGAAGCGGGCCATCAATCACGAGATCAGGGCGCTTCTCTTTGGCAAGGCGGGTGGCTTCGCGAACTTTATCCACGTCAGCCCCTTTACCTGAGCTACCAGTCGAGTAAGAGATCATCGCTACGCGTGGCTCGATACCAAAGGCGCTGGCTGAATCGGCCGATTGAATGGCGATTTCTGCCAGTTGCTCAGCGTTTGGATCTGGGTTGATCGCACAGTCACCATATACCAGCACTTGCTCAGGCAGCAGCATGAAGAAGACCGACGACACCAAAGAGGCGTTCGGGGCTGTCTTGATGATCTGCAGCGGTGGGCGAATGGTGTTGGCCGTCGTGTGCACGGCACCGGAAACCAGGCCGTCCACCTCGTTGGCTTCTAGCATCATGGTACCCAGTACGACTGTGTCTTCCAGGTGTTCTTGCGCAATCACTTCGGTGATACCTTTGCTCTTACGCAGCTCAACCAAGCGGGCCACGTATTTGTCACGCGCTTTCACTGGGTCAATGATTTCTACGCCAGCGCCCAAGGTCACGCCTTGCTGATCGGCAACACGTTTAATTTCTTCTGGGTTACCCAAAAGCACACACTCAGCAATCTTACGCTCCGCACAGATAGCGGCCGCTTTAATGGTGCGTGGCTCGTCACCTTCCGGCAGCACAATGCGCTTGGCGGCTTTACGCGCAAACTCGGTGAGCTGATAACGGAAGGCCGGTGGGCTGAGGCGACGCTCGCGGTTAGAACCAGAGCTTAGTGACTCAATCCAGTTACCATCAATGTGGCTGGCTACATGGTCGTTCACAAACTCAACACGCTCTTTGTCGTCAGCTGGGACTTCGAGGCTGAAGCTTTGCAGGTTGAGTGAGGTTTGCCAGGTGTTACCTGCGGTGGTGAACACTGGTAGGCCCGTTTCAAAGGCACGGTCACACAATGCTTTGAGCTGGTCAGGGATCGAGTAACCACCGGTCAGTAGCAGCGCACCGATTTCCACGCCGTTCATTGCTGCCAAGCAGGCCGCGACAATCACGTCTGGACGGTCTGCCGAGGTCACTAGCAGTGAGCCAGGGCGGAAGTGCTCAACCATGTTAGGAATAGAGCGTGCGCAGAAGGTAATGCTCTTAATACGGCGCGAGTGAATTTCACCTTCATTAATGATGGTGGCATTCAAGTGCTTAGCCATATCGCTGGCACGGGTAGCAATCAGATCGATTTTCCATGGCACACAGCCCAGTACGCGGATTGGGCTCGTGTTGAAGATCTGCATCACTTCAACGTTAGTCGGACGCGCGCCGTCTGCATCGTCAAAGATCTCTGACAGATCGGGACGGGTGCGGCCAGCATCATCAACAGGTGCATTGAGCTTGTTGATGATCACGCCAGAGATGTTGCCGTTTTTGCTGCCACCAAAGTTGGTGCACGCAAACTCGATACGCTCTTTTAGCTGCGCAGGGTTGTCGGTACCTGGTGTGGTGACAAAGACAATCTCTGCATCCAGCGTCTTGGCAATCTCGTAGTTGATTTGGTTGGCAAACGGATGGTTACGCGTGGTGACCAAGCCTTCAACCAGTGCCACTTCGGTGTTTTGCGTGGCGCGTGTAAAGCGTGCAAGCACTTCTTCAAGCAGCACGTCTTCTTGATCGGAACGCAGCAGATCTTCGGCCTGGTTCATTGACATCGACTCGGCGACTTTCATGTCACTGTTGGCGTGAATGATTTCTGTCGTCAGGTCAGTGACATCAGTGTCGCTACCGTGATGAGGCTGCGCAATGGGTTTAAAAAATGAGACGCGGACGCCTTTACGCTCCATCGCTCGCATCACGCCGAGGCTGACACTTGTCAGGCCGACGCCGGAGCCGATTGGGATTAGCATAATAGTACGGGACACGTTGACTTCCTCTTACTATCTGATTGGCGTGCCGGACAGGCCGGCACAAATATAAAAACGGCTGAGTGGAATCAGCCGTTGGGAATGGTCTTACAGGCCAGTTAGGCGCGCGGTGTCTTGCGCAATGACCAACTCTTCGTTGGTTGAAATCACCATCGCAGGCACGCGGCTTTCGTCTGTGGTGATCACGCCTTCACCGCCAAAGCGGGCTTTTAGGTTGCGTTCTTTGTCGACGTCAACACCCAGCAGAGATAGGCGCTCGAGTACCAATTCGCGGATTGGGCCTGAGTTCTCACCGATACCGCCGGTGAAGACGATCGCGTCTAGGCGACCATCGAGGGTCGCGGTGTAGCTGGCCACGTACTTAGCAAGACGGTGACAGAACACGTTCATCGCGCGAGTGGCTTCTTCTTTCTCACCGTAGTTGTCTTCGACAAAGCGGCAGTCAGAGGTCACTTCGGTCAAGCCTTGTAGGCCAGACTCTTTGGTCAGCATGGTGTTGATTTGCTCAACGCTGTAGCCCAGTGCATCGTGCAGGTGGAAGATAATCGCTGGATCTAGGTCACCAGAGCGGGTGCCCATTACCAGGCCTTCCAACGGGGTCATGCCCATTGAGGTGTCGACGGATTTGCCGTTTTTAATCGCACAAACTGACGCGCCGTTACCGAGGTGGCAGTTAATGATGTTCACTTCATCAACAGGTTTGCCAAGCTGCTCAGCGGCGGCGTTAGCGATAAAGTAGTGCGAGGTACCATGCATGCCATAGCGACGGATGCCGTGCTCTTTATAAAGGTTATAAGGCAGTGCATACAAGTAGGCTTCTTCTGGCATGGTTTGATGGTATGCCGTATCGAATACAGCGACATTTTTCAGCGCTGGGAAGGCTTTTTTCGCCGCTTCGATACCTACGATGTGGGCTGGGTTGTGCAGCGGTGCAAAGCTGGCTGCATCGTGGATCCCTTTCAGTACATCGTCCGTAATTAATGCTGACTGAGTGAAGTGCTCGCCACCGTGAACAACGCGGTGGCCAATGGCACCTAGGTTCTCGGCAAGCTCAGGCTTAGAAGCCAGGATGGTATCAACAATGAAGTTAAGCGCTTCATTGTGTGCGGCACCTTCGCCGAGTTGGGCTTCATGCTTGCCGTCCATCTTCCACTTGATGCGGGCTTCTGGAAGGTGAAGGCATTCGGCTAGACCGGTAAGATGCTCATCGCCTGATTGAGCGTCGACAATGGCGAACTTCAAAGAGGAGCTTCCGCAATTGAGTACGAGAACCAGCTTGGACATGTATGACTACCTATGTTTCGTAAGACAGAGTGTATTGAACAAAAAGGATAGTGGACAAACAGAGACACTACCTTTTTAAAAAAAGAATTATCTCATGCGTTGTCGCGGGGAAAGAACCATCTTTATCCGTCCTGGATAAATGAACGCTCCGTCGAGTACAACCAGATTAGGTTGCGAGACAATCGAATCCGAGCAACAATGATAAAGTGCGCTAAGGATAGCGGGACTTGATACAGATAACAAAAATTTTTTGAGCAATACTGGTTAATTTTGAAAGTTTTTAAACAGTTTGTTTAATTTTTATTGTAAAAGTTGAGTGACAGCGCCTTGTGCCACACTGAGCGAGTCACACGAGTAAGTGAGGTAGGTATGACAACGAATAAGTCAATCTGGCGTTGCCTGCAAGATGGTCAGAAGTACATGCAGGAATGGCCAATGAGAAAGGAGTTGGCACCGGTATTCCCCGAGAACCGTGTGATTACCATGACTCGCTTTGCGATCAAAGTGATGCCAGCGGTGGCGGCGATTAGCGTGTTATTACAGATGTCGGCCAATAATGTACAAGGGCTGCCGCAGGCGGTGATTGTGGCCTTGTTTGCATTGAGCTTGCCGGTGCAAGGTTTGTGGTGGTTGGGTAAGCGTCGTGATACGCCTCTGCCGCCAGCGCTTGCGGGTTGGTATCGCGAGCTGCATCAAAAGATCACCAGTGAAGGACATGCGATGCAGCCGATCAAAAACCAGCCACGATACAAAGAGCTTGCGCATGCGTTAAGCCGCGCGTTTAAAGTAGATCGCGCTGCGTTGGAGCGTTGGTTCTAACAGACACGCGGCGGCGTCGCTATCGACTAGCGAACAGATATAGAGAAGAAGCGACAACAAAACGCCGACCGTTTGGTCGGCGTTTTTGTATATGGGTAAAGTGTATGTGGGAAAGCGTGAGCGCTTAGCTATTTGTGGCGCGCTTGCACTGAGCGGCACCTTGCCCTTTCATTTGGCTCACCGCTTGGCGCATTTCGTCCATCGACAGCCAGCGCTGTGGCATGGGTAGCACGTGTAAGCGCAAGTCGGGCGCGTCGTCGCTTAGCATGGCTTGGTCGCTTACCGCGGTGATCAATGCAATGCGCAGTTCAGGGTTGCGGGCGTGAATTTGTGCCGCGGTTCCCAAGCCTTCGGCGATGTGAAAGCGCCCGGCAATATGCACAATTTGGCTGTCAGGTTGAGCGGCATGGTAATCGACGATGCTTTCGGCCATGGTGGCATCCCACGCAAGCTGAGCCGCATACTGGGCGTCTGTTTGGCTGGCGCTGCCATGGTGCATATTGGCCTTAAACTTGCGCTTATACGGTGAATCTTGGGTATCTATGGTGTCGGCAAACCAGCTACGCTGTTGCTCGGATAGACTATCGAGATATGACAAGCCTTGCTGACCAATACAGCGTACCAGTCGCTTGGGGGCGTTGGCAGCAATCACCTCGATTTGGCGTTGCTTGGCCAGTTCAATCAAGGGCCGATAACTACCATCATAATTATCCCATGCATTGGCTTGTCGCTTTAACGTGTCTTCGCCGATCTCGCCAGCAAGATATTGGTCAAGCACGGGTTGTGTATCGCGACTGAATTGCTCCATCGACAGGGCCACTGGGTGTTCTGAGGCGAGCTGGCTGAGTAGCTCAGCTTGAAAGCGGTGCACGCCTGGATGGCCGTGCCATTCGCCAATGAGTACCACATCGGCATCCGCCACTTGGCGGGCCACTTGGGTCAGGCTCAATGATTCGCCCTCTGCGCGAGTGACTTGGTAGTCAAATAAAGTGGCAAGCGCATCGGTTTTTGCATGAAGCGTCGAACTGGTGAATACGATGCAGGCTGCGGCGAGCCAGGCGCTGATGATACGAACCGATACGCGACCTTGTTTCATGGGATGTCTCCTTGGCTATCATTGCTCGGCGGCGTGATGGCGATACACGCGCAGGGTGAAGTCGGCGTCGCACTCAAAGGCCTCGCTGTTCGCTAAGGTGTCACGCCATTCATCCGAGGCGCGCCAGGCAAAGGGCGTCATTTGCAGCAGAGTCAGGGCTTGCTCACCTGCCAATGTCATCGAGTAATGCAGTGAGTGCTCACTTTCAAGTTGGAAGCCTGGTAGGGCTTCAGGTGGCGTTTCGTGTAAACGCACCTCTTGATAGATACCGGCTTTTAGCTGAAATAGATGACGTGGACCTGGCGTAACCGTCACCACCACGCCGCCGGGCTTAATCGCGCGCGCTAACTCTTCGCCGTTACAGGGCGCATAAATCCGTACCACACCATCCAAGCTGTTGTCGGCAAACGGCAGGCGCTGGGAAGAGGCGACCGAGAACTGACACTGTGGGTACCACTTGGCCGCATAACGCACCGCCACTTTGGCAATATCTAATCCGTGAACAGACCATTGTTGCTCTGCGGTTTGATCGGCAATCGCGTGGGTGTAGTACCCTTCACCACAGCCGACATCCAAGATGGTTTTGTGCTCGCCATCGAGCGCTTGGGTGAGAGCGTCAATCATCGCTTGGCGCATCGGCGCATAGTGGCCAGCGTTTAAAAACGCCCGACGCGCTTGGGTCATGGCCTTGTTGTCGCCCGGATCTTTAGAGCGCTTAAATTGCACGGGGAGCAAATTGAGGTAGCCTTCTTTGGCGCGGTCAAATTGGTGATTGTTCGCGCAATAGGCGCCACGTGAGGTGGCTTGCAGAGACTGTTGGCACAGTGGGCATCGATAAATCATGGTCGTTCGGTGTGTTAGCGTGAATGGGCTTAAGGGTACGGGCTTGCGAGGCATTCGACAAGCGCGAGACGCGCAAATAAAAAGCCGCCTCGCGGGCGGCTGAGATTCGGGATGGTCGCGCTCTGCGGTTTAGGCGGCGAGGATTTGCTCAATCTCGGTTAAGCTTAAGTGGAATTGGCGCGGGCAATGACGCCATACATCCAGCATGCGACGATATTTGTCCAACATGGGCATTTGGCTGTTAAAACGATGCTCGCCCTGATCGAATTGCGGATAGAGTCCCTCCGTATCGACAAGAAAGCGGACATAATGCACTAACGCACCTTCGGTGGCGGCGTCGAAGCCCCAGAATTGAACGCGGCGCGGTGATAAGGCGGCTTGGTTGGCGTCGTCCAAGAGGTTGTATGAGGCCTGCATGGCATGGTGCATTTCCATGATATCAATGATCTCACGACACTGGGTTTCGCATAGCGCCTCGAACTGGCTGATCACTTCTGCCATTTGCAAGCTGTAACCGCGCTCAATAATGGTTTGTAAGCGGCGATACTTTTCGCTATTCGAGGGATCGAGGTGGCACATTAATTGGTATTGATTAGATAAAATTAGACGTTGTGCAGGGGTCATATCCATCGCGGTTGGCCTCTTAACTCTCAAAGGTACAATAGTCATTCATCAATTGATGAGGGAATAAATAGAGACTACCAGCTCTATGAGGGGGAAATCTTGATCTGGGCTATGTCCGTAGCACGTTTATCACCCGCTAGTTGTTGTGTCAGTCAAAGGTAGAAAAGGTCAGTGACTAGGGATTGAATATGTTTGAGTTCGCCGAAGTGAGCGGTTGGCAATGGAGCGGCTGGTTATTGTGGGCCGCGGTGCTGTATCGAACCTATCCGCCGGAATTTTTTTCTAAGCTGCGTCAAGAAACCGGTTACCAGCATTTGGCGTTTTCCTCGGCGGTGGTGTTGTTTGCTTTATGGGCGCTTCAAGCAGGGATCAAAGCGGGGCTAGATATCCACTTTTTAGGCGTGACCACGCTCGCCTTGTGTCACGGCTGGCGTATCGCTATTTGGATTGCCACTGTGCCTCTAACACTGATGGCGGTGTTTGGTTTTGTCCCTGTCGCGGACTTGGGGATGACCGCGCTCACCACGGCGGTGCTGCCAATCACTTTTAGTTATGCGATTTTCGCGCTCAGTTACCATTATTTAACTCGCCACCTGTTTATTTATATTTTTATCGCCGCTTTTATCGGCGCGGCGCTGACCATGGTTTTTCAGCTGTCCGTGACATCGTTGTGGTACGGGCTGGCAGAGCGACATAGCTGGCAAGACATTGTCCATAACTATCTGCAAATTGCGCTCCTGATGTGGTTCCCTGAGGCGTTATTAAATGGCATGGCGGTGACAGTGATGGCGGTATATCGGCCTCATTGGCTACGCACCTTTTATGACCGTGAGTATTTATCACCTGAGCGTTAGTCCGTGTGTCAATGCGGCGATGACGGCAACATCTCGATGAAAAATGCCGCCGGTATTGACCGGCGGCGTGATCGATAACGGCCATCCCTGTGTTAGGTGGTAACTAAGTGTTAGGCGGTGACTAAGCCTTCTTTCGCATCGGCGGGAAGGATATCCATTGCATTACCGTAAAGTGGCGCGAGTGCTCGAATCACATCGGCGCGCGTGATCACCCCCTCCAAGCGCTCGTCTTTCATCACCGGATAAATATAGGGACGAGACAGTGTTTGCGTTTTGGCGCGCTCTAATGCCGATTGGTTGGTAAAGCGGGTGGCAATGCCCGCATCACTGACCGGATAGAGCACTTGGTTATCAATGCTCATGTACTGCGCCAGCTCAATCACCGATTGGTCTGCCTCAACGGTTTGTACCTCGGTGCGCATCAGATCTTCAACTTTGGCATCCATGTCGGGTTGATAGTCATTCCACCATAGATCCACTAAGACATCTTGCACCGAGAAAAAGCCAACTAGTTGATTTTGGCTGTCTACCACAGGGGCGCCTTGAAGTTTGGTGCGGTTGAGCTGCTCTAGGGCGTCCGCCACAAACTGCTGGGCTTTTAAAGCACACTGAGCCGATTGCATGTTGTTTTTAATAGTTAAGGTTTCTTGGGTCATAATAGGTCTCTCAGAATAAGGCGCAGACGGGAGCGTCAATGCAGAAATGTGCGCGGTTTTGTGTTCTCTTTCTGGGTTGATAATCAGCCAATAGCCCATACCAACCAGGCCAGCGCCACCGACGATATTGCCAAGGGTGACGGGGATTAAATTGGCACTGATAAACTGGATGAGATTGACGTCATTAAAGGCCGCGGGGGAACTGCCCACCGCTTGCCAAAAGCTGTCTGGTGCGAAGGTGGCGATGCTCATACCCAAAGGCACCATGAACATATTGGCCACGCTATGCTCAAAACCGGTGCTGACAAACATGGCAACAGGTAAGATCACCATCACGGCTTTGGTCAGCGGGTTTTGCGAGGTGAATGTCATCCAAATCGCCAGACAAACGAGCAAGTTACAAAGCACACCGAGGGAGAACGCTTGCAGCCAGCTGTGATGCAGCTTGTGCTGCGCGACATGAAGAGCGTTGAGCCCCCACTGCCCATCATCAAGCTGATATAAACCCGCCGCCATCACGATCAGCACCAACAATAGCGCGCCGCATAAGTTGCCGATATACACCCTTGCCCAGGTATAAAGCAGGCTACGTGTACTAATTTTGCCGTTGGCGCGAGCAAGCATGGACAGCACCGTGCTGGTAAATAGCTCGGCCCCGCCGAGTACCACAAGAATTAATCCCATGCTAAAGGCCAGCCCGCCCATCAGCCGAGTGAGCCCCCAGCCGGCCGTGCTCCCCGTGGTCACCGTGAGGTAAAACACGAATGCCAACCCGATAAATAGGCCTGCCATCATCGCCAGCCCGACGGCCATACGGGTCGATTTGCGCGATTTGCTCTCTGCGTATTGTTCGGCTTGCACCAGCAGCGCAGCGGGGCCTTCAGTGTGGATAGGGGTTACCATCGGTTGCCTCCTCTTTTGGCAATGTGTGCCCGACCTTGAAGACAAAAAAACATACTGGTTGTACTCCTTTTTAGACTTAATGTGAATAAATCCAGCCTATTCGCCTGGTTATCAGGAGTAAAATTGATATTGCTTAGGGTCATAATCATAAAAATTGATAGTCTGATGTCATCAAAGTCAGACAGTAAGGATCCTAGATGCGCTACTCACTTAAGCAGCTCGCTGTGTTTGAAGCGATTGCCGCGATGGGCAGTGTGAGCCGTGCTGCCGACCATTTAGCGTTAACGCAGTCGGCGACTAGCATGGCGCTTTCACAGCTTGAAAAGCTACTCGGTAGGCCGCTCTTTGAGCGTCAAGGTAAGCAAATGCAGCTCACCTATTGGGGAGCATGGTTGCGACCCAAAGCACGACAACTGTTGTTTGACGCGCAACAAATTGAAGCAGGGTTTGATGGGCAGCACATTATTAGTGGTGATATTGCCTTAATTGCCAGTCAGACCGCAGCAGAACACCTAATTCCAGACCTTATCAGTATTATTGATAGTGATTTTCCCGAGCTGAGAATCGACTTTACGGTGAAAAATACCCAGAAGGTGATTGATAGTGTGCGTCGGTATCAGCACGACTTGGGGATCATTGAAGGGCGTTGTGACGACAGCCGGTTGAAGCAGCAGGTGTGGTGCCATGACCATTTGGTGGTGGTGGCAGCCAAGCATCACCCTTACGCGCAGCGCGATCAAGTAAGTTTGGCGCAACTTGAGCAAGCCCAGTGGGTATTGCGAGAGCCGGGAGCGGGGACGCGACACAGTTTTGATAGTGCCATTCATGGCGTTATCGAAGATCTTGATGTGCGCCGTGAGTATGAGCAGGTGCCGGTATTGCGCACCTTGGTGGCTAATTCCAACTACCTCAGTTGCTTGCCGTATCTTGATGTCGAGAAGTGGATAGAACGTGAAGAGCTGGTGGCGCTGAACGTGCCGGAGCTAAATATGCGCCGCACATTGTCGTTTATCTGGCGAGCAGACGCGGCGGATAACCCGTTGCGTGACTGTATTATCCGTGAAGCCATTCGAATGACGAAGGCGCGGCGACGCGAGATGTAAGGCGAAAAAGCCGGCTGCATGGCCGGCTTTATGGGGTTAACGCTTAGTAGGTGACACTGTGACCGTAACTGGCAATAATCGCTTTGACGCTCTCCATCACTTCTTTTGATGGGGGCGAGACGTCTTGCAGTTCGTAGTCATGACCCAGCGCTTCCCATTTGTGCGCGCCGAGTTGGTGGTAGGGAAGTAACTCAACTTTTTCGATGTTATCCATATCTTGAATAAATTGGCCAAGACGATGGGCAGAGTCGTCATCATCGGTGTAGCCGGGGACAACCACGTAACGAATCCAGGTTTTTTGCCCAATTTTTTGCAGGTACTTAGCAAAGTCAAGCGTTCGCCGGTTTGATACGCCCACCAAGTCTTCGTGGACTTCATCGTTGAGTTGCTTCAAATCCAGCATCACTAAATCGGTGGCATCAAGGACTTCATCAATCACCGGGGTGTGTTTGCGAATATAGCCGTTGGTATCTAAACAGGTGTGGATCCCTTCCGCGTTAGCGGCTTGGAAAAAGTCACGCACAAACTCAGGTTGCAACATGGCCTCACCGCCAGATGCTGTCACCCCGCCACCCGAGGCGGTAATAAAATGGCGATAGGCACGCACATCTTTCATTATTTCATCCACGGTGACTTCTTTGCCGCCGTGCGTGTCCCACGTATCACGGTTATGGCAGTATTTGCACCGCATCAAGCAGCCTTGCATAAAGACAATAAAGCGGATGCCAGGGCCATCTACGGTGCCACAGGACTCAAACGAATGGATGCGACCAATTGTCGACATAGCTGTCTCCAGACTGCGAATGGCTATGCCGTCATTTTATTACAAAAACCGGTGTGAAGATAAGGGAATTCCCGGCTTTTTCGCACTTCTCACCTTCGTATTTCTCCTATGTTGCATCCCTGTCATAGCTTGATCACAGTTCCAGTTTTTCGTTGCCTAGCGAATGAGACGTTAACCAGATAAATTCCATGCAGATTTTGTGACTTTTTGTTTTTTTGTCCAAACTTACGTGCGACACATCGCCAAAGCGATACATGCTTATGCCAGGTTGCATGCAAGCAAGGACATGCTTGGTGTCAGGCTAGGATCAAAGCAAATGCTAGGACTTATAATGAGAAAAATCAGTGATCTGAGAGTGAAGAATAAGCTTGTTGCACTAATGCTGGTTGCCGTTGTGTTGCTGGCAGGGATCAGCGCGTACACCATCAACAAAGAGCGGGAGCAGTCTTATGCTGAACGGACGGCTTCCTTGCGTGCCAATATTGAGGTGGCGCAAAGTGTGGTGGCCTATTATCGTCAGCAGGCACCACAAATTGGCGAAGAAGAAGCAAAGGCACAAGCGATCGCGCAGCTTAATAAACTGCGTTACGACGGGAATAATTACTTTTGGGTACTCAAGCCCGACCTCACCGTTGTGAATCACCCGATCAAGCCCAAGCTAAACGGCACCAGTGCGGATGGGCTGACCGATGGTGACGGCAAGCACCACTGGCGTGAGATGGTGCAAGTCAGTCAAGGCGCGCAGGGCGGCGTGCTCGATTACACCTGGCGTTCACCTGAGGGCGAGATGAAGCCGAAAATTTCCTATGTGAAACGCGTTGATGGCTGGAATTGGATTATTGGCTCAGGCGTGCATGTCAGTGATATTGAAGCACGGGTGATACAATCTGCGTGGCAAATCGGTGGTTTAACCCTGTTATCTGGTGCTATCTTGCTGGTATCCGGTGGGTTTGTCAGCCGCGATATCGTGGTGCCCTTGGATGAGCTGGTGGAAAAATTCGATCGCATTGCCGGTGGCGATCTTCGGGTCGAGTGTGGTTATACCCGTCATGACGAAATTGGCAAACTCGCTCGGCGCATGGATACCGCGATGAGCAGTGTCCGCGAGGCGCTGCGTGTGGCGCATGATGAAGCCAAGCAATCATCGACCATGGCCTCCTCCATAGCATCAGCCAGTGAGGAAAGTGCACAAAGCATTCAATCGCAGCGCGCACAACTTGAGCAGCTCGCCACGGCGATGAACGAAATGACGGCTACCGTGGCCGATGTTGCCGATCACGCTGAGCAAACCGCGCAAGCGACCAACGATATTTCGTCGATGGCGGAAGACAGCAACCACAAGCTAGATAGCACGGTGGCCAGTATTCGTGAGGTGGCTGAGCGTATTGCCGCAGCGGATAAATTGGTGAATCAAGTGAAACAAGGGGTGATGGAGATCAGTGATGTGGCGACGGTGATCCAAGGCATCTCTGAGCAAACTAACCTGCTGGCACTCAATGCGGCGATTGAAGCAGCGCGAGCGGGTGAGCAAGGCCGTGGCTTTGCGGTGGTGGCCGATGAAGTGCGCTCGCTCGCTCAAGGCACGCAAAAATCGACCACTCAAATTCAAGGCACGATTGAATCGCTCACCAACAATGCGATTGAGGCCGCTGAGGCAATGACATCAAGTCATCAATCGAGTGAAGACAGTGTCAATACGGCGCTAGAAACCCAAGCGCAGTTGAAGGAAATGGTGAGTGCCTTACATGGCTCGAATGACCGCGTGGTACAAATCGCCGCGGCGGCAGAAGAGCAGGGGACGGTGTCGGAAGAGATGAACCAAAATGTGAGTAATATTCACAACTCGGCCAACGAAGTGAGCGGTGCGGCGTCGCACCTTGCCGAGCAAAGCCAGCTGCTTGCCGATTCAGCACGTGAGTTGGACAGTAAGTTGGACCGCTTTGAAGTGGGGTAATGGCTGATTGCGCCTAGCTGGCAGGTTAAACAACTGTTCGCTGGGCGTCGGCTCTTTGGCGTTACCCCCGGACAAAGCAAGACATAGCGCTGAAAAACGACAGACAAACAAAAACCGCCAGCATTGCCGGCGGTTTTTTCTTTAGGCGTTAACCCTTATTTATCTCTTACAGTGAAGAGGTAAAGGTACGGGTAATCACGTCTTGTTGCTGCTCTTTGGTCAGCGAGTTAAAACGTACCGCGTAACCAGAAACACGGATGGTCAGCTGAGGATAGTTCTCAGGGTGCTCCATCGCATCCAGCAGCATTTCACGGTTCATCACGTTGACGTTCAAGTGCTGGCCACCTTCTTGACCGCTTTCGTGGTGGAAGTAACCATCCATCAAGCCTGCCAAGTTAGCGCGTTGTGCGTTCTCATCTTTACCCAGTGCATTTGGCACGATAGAGAAGGTATAAGAAATACCGTCTTTGGCGTGGGCAAATGGCAGTTTACCGACAGATGTCAGTGACGCAACCGCGCCTTTTTCATCACGGCCGTGCATCGGGTTAGCACCTGGGCCAAATGGCATGCCGGCTTTACGACCGTCAGGCGTGTTACCCGTTTTCTTACCGTATACCACGTTTGAAGTGATAGTCAGGATAGACTGGGTAGGCACCGCGTCACGGTAGGTCTTCAGTGAACGGATTTTGTTCATGAAGCGCTCAACCAGGTCACAAGCGATTTGGTCAACACGCTCGTCGTTGTTACCAAATGCTGGGTATTCGCCTTCGATATCAAAGTCGATAGCAATACCGTCTTCGTCACGAACAGGCTTCACTTTGGCGTATTTAATCGCGGCTAATGAGTCAGCTGCTACCGAGAGACCGGCGATACCACATGCCATGGTGCGATACACATCACGGTCGTGGAAAGCCATCAGCGCCGCTTCATAGCTGTACTTGTCGTGCATGAAGTGAATGCTGTTTAGGGCAGTCACATACTGTTTAGCCAGCCAATCCATCAGGTGATCCATGCGGTCCATGACTTTGTCATAGTCCAACACTTCGTCAGTCATTGGCGCGTGTTCAGGCGCAACTTGGATTTTCAGCTTCTCGTCAATACCACCGTTGATGGTATAAAGCAGCGTTTTCGCCAAGTTGGCACGGGCACCAAAGAATTGCATCTGCTTACCAACAATCATGGGTGATACGCAGCACGCAATCGCATAGTCGTCATTATCAAAGTCAGTGCGCATCAGATCGTCGTTCTCGTACTGGATAGACGAGGTGTCGATCGAGACTTTGGCACAGAACTTTTTGAAGCCTTCCGGCAACTGCTCAGACCAAAGCACGGTGATGTTTGGCTCTGGGCTTGGTCCCATGGTGTATAGGCTGTTTAGGAAACGGAAGCTGGTACGTGAAACCAGTGGACGACCGTCAACACCCATACCGGCAACAGATTCTGTTGCCCAAATTGGGTCACCAGAGAAGAGATCATCATACTCAGGCGTACGCAGGAAGCGCACCATGCGTAGCTTCATCACGAAGTGGTCGATCAGCTCTTGCGCTTGCTCTTCAGTCAGTTTACCCGCCGCGATATCGCGCTCTACATAGATATCGAGGAAGGTAGAGGTACGGCCAAGCGACATGGCGGCACCGTTTTGGGTTTTCACTGCACCCAAGTAACCGAAGTATGTCCACTGAATGGCTTCTTGCGCGGTTTCGGCTGGGCGAGAAATGTCACAGCCGTATTTTGCGGCCATTTCTTTCAATTGACCCAGTGCGCGATGCTGCTCTGCAATTTCTTCACGCAGCTGCATGGTCATCTGCAGATCTTCGCCGTTTTCGAATTTCTCTTGCAGCGAGTCGAATTGGGCTTTCTTGTCTTTCATCAAGAAGTCGATACCGTATAGCGCAACACGACGGTAGTCACCGATGATACGGCCACGGCCATATGCATCAGGCAAACCGGTCAACACGCCAGATTTACGGCACTTCATGATTTCTGGGGTATAAATATCGAAAACGCCTTGGTTGTGGGTTTTACGATATTCGGTGAAGATTTTCTTCACTTGTGGGTCGAGTTCGCGGCCATAGGCGTCGCATGACCCTTGAACCATGCGGATACCACCATACGGGAGCATCGCGCGTTTTAGCGGCGCGTCAGTCTGTAGACCGACAATCTGTTCCAGATCTTTCTCGATGTAGCCGGCGTCGTGAGACGTCAGGGTCGAAACCACAGACGTATCAAAATCAACCGGTGCATGCGTCGCGTTCTCTTGCTTGATGCCTTCCATCACGCGCGCCCACAGTTTGCGAGTGGCGTCAGTTGGCTCAGAAACTAGGAATGATTCGTCGCCCTCGTAAGGGGTATAGTTTTTCTGGATGAAGTCACGAACATCAACTTCTTTGCTCCAGTTACCTTCAACAAATCCTTCCCATGCATTGGAAACGTGCTCAGACATGTTGCACCTACCTGTACTCTTTTCAAAAAGATATGTATTGGGACCAGGTTCAGTCATCGTCTTTGTCAGTATGGCTGACGCCTGCGACCCATCGATTTATCCGGATACCCCGCCCGAAAGCGGGGCAATGTTATTACAACAAAGATGGAATGCCGGGAATCATTCCGACTGCCAACATGGCAGCAATACAAATGATCACTGTGGCGGTTGGAATCACCAGACGGTCAACGGTAGAGAGCGTTGTCGGGCGCTCTTTATCACCGATAAGGCCGTTGTTGTCCAAGAGCATAGTGACTGCCCAACCAAAGACTGGGTTAACAGCCATGGAGGCGAAAATACAAATACCCGCTGCTTGGCTCGACTTGGCGTCTTTCACCATCTGCATGCCTGCTTCAAGCAAGGGCAAGAAAACACCTGACAGTAGCGCGATGGTCATCACGGGTGGCCAAGTGGCGACATCCATTGGGTAGCCAATCAAGGCAACGGCAATACATAACAGACCCAGTACAATGGCACCGCCAGGGATGGGTCGACGCGCAATCGCCGCCGGAATCATGTAGGTTCCCCACGATGAAGTGATGTTACCGCCACCCACAGAGGCACCGACGATTTGACGGATAGAACAACCTGTCATGGTGTCATCCACGTCCATCAATACTTTTTCGGCTTTCTTCGGATAATTTAGTTCCTGGAAAATCCGGTGACCAAGAAAATCTGGTGACCACATCGCTACCGCGAGCAATGCAAATGGCAAAGAGGCGAGGAAGTGCGACAGGTTAGGAAGTCCTAGCTGCCAGCCTTGCTCGGTTGAGCCCCACCAGTAAACCGGGTTGAGGTTAGGCACACCTGGTTGAGTAACGAACTCCAGTGAAGAGCCAGCACCCAGCGCGGTAGCAATCAGTCCGCCGGTGACCGCACACACGGGAATCGCGAGCCAGCGTTTACCGATGCGCGCCAAGAAGGCATAGATCACAATCGATACGGCGAGAATTAAAATGGAGATATAGCCCATATCAATCGCCGCGCCCCATGCGAGCAGACTCTCAATCTGGCCTTTTGCACCACCAAAGCCAAGGAAGATCAGCAAGCCACCGGCGACCCCTTGACTGGTCAAGTTAACTAATTTGGAGCCACCTTTCAGGTAACTGAGTATCAGGCCAAAGGCACCAATCAGAATCCCCAATGCCAATGGGTGAGCACCTGCTAACGCAATGGTCCCGACCAGTGGAATCATTGGCCCATGGTTGCCGGCCAAGTTGGCGCGTGGGTTAATAAACCCGCACAACAGGACACAGAACAGAAGCGCTGGGATAAGCATTTCTACCCGCGCCACTTCAACGGCAAACGCTTTACCCAAGGTGATGTGATCCCAAGCGGCGGTTAAACCATCCGCCCAGGACATCATCACAGCAGAGTACATGGCGATAATGCCGATGGTACCCGCGAGCGCTGGGACAAGGTCTTCGATTTCAAAACGGAAGTCACGGCCAGGCAAGTTTAAGCCCCAACGGCGCGGACGCATAATTTGTAGTTCGTGATTCAGGTAGTCAGCGCGGGAGGCAAATGAAGAAGCCGGCTTGTGCTTCTTTTGATATTCGCTCTTTTCTTCGTGACTCACACTGCGGTCTTGAGCATGTGTTGCCATAATTTCCTCGTCGTACAGAAAGCAAACGCTTTCGAAACAGTGGCTTAGCCAGTCTTTATGTGTTGTTAACGCTGGCCTTGTGGCCGTGTTCTGTTTCGTTATCAGCATGCTAACAACAGGGGGGGCGCAGAATGTTGACTTAGATCATTACCGTGTAATTTTTTTACGTGCTACGCCCACTTGTGCCGAGGTTTTTGACCCTGTGTTCCTCTCGTCTCGCCGATAAACCAGCATTTATGTAATTTAATTACCAATCTAAGCGGCGAATATGTGCTACAAAACAGTAAGATAAACTCGCCTGATGTAAAGCGGACGTGGTGGCATCCTGAATCTGTGTCAATAAATAAAGACAGCCACCGCTTGCTCGCTGTAGTGAATAAAAAAGATAGGTTATAGTCGATATATTGTCCTCTAAAAATGGGTCCTTATGGTGCGCCGATTGTTCCGCCTGTTTGTTTGTTCTCCCATGCTGATGCCAAAGTGGCGTTGTTTGAGCTTGGGTGTCTTACTGTTTTGCCCTTTTATGGTTGTCAAGGCTGCGGGGGTGGAAACAGTGAGCGCAGCGATTCAAAACGGCGACTATCAACATGCGCTCACCGAGGCCGATACGTTGCTGACTCCATCGGATCAGCAGGTGCTGGCACCCTCTGAGCGTGCGGAGCTGCAACGTTTGCAGGCTATCGCCCACCTTTACCTTGGTCAGCGCGCCGAAGCCTACCGAGCCTATCGTCTTGCATTGGCATTGAACGCGCTCAGCAAAGAGAGCGAGGCGGATGCGTTAACTGCCGTGATTAGCTTGGCGTTTCGAGTCGAGCAATATGAAGAAGTATTGAACTATGCCCGCCAGCTCCGCGATAAGCACACACTTCAGCCGACCTCTGCTCGCTTCGCGATGCAGGCTGCTTATGCGCTGTCTCGTTTCGACGTGGCGATTGAGTATGCGCGCCAGCTGAAAAAGCTCGGCGCGGAGGATGCATTTATCCTGCAAACCAAAGGGCTCAGTGAAGTGGCGCTATCACGCTTTAAGGCGGCGGCAGCGACATTCGATCAGTTGGTCAATCAACCCGATGTAGCCCCTCGTTGGTTAGAGCAGGCCGCACGCGCTCACGCCAAAGCGGGCTCGCACCAAGCGGCACGCCAGTATTTAGCGCGTGCCAATGCTGACATTGCCCTTTACCGGACTCTCTCCACCGGCCAAATGGAGCTGGGGGCCTCACAGCAGGCATTGCTATATTGGCAACAGGGATTACAGCAATTGACCCGGCTACCCACGCGTGATGAGCAGTTATTTCTGGTGCAGTGTTTGATTAAAACAGACCAGCGCGTGGCGGCGTTAAACCGGATCAGTGAAGTGAATTTGAGCGAGCCAGACAAGCAAACGCTCAAACTACAGGTGATGTTAGCGTATCAGCTTAATCATTGGCAGGAAGTGATTGATACCGCGCAAGTGGCGCTCTCTTATGGCCTGAAAGATGATCGTATGCTGTGGCAGTGGTTATCCATCAGTGCGATTAAAGCTGGGGACTATGCACTAGCAGACTATGCGCTAGAACAGTGGGAGGCGCGTGATCCTACCGGCCTTGCCGAGCGCTGGCGTGACACCTTAGAGCTACTTAAAGCGAAGCGAGCGAAACGTCGCGACGCGCGGCTGTCATAAGGTGAGAGGCTGCCTACTTTAAAAGCGCCACTGTCTTTTTTAGTAGGCGTTTAACTATGGTGTTCACAGTTTTGTTACGCACCGCTGATCGCATTGAAATGAAATAAATTGCACGTCTATCCCCTCCAACGCTAATTTTTGTCAGCTTTCACGATAAAAATAACCAGCTTTCTTCAAGTTAACTTCTATACTTACCTCGGTTAAAGCCGGTTTAGTACGGCTAATGGCTGACAAAGCAATTGTTGGTTTTTTCAGCAGTAAATTTTACGATTGACTTTTTATGCAGTAATAGTGACTATAATGAATGCACTTTAAAGGTTAACAAAATGTTGCTCATTGCGTTGAGGGGTGATATTTTCAATCCATACTCAGTGCATTTAGTGCGCTTTAACCACAAACACAACAGATTTCACGGATGACAGGAGTTAGCGCATGACGGATGCTGTGGCGCTACAGGTAAAATCACTTAAAAAAAGCTTTGGGCAGCATCAAGTGCTCAAAGGTATTTCCCTCGACGCCCACCGCGGCGACGTGATTTCCATTATCGGCTCTTCCGGTTCTGGCAAGAGCACCTTTCTTCGCTGTATCAATCTGCTGGAAACCCCCACGGGCGGTGAAATTTGGGTCAACGGTGAGTTGATCAAAATGAAAAACAACCGTGCCGGTGAGCCCATCCCCGTCAGTGACAAGCAAGTGCAACGCATTCGTTCGCGGCTGGCGATGGTGTTTCAAGGGTTCAATCTTTGGTCGCATATGACGGTGCTGCAAAATGTTATCGAAGCGCCCGTGCATGTGCTGGGTGTGCCTAAGGCACAAGCGATTGAAGAAGCAGAAGCGTTATTACACCGCGTTGGGCTTTATGAGCGCCGCGATTACTACCCAGGCCATTTATCCGGTGGTCAGCAACAACGTGCAGCGATTGCGCGCGCACTCGCGGTAGAGCCAGAAGTCTTGCTGTTTGATGAGCCAACCTCCGCGCTGGATCCTGAATTAGTAGGAGAAGTGCTGGGTGTGATGCGCTCACTGGCTGAGGAAGGACGTACCATGCTGGTGGTTACCCATGAAATGAGCTTTGCGCGCGATGTCTCTAACCATGTGATGTTCTTGCACCAAGGGTTAGTAGAAGAGCAAGGCAACCCGAAAGAGTTGTTTGATTCGCCAGAATCAGAGCGTTTGCAGCAGTTTATCTCATCGATTTATTAATCTATTTATTAAAAATATCAATAGCATAACCATGCAATAGGGCAATGCCCTGACAACATCGTAAAAACGACAGGAGACAGGAAGATGAAAAAATGGCTAGTTGCCGCCGCTGTAATGGCCGCGGTTGGGTCAACCTCCGTAGCAGCCAAGGATTGGAAGGTCGTACGTTTCGGTATCGAAGGGGCCTATCCTCCATTTAGCTGGACCACCAACGAAGGCGAGCTAAAAGGCTTTGATGTGGATATGGCCAATGCGCTCTGCGAAGAGATGCAGGCAAAGTGTAAGATTGTGGCCCAGGATTGGGATGGCATTATTCCATCACTGCTGGCACGTAAGTACGATGCCATTATCGCCGCGATGTCTATTACCGAAGAGCGGAAGCGAAAAGTTGACTTCACCAACAAATACGCGCTGATCCCTAATAAATTTGTGGCTGAAAAAGGCACGGATCTGACCTTTACCAAAGAGGGCTTAGAGGGCGTTAAAATTGGTGTACAACGTGCGACCACGCACGACAAATACCTGACTGATAACTATGGTGACTCGGTGGATATCGTGCGTTACGGCACCTTTGATGAAGCCTACCTGGATCTAAAAGCAGGCCGTATTGAGTCAATCCTTGGCGATGCGTCGGCACTCCAGCAAGGGCTGCTCGACAAAGAGGGGGGTGACGAGTTTGCGTTCATCGGCCCGTCACTGACAGACCCTGAGTGGTTTGGTGAAGGCTTTGGGATTGCGACACGTAAGCAAGACAAAGAACTGACCAAGAAGCTCAACCAAGCGATCGATTCGTTGCGTGAAAAAGGCGTGTATGACGAGATTGCTGCCAAGTACTTTGACTACGACGTTTACGGCGAGTAATAGGCAGGCGGGCAGCATGAAAGTGCTGCCCGAATCATATGATTGATTTGAAAGGTTACGAGTGGTCCCTGCTTGAAGGCGCATGGGTGACCCTTCAGGTTGCGCTGCTCTCGTTAGGTCTTGCAATGCTACTGGGTATGCTGGGCGCACTGGCGAAACTCTCCAAATTTGGCTGGCTGCGTGGGATAGCGACGGTCTATACCACGGTCATACGCGGGATCCCTGATCTGGTGCTGATGATGCTGATTTTTTACGGCGGTCAAATGCTGTTGAACAACAGCTTGTATGGCATCAATGAGTGGCTTAACGAATACATGGCCGGACAAAACCCCAATCACGACTGGACATCTTATTTACCTGACTATATTGATGTGAGTCCATTTATTGCCGGGATCCTAACCATCGGGTTTATCTTTGGTGCTTACATGGCGGAAACTTTCCGTGGCGCTATCATGGCGGTGGACGCTGGGGAAATGGAAGCCGCACGTGCTTATGGCATGAGCAGCAGTTTGGCATTTCGCCGTATTTTGCTGCCGCAGATGATCCGACATGCGCTGCCAGGCTTTGGTAACAACTGGCTGGTGCTGCTCAAAACCACTGCGCTGGTGTCGATTATTGGCCTTGATGACATGGTGCGAAAAGGCGCGTTGGCGGCCGGCTCAACTCAAATGCCATTTACTTTTTACTTTACCGTTGCACTGATTTTCTTGCTCTTTACCAGTATCTCGACCACGGGACTGCGCTGGATGGAGCGTCGTTTTAGCATTCACACGCGGTAGGTGACCATGGATTTTTCTCTCGTACTCGAAACCTGGCCGATATACTTAGAAGGCCTTTGGACCACCGTATGGCTGGTCGCCTCTGCGTTGGTGATTGGCTTAGTGGTCGCGGTGCCGGTAGCGGTCGCGCGTAATGCGCAATTCCCTTTATGGCGTTATCCAGCGTGGGCGTTTATTTATTTTTTCCGGGGTACACCGCTGTTAATTCAGTTGTATCTGATTTATTACGGCTTGAGCCAAGTGATCAATGTCGAGAATTCTTTGTGGCAGCACGCTTGGTTCTGCGCCTTGGTGGCCTTTGTGCTCAACACAGCCGCTTACACAGCGGAAATCATCCGTGGCGCGATTAATGGCCTCCCTAAAGGAGAGGTCGAGGCGGCGATCGCTTATGGCATGAGCCCCTATAAAGCCTTTTCGCGCATTGTGTTGCCGAGTGCGATGCGTCGTGCGTTACCCGCGTACAGTAACGAAGTGGTGTTTATGCTACACGGCTCAGCGGTGGCAGGGATCATCACCATTGTCGATTTAACCGGTGCCGCGCGGATAGTGAACTCTCGCTATTATGCGCCGTTCGAGTCGTTTTTGACCGCGGGCGTGTTTTATATGGCGCTGACATTTAGCATCCTTTGGATGTTCCGCTTAGCGGAGCGCCGCTTCCTACGCCATTTAAGGCCGCTTAGCTAATCGGCTCAATCTCAAATGAGAAACGCCGCAGTGATCACCTGATCATCTGCGGCGTTTTTTTATCCAACGCGTGCGCCTTGGGGCTTACTTAAAGGTCGCCCAAATCGGTGCGTGATCTGACGGTTTTTCAATCGCACGGAGTTCGTAGTCAATGCCGGCATCGATGCATTGGCTCGCCAGATCGGAGGTGGCCAGAATCACGTCAATACGTAGGCCGCGGTTATCGTCAAAGCCGCGGGAACGGTAGTCAAACCACGAGAACTGATCGTTCACGCTAGGATGCAGGGCTCGGAAGGTGTCAACAAATCCCCAGTCCATCAGAGTGCCCAGCCACTCACGCTCTTCGGGTAAGAAAGAGCACTTACCGGTGCGTAGCCAGCGTTTGGCGTTTTGCTCACCAATACCGATGTCATCGTCTTTCGGGCTGATATTAATATCGCCCATCACCACCAACTGCTCACTCGGATCACGGTCAGCTAAATAGGTCATTAAGTCTTGATAAAACTTACGCTTGGCGGGGAATTTGGTTTCATGGCTGCGGTTTTCCCCTTGCGGGAAGTAACCGTTGAGCACAGTGATTGGCTTGCCGTTTTCGTCTTCAAAGGTCGCCATGATCATCCGGCGTTGAGCGTCCTCGTCATCGGTAGGAAAGCCTTTTTGCACGCTGATAGGGGACTTTTTGCATAGCATTGCCACGCCATAGTGGGCTTTTTGGCCATAGAAGTGCACTTCATAACCCATCGCTTTGACATCCGCGAGCGGGAAGGCGTCATCATGGACTTTGGTTTCTTGTAACCCGATCACGTCAGGTTGATGCTTTTCAATTAAGGCTTGCAATTGATGCAAACGAGCACGAATACCATTGATATTGAATGAAATGATTTTCACGTGTGAGGCTGCCTTTGTTGTCTTGTTAATAGCAAGACACTTTACCAGCTTCGTTCAATGAACGGAAAGGCGGCCTCTATCTCTATAGGTTATGGAAACGCGCGATATGCGCTAAGCGTTAGTGCGCAAGAGAGAATTCACCTAAGCATTCGCCTTGGCTAAAAATAGTGCCAAGCTCGGTGCTGGGATCAAACTGCAGCGTCGGTTGGGATAGTGTCGGTAGGCGATGGAGCAAGTGCTTGAGGATAATATCCCCATTAAATTGATGAATCGCGACCTGCCAGTTGGCAAGGTTAGGGAGTGAAAAGTTAACTTTCAATGGCGCTCCTTACTGTTTTGGTTGTGTTGTTAGCGGTTTTCGTTTGTGTTTGCGCACGGCGTAAATGATACCAGTGACGCAGTCTGCCGTTAGTAGCGGCCATATTTTATCTCCATGAGTTAAATGATTATTGCTCTGCCCTCTCAGTCGTTATCCATCATGGGCCGCGCAAATGCGTCGGTTTCTTTGGATTGAGCGATCACCATCCATACAGTGATACTTACCAATGAGTGATAGCAAAAGGGCGTTTAACGGGTTATCAATCTAGGAAAAAAGCGAAAGTGGATTACTGCAGAGAGTCTATGCGGGAAATAGCGTGGTCTGTCTCGACTTTGACTTGATGTCTTTTGATGCTCCGTATCTAGAGCTTTGGCCACACTACAGCATTTCTTACGGATGTAAAGGGCTTTTTTAACAGCAATACGATCGCGATAGTGCTGTGTTTTTCCTCTGTGCGTGATTTGACATATGGTATTTCATATATATTATTTTTCGTATGTATTAGGAAGAGGTAATGCAGATGTATCACACACTCACTTTTTACAAAGCCTTATCCGAGCCCACTCGGCTGACCTCTCTATTGCTGCTCTCTCAGCATGGTGAGTTATGTGTATGTGATCTGATGGAGGCGTTAGCCCTAAGCCAACCAAAGATTTCTCGGCATTTGGCGGAGCTACGTAAGCACCAATTAGTTGTCGGAGAGCGTCGTGGTAAGTGGGTCTATTACCGGTTGCATCCAGCCTTACCGGAGTGGATGCGTGGTATTTTACTGACCACGGTAAAACACAATCCTGCCATGTTGCCACCTGTTGAACCAACGGCCTTAAACCAGACTTGTTGTGAGGAAAAACAATAATATGAATGATAACGAACTCCCAAATATCACGGCCGATGCGTTTGATATTCCGTCGGCTGATAAGTTCGCGGTTCAGCGCTCGAGCCACCGCCCTCGTATCTTGTTGCTATATGGTTCCTTGCGGGCGCGTTCATACAGCCGACTGGTGGTTGAGGAAGCGGCGCGCTTACTGACGGCGATGGGGGCCGAGGCGCGGATTTATGATCCTAGTGGCTTACCCGCGCCCGATAGTGTTGAACCTTCACATGAGAAAGTAGCGGAATTGCGCGAGTTGATGATGTGGTCTGAAGGGCAGGTTTGGTGTTCGCCTGAACGCCATGGCTCGATCACCAGTATCATGAAAAGCCAAATCGACTGGGTGCCTCTAAGTCTTGGGGCCGTGAGACCAACCCAAGGTAAAGTGCTCGCGGTGATGCAAGTATGTGGGGGCTCTCAATCATTCAATACAGTTAATCAGCTCCGTGTTCTCGGCCGCTGGATGCGTATGTTTACCATTCCGAATCAATCATCGGTGCCCAAAGCCTATTTAGAGTTTGATGAAGAAGGCCGGATGCTGCCATCGCCTTTTTATCAACGCATTGTTGATGTGGTGGAAGAGCTTATGAAATTTACGCTCTTACTTCGTGACAACAAAGACTATCTCGTTGATCGCTACTCTGAGCGCGTTGAGAGTGCCGATGAGCTATCAGCACGTGTCAATCAACGTCAGTTATAAAAAGGAACTACCACGATGTCTCAATCTGAAACCTGTGCGCCGTCGGCCGCCGAAAAGATGGGTTGGCTTGATCGGTATTTAACGGTATGGATTTTCCTCGCTATGGCCATAGGGGTCAGCATAGGGTGGATTTATCCAGAAGTGGCGACCCTCAGTGAGCGTTTATCGGTCGGCAGCACCAATGTGCCGCTGGCGATTGGCTTGATCTTAATGATGTATCCGCCACTGGCAAAAGTGAATTATCGTTTATTGGGCTCGGTCACGCGCGACAAAAAAGCCATCACGCTGTCGCTGATCATGAACTGGGTGGTAGGCCCTATTCTGATGTTCACACTGGCGGTGCTGTTTTTACGTGATGAGCCAGGCTACATGGCGGGAGTGATATTGATTGGTCTTGCCCGTTGTATCGCCATGGTCTTGGTGTGGAACGATATCAGTGGCGGTAACAAAGAGTATGGCGCAGCCCTAGTGGCACTGAATAGTTTATTTCAGATCCTGACTTACAGTGTGATGGCATGGCTATTTATCACCGTTTTACCCCCCATGCTGGGTCTACAAAGTTTTGTGGTGGATGTCACCATGGGCGACATCGCGCAAAGTGTGCTGATTTACTTGGGTATCCCTTTTGTAGCGGGTTATCTATCACGTACCGTGCTGGTCGCTAAAAAGGGCGAGCAATGGTACGAAGATGTCTTTCTGCCACGTGTCTCACCGATGACGTTAGTCGCTTTGTTGGCGACCATTGTGTTGATGTTTAGCCTCAAAGGGGAAGCGATTATTGCGTTGCCGCTTGATGTGCTGCGTATCGCTGTACCGCTAGTGACCTACTTTGTGTTGATGTTCTTTATTAGCTTCTTTGTGGGCAAAAAATTGGGGATCCCCTATGACCGCAACGCGTCAATTGCGTTTACCTCATCCGGTAATAACTTTGAATTGGCGATTGCGGTGGCAATAGCAGTCTTTGGCATTCACTCTGATCAAGCCTTTGCAGGAGTGATTGGGCCGCTGGTGGAAGTGCCGGTGTTGATTGCCTTGGTGAATGTCGCGCTAAGGATGAAGCGGCGCTATACGATTTAACATGAAGCTTTTATGAATTCCGGCCTGTCCCAGTTGCGTGCATGCTTGGGTTCATTAATATACGCATATCCATATATACAGTTAGTAAAGCGTTATGAGAGAGCCCGTGTTGCCTCATCAGTTTTTCAAATTATTGGCCGATGAAACACGTGTGCGGTGTTTACTGCTTATTGCCCGTGAAGGGCAGTTATGTGTGTGCGAACTGACTGAAGCGCTAGATACCTCGCAGCCGAAGATCTCACGCCATTTGGCGCAACTGCGGGCCAGTGGTTTGTTGGTTGATACGCGCCAAGGACAATGGGTGTTTTATCGCTTAGCCGCTGACTTACCCGGTTGGATGCGCAAACAAATTCAAGGGCTGGTGGACTCCAACTGCCTAAAAGACACTTATCAAGAAGATCTCACGCGGCTTGCCAAGATGGCGTCTCGCCCCACCTGCTGTGTGTAAAGGAGAAAGCAATGACAATTAAAGTCGGGATCAATGGGTTTGGCCGTATCGGCCGTTTGGCTCTGCGTGCTGCGTTTGACTGGCCAGAGCTCGAATTTGTCCACATTAATGACGTGGCGGGAGATACGGAAACACTGGCGCATTTGCTGGAGTTTGATTCGGTACAAGGGCGTTGGCATCACGCGGTGAGTGCAGAAGGCAACCGCGTGCAGATTAACGGTCAAACACTGACGACAAGCCAAGAAAAAGCGATTGATGCAGTCGATTGGTCAGGCTGCGATGTGGTGATTGAGGCCACAGGAAAACACCGTGACGCGGATTTGCTGCAAAAATACTTGGACAAAGGCGTAAAGCGTGTGGTTGTCTCTGCGCCAGTCAAAGATGAGCGAGTGGCGAATATTGTGGTGGGAGTGAATGACGCGATATTTGATCCGAGTAAACATCGAATCGTGACTGCGGCGTCGTGCACCACGAACTGCTTGGCTCCGATTGTGAAAGTGATCCATGAAAAACTGGGAATTGCGCAGTCGACCTTCACCACCATTCATGATTTAACCAATACTCAAACGATTTTAGATGCGCCGCATAAAGACTTACGTCGTGCCCGCGCGTGCGGTATGAGCTTGATCCCGACCACCACAGGATCGGCGACCGCCATCGTAGAAATTTTTCCGGATCTAAAAGGTAAGATTAATGGCCATGCGGTGCGTGTACCACTCGCCAATGCGTCGCTAACGGATGTGATCTTTGACGTGGAAACCGATACCACTGCTGATGAGGTGAACGCCCTGTTGCAAGAAGCCGCGGACGGCGAGCTCAACGGCATTCTTGGCTTTGAGGCGCGTCCGTTAGTCTCGATTGATTACCGTGGCGATCAGCGCTCCACGATTGTCGATGGTTTATCCACCATGGTGGTGGGTAAGCGTATGGTCAAAATCTATGCGTGGTATGACAACGAAATGGGGTATGCCACGCGCACCGCAGAGTTGGTGCGCAACGTCGGCCGCGTTGATCAGTAACCGCTTTTTTATAGGGTAGCGATGCGTGCCCCGTGCCGCATCGCCCTTTTTTGTATGTGAATCGATGACCACTATGTTTGCTCAATTAAGCCAATCTGTGCGCCAGTATATGCTGGTCACCTTTAACTATTGGAATTTTACCATCACCGACGGAGCACTACGGATGCTGGTGGTGCTGTATTTTTATGAGCTGGGCTACGGCACGTTAGAAATCGCTTCGCTGTTTTTGTTTTACGAATTCTTCGGCGTGGTCACCAACCTTATCGGTGGATGGCTCGGTGCGCGTTTAGGCCTTAATCGCACCATGAATATTGGCCTTGGCATGCAAATTATCGCGCTTGCCATGTTAGCCGTGCCAGCCGTTTGGCTCACCATTCCCTGGGTAATGGCGGCTCAAGCCTTGTCTGGGATTGCGAAAGATCTGAATAAAATGAGCGCCAAAAGCGCGATTAAAACCTTGGTGCCTGACAACGCACAGGGAGCGCTGTTTAAGTGGATTGCGATCTTGACCGGCTCGAAGAATGCACTCAAAGGTGTGGGCTTTTTTGTTGGTGGCGCATTGCTCTCTCTGATTGGCTTTCAGTACGCGGTGGCAGCCATGGCTGGCGTGTTGAGTTTGGTGTTTATCGGCAGTGTGGTGTCGCTCAATGCAGAGTTGGGAAAAGCTAAAAGTAAGCCCAAGTTTTCGGAAGTTTTTTCTAAGTCTCGAAGCGTGAATATCCTCTCAGCGGCACGGATGTTCCTTTTCGGCGCGCGAGATGTGTGGTTTGTGGTGGCCTTGCCAATTTATCTTGGCACCACATTTGGTTGGAGCCACAGTGCGGTGGGCGGCTTTCTTGCGCTATGGGTGATCGCTTACGGCATGGTGCAAGGCATTGCGCCGAAAATCACTGGGCGCCAATCTGGCCATTCGCCGGGTGGTAAGGCGGCGCTCGGTTGGGCATGTTTACTGGCGATGGTGACGGGAGTCATTGCTTATGCAATTGGCGAACAGTGGCATCCGCAAGGGGTGATTATCGTTGGACTCATGGTGTTCGGAGCGATCTTTGCGATTAACTCTTCACTGCATTCCTACTTGATTGTCAGCTACGCCAAAGGCGATGGTGTGTCGCTGGATGTAGGATTCTATTATATGGCGAATGCCATGGGACGCTTAATTGGTACTGTGTTATCCGGTTGGGTGTTCCAAGTATGGGGACTCGCCGCGTGTCTTTGGGTGTCTTTCGCATTTCTAGTTCTAACTACTGTGATTTCGCTAGGGCTCCCCAACACGGCTGTCTCGACAGACCAAGCTTAAATAAACAGGGGTAGCATGGATATGCTTACCCCTGTTTCAAACTGCGGTTACTCGTTGAGCATATTGCTGATTTTCTTCTGCAGCTCTTTATCTTCACGTGCTTGACGAAAAACAGCGTTATATTCTTCTATCGTTAGGCCCGTTGCCTCAATCGCTTGCGCCATTTCTTTTTGCGTCTCCGCCATTAGCGCTTTCGCCTTTTCTTCACTGCGAATGCTCTCAAGCTTGCTTTTATAATCTTTTGAGATTGAAACCACCTGTTCAGCGGCCTCTGCGTAGCTGCTTACCACTTGGTCGGTCAGCTGATCCGCTGACAGTTCGTTTGTTTCGTTGGCAGCGAAACTTGGCAGACTGGCTGCAACAACAAACGCAAAAGATAGGGTCGCTAGTAAACGTTTCATCAATACTCTCCTTTTATTTATCACGGTCACCCTAAAAGAGATGGAGAGTGACCGTCAAACGCGAAAAAGCAATCAGACAAATTCTCACAAGACCATGACATTGTTGATACTGTAAGGATTGTTCAGCTTTTTCGAATAACTCCAACAAGTTGCTCTGCCGACTTTCCTTAGCGCGCTTCTTATACTGCTGATAGTAAAAAAGGAGGACGTATGGGAAAACTGATAGACGGTATTTGGCATGATGTGTGGTATGACACCAAGTCGTCGGGTGGTCGATTTGTCCGTGAAGACGCGGGCTTTCGTCATTGGGTGACCGCTGATGGCCAAGCTGGACCAAGTGGCGATGCGGGCTTTAGTGCTGAATCAGGCCGCTATCATCTTTATGTTTCTCTTGCTTGTCCATGGGCACATCGCACCCTGATTATGCGCCATTTAAAAGGGCTTGAGCCTCATATAGCGGTTACGGTCGTCTCGCCTGAGATGCTAGAACATGGCTGGACGTTTTCTGAGCCAGAGCCGCTGTATGGATACGACTATGCCCATCAGCTCTATACCCACGCGAAGCCTGATTACACCGGTCGAGTCACCGTTCCGATTTTATGGGATAAGCAAACTCAGACGATTGTCAGTAATGAATCCGCTGACATTATTCGAATGTTTAATTCGGCGTTTAATGGTATGACGGGCAATCATGACGATTATTACCCAGACAACCTGCGTGCGGCGATTGATCAGTGGAACGAGTTTGTTTACCCCAATGTGAATAATGGCGTCTATAAATGTGGCTTTGCCACCGAACAAGAGGCTTATGAAGAAGCCTTTGATCAGTTATTCACTGCATTGACGGTGTTGGATGATCATTTAAGTCGCAATCGTTATCTTGCCGGAAATCAGATTACTGAAGCAGACTGGCGGCTGTTCACAACGTTAATTCGCTTTGACCCCGTCTACGTGGGCCATTTTAAGTGTAACAAGCAACGTATTGCCGATTACTGCAATTTATTCTGTTACATGAAAGAGTTATTCCAAGTGCCAGGCGTGGCAGAGACAGTCGATATGCACCATATCAAAACCCATTATTATTACAGCCACGGCAACATTAACCCGACGCGCATTGTGCCGAAAGGACCAGAGCAAGATTTGTGGTCGCCGCATGGGCGTGCATCAGTCAGCTCTCGTGGCAAGTGATTGAGCCGTTGACAAAAAACAACGAAAAAGGGCCAGCAAATGCTGGCCCTTTAAGATGGTGGTGGAGGAAGGATTCGAACCTTCGAAGGCTGAGCCGTCAGATTTACAGTCTGATCCCTTTGACCGCTCGGGAACTCCACCATGGAGTCTTGCTTTGTAAAAGTGGTGGTGGAGGAAGGATTCGAACCTTCGAAGGCTGAGCCGTCAGATTTACAGTCTGATCCCTTTGACCGCTCGGGAACTCCACCACGGAGTCTTGCTTTATAAAATGGTGGTGGAGGAAGGATTCGAACCTTCGAAGGCTGAGCCGTCAGATTTACAGTCTGATCCCTTTGACCGCTCGGGAACTCCACCACGGAGTCTTGCTTTGTAAAATTGGTGGTGGAGGAAGGATTCGAACCTTCGAAGGCTGAGCCGTCAGATTTACAGTCTGATCCCTTTGACCGCTCGGGAACTCCACCACGGGAACGAGGCGAATCTTACCAAACCGACTGGAGCTGTAAAGGGTTTTCTCTGTCCCGATTAGTGGTTGGTGCTTTTTTCAGCGTCTTGCGGGTGATAATTAACGTAAAGTGTGCTTTTTCGACGTTTTTTGAAACCTGCCCGCATGTTAACAGTCTTATTCTCGTCTCGCTTTATCGCAAAACGCTATGAAATAACGTTAAAAATACTGTCTTTACAATTCTTTAAGGACAAAAAAAAGCAGATCAGTACACTGGTGCTATCCAACATATAAGGTACATGGCAATGAAAAAGTGGATGCTATTGGGCGTCGTGGTATTGGCGGGCGTCGCGTTCTGGAAGTGGGGCGATATCCAGCCCTCGAGCGAGGAGGCCTCTGCGCCACCACCGGGGGCACGATCTGTGGATGTGATGACGGCACAAGTGGAAACCAAACCGATTGCGCCGTCGTTGTCATTGGTGGGCAATGTTAAAGCCCATCAGCAGATTGATATTGAGTCAGAAGTCTCGGCGCGCATTGAAACTGTGCATGTAAAACCGGGCGAGACGGTTGAAAAAGGGGCGCCTTTGGTGACCTTTAATCGCGCCAAAGCCCAAGCTGCGGTGTTGGAAGCGTCGGCTTATCTCAATGATGAGCAGCGCAAGCTAAAGGAGTACACCAAGCTGGCGCAACGTGGTGCCTTAACACAAACCGAGTTGGATGCGCAGCAAGCCAGTGTCAATATTGCCAAGGCCCGTTTGCAATCGGCGCAATCTGATTTAGATGATCATCGTTTAATCGCGCCTTTTTCCGGTCGCATTGGTTTGTTTGATTTAAGCGTCGGCCAGCGCGTGGATGTGGGCGAAACGCTTTTTAGTCTCGACAACCTGTCACGCATGAACCTTGATATTCAGGTGCCAGAGCAATACGTCGGACTGCTTTATCCCAATATGCCAGTGGCGGTCACGTCGCAAGCGTATCCCGATGATGCCTTTACCGGCACGGTGAGCGTGGTGGACTCTCGGGTGGATAAAGACGCGCTATCAGTCAGTGTTCGTGTGGCGCTGGATAACCCTGAACGCCAATTGCAGCCCGGCATGCTGATGGAGGCGAAACTGACCTTGCCGGAGCAGCAAGCGGTGATTGTGCCTGTGCAAGCTCTGCAGTATTCCGGTACGCGTCGCTATGTCTTCCGCGTTGATGACGAAGGCATTGCCCATCGTACTGAAATTACCCTTGGCGCGAGGATTGATAACCAAGTGGTGGTGAGTAAAGGACTTGAACCCGGTCAGCATATTGTGGTGCAAGGTTTGGTGAATATGCGCGATGGGGCGCAAGTGTCTGTATTAAATGCGGAAGCACCGAAAAATCCAGAAGATGACCAAAGCCGTATCGATGATACCGTGTCTGAGACGGAGGCCAGCTAATGTGGTTGTCTGATGTCTCGGTGAAACGGCCAGTGATGGCGATCGTATTGAGCTTGTTGTTATGTGTCTTTGGCGCGGTTTCTTTCTCGACCTTGCCCGTGCGTGAGATGCCTGATATCGATAGCCCGGTGGTGAGTATTTACACCGGATATTCTGGCGCCTCGGCCAGCATTATGGAAAGCCAAGTCACGCAGTTGATTGAGGATGAGCTTTCCGGCATTAGCGGCATTGAAGAGATCACCTCGGTCAGCCGCAATGGCTCATCACGGATCACGGTGGAATTTAAACTCGATCACCCGCTGACCGAGGGGGTGAGTGATGTGCGTGATGCCGTGGCGCGCGCGCAAGGGGGACTGCCTGATGATGCCAATGATCCGATTGTGTACAAAGACAACGGCACCGGTGAAGCGGCGGTTTATATCAACTTGGCCTCGTCAGAGATGGACCGCAACCAACTGACGGAATACGCCCAACGTACGCTGGAAGATAGATTCAGCTTGATCTCTGGGGTGAGCTCGGTCGATTTATACGGCGCGCTGTATAAAGTGATGTATGTGAAGCTGGATCCCACCCAAATGGCGGGGCACGGTGTCACCACCCAAGATATTCTTGACGCATTGCGGGATGAAAACTTAGAGAGTCCGGGCGGGGAAATTCGCAATGACGTGATGACCATGCCAGTGCGTAGCGATCGTTTATATCGTGACGCAGAGGACTTTAAACAGCTGGTGGTACGCACCACGGCGAACGGCACTGCGATTTATTTGTCGGATGTGGCGGAGGTGGCCATTGGCTCACGCAACGAAGATGCCACCTATAAAAACAATGGTATCAATAATTTAAGTTTGGCGCTGATCCCACAATCTGATGCCAATCCGCTCGATATTTCTGACCGCGCTCATAAGCTTGTCGATGAGATGCAGACCTTCCTGCCCGAAGGTACGCGTCTTTGGGTGGATTACGATACTACGGTATTTATTGAGCGCTCGATTGAGGAAGTGTATAGCACCCTCTTTATCACTGGGGCGCTGGTGGTATTAGTGCTGTATATCTTTATCGGCCAAGCGCGCGCCACCTTGATCCCTGCTGTGACTGTGCCGGTATCCTTGATTTCCGCCTTTATCGTTGCCTCAGCGATGGGCTTTTCGATTAACTTGCTGACCTTAATGGCGCTTATTCTCGCGATAGGTCTCGTGGTGGATGATGCCATTGTGGTGGTCGAAAATATCTTCCACCACTTACAACAAGGCGATAAACCCTTGGTGGCCGCTTACCGTGGCGCACGGGAGGTGGGTTTTGCAGTGATCGCCACCACCGCGGTGTTGGTGATGGTGTTCCTCCCCATTACCTACATGGATGGCATGATTGGTAAGTTGTTCACCGAGTTTGCAGTGATGCTCGCCGTCACCGTGCTCTGTTCGTCCTTAATAGCGTTGACGCTTACGCCGGTGCTTGGCAGTAAATTGCTGCGCTTAAATGTGGCATCTAGTCCTGTAAACCGCGTGATCACCCGTGGGTTTGATGTGCTTGAAAGCTACTATCGCCGAGTGCTGGCACATGTCCTGCGTTGGCGTTGGATTGCGCCTGTGGTTATCTTGCTCTGTATTGGCGGCAGTGGCGTGCTGATGCAACACTTACCGTCGCAATTAGTGCCACAAGAAGATCGCGGGGTGCTGCTGGCGTTTGTCCGTGGTGCGGAAGGCACGGCGTACAACCGTATGGTGGGCAATATCGAGCAAATTGAGCAGCGCTTAATGCCCTTGGTCGATGCGGGTACTCTGAGCTCGGTTAGCTTACAAACACCAGCGTTTGGTGGCCGAGCTGGGGATCAAACAGGCTTCGTGATCATGCTATTGCCGGATTGGGATGAGCGCGACCGCTCCGCACAAGATATCTTGGCGGAAGTCCGGCAGGTGTTAAATGGTGTGCCAGATGTGCAAGTGTTCCCGTTTGCGCCTGGCTTTGGGGGCGGCAGTTCAGAGCCCGTGCAGTTTGTGTTAAGTGGTCCAGACTATCCTGAACTTCATCGCTGGGCGGAGAAATTGGGCGAAATGGGCCGCGAGGCGGGTGTGATTGACAGCCCGGATTACGACTACAACCAAAACACCCCTGAGCTGGTAGTGAAAGTTGACCGTCGTCGCGCCTCTAAACTTGGGATTTCGGTGCGGGATGTTTCCGATACCTTAGAGGTGATGCTTGGTGGCCGGGCCCAGACCAGCTATGTGGATCGTGGTGAAGAATACGATGTGTATGTACGCGGCGATGAAAAGGCCTTTAGCAGCAAAGGGGATCTTACCCGTATTTATATGCGTAGCCGCAGCGGCAAGTTAGTCTCGCTGGATGCAGTGACCACGGTGGAAGAAACAGCGTCCGCGCAGCGTTTAAGCCATACCAACAAGCAAAAGTCGATCACCTTATCGGCGCATTTAGGCGAGGATGTGACACTGGGTCAAGCACTCGATTATCTCGATAAAATCGCGGCTGAGAACCTGCCGGCCGATATCTCGGTGGGCTATTCAGGGGAGTCGAAAGATTTTCGTGACAACCAAACCAGTGTGCTGGTGGTGTTCGGTTTAGCGCTCTTGGTGTCTTACTTGGTGTTAGCGGCGCAATTTGAAAGCTTTATCAACCCCTTGGTGGTGATGTTGACGGTGCCCATGGGGATGCTAGGTGGCTTTTTAGGCCTGTGGCTGACCAACCAAGGGATCAATATCTACAGCCAAATTGGTTTGATCATGCTGATTGGGATGGTGACCAAAAACGGTATCTTAATCGTGGAGTTTGCCAACCAATTGCGTGACCGTGGCATTGCATTTGATAAAGCGATTATCGATGCGTCAGTCCGTCGCTTGCGACCGATTCTGATGACGGCGTTTACCACCTTGGCAGGGATGATCCCGCTGATCCTGTCAACCGGGGCGGGAGCCGAAAGTCGTATCGCGGTTGGGACGGTGATCTTCACCGGTATGGCCTTTGCGACCTTTGTTACCTTGTTGGTGATCCCGGCGATGTATCGTCTGCTCTCCATTCATACTCACTCGCCTGAGTATGTGGCGCAGCAATTGGACAAAGCGCTCGCGGTAGAAACTGTGCATCGGACCAGTCATGGTGAGTTTGATACCCACCCGCATGATGAGCCGCATAAATAACCGCTGTTGTATTCTCGATACAAAAACCGCCTCTTCATAGTGAGGCGGTTTTTTATTTCTTGTCGCTGCCAGTGTGTACCCGCTATTACGCGTTTTCGGCTTGTTTGCGTTGCAGTGCGGCTTGTACGTCCGCTTGGTTGGCGAGGTAGTCATCTAAGCCACGCTGACGCAAGTGGCAGGCTGGACACTCACCACAGCCAGTGCCTTTAATACCGTTATAACAGGTTAGGGTGTGGTCGCGTACAAAATCGAGAGCGTGATACTGGTCGGCCAGTGCCCAAGTCTCGGCTTTATTCAGCCACATCAGTGGTGTGACTAACGCGAGTTTTCTATCCATGCCGCGCTCAAGGGCTTGCTGCATTGATTGAATAAAATCGTTACGACAATCTGGGTAGCCAGAAAAGTCAGTTTCGCAGACACCGGTGATCACCGCCTCAGCGCCAATTTGATAGGCGTAAATGCCCGCCAAAGTCAAAAACAAGATATTACGACCCGGCACAAAGGAATTGGGCAGGCCGTTTTCGTTCAGTGCATTGGAAACAGGAATATTGTCGCGTGTGAGCGAGCTAATCGCCAATTCATTGAGCAAACCAACATCCAGTACCTTGTGCGCACTGACGCTGCGGTTTGCAGCAATCTCACGGGCAACATCAATTTCTTGCTTGTGGCGCTGGTTATAGTCGAACGTGAGGCAATGCACTTCGTCGTACTCTGCCTGCGCTTGAATCAAACAGGTGGTTGAATCCTGTCCTCCGCTAAATACCACAACGGCTTTTTTCATTGGTTTGTCCTTTGGCGGTGCTACTTACCCAGTGTTACACAGAGCACGGATGGTACCCCTGTGCGGTATCGACAGCAAGCCAGAAGCTTTTGAGTCATCATGATGCCAAGGAACAAATGTCCCAATGGCTCAACGGCTGACTGCGCATCAGGCAACGCGCAGTGCTTGTCTCTATGCTTACTATTTCGCCACAAAGGCTTTTAACCCTTCGAGCGTCTCGGCTGGGATGGGGCAGCTTTTACCGGTTTTAAAATCGCAATAGACAATCAAGGCCTCGCCCTCGGCCACACAGCGCTCTTGATTGTGACTGTAGATTTCATACTTCATCGCATAGCGCTTTTCTTGAATATCCTCGACCCAAGCGACGGTGGTGATGGTATCTGGATACACTAAAGGGGCGCGATAATCGCAGCGGGTTGAGGCGACCACGGGGCCTACATGCAGCCGTTTGGCTAGCTCGAATACTTCCAGTTTTTCAAGCATCACCACGCGCACATCTTCAAAATAGCGAAAGTACACGGTGTTATTGATGTGTTGCATGGCATCCATGTCGTTCCAGACAATCGCCTGCGTATGAGAGAGCGGGTAGTTTTCTACTGGGATATTTGCCACAAGACAATCCTCCTTAATTGTGTGCCTTGATTGCACACCAAGCCCAATCACAAGACAAGTCGCGCAGGTATAAATACGGATCTTTGTCTAACAATGACGTAACAAAACACATGAGTCGACAAAGTGGTTATCAGGATGTGTGACGCTAATCGATTAATGTGGCAGCAATAAGACTCTGGTATGATACGCACCCTTTGGCCGTGCTTGGGCGCGGCATGATTTACTTTTGCTGTGGATACGACTTTGACTGATACCGCTTTTTCCTCGCTTGCGTTACCTGCTGATTTACTCGATAACTTAGCAACCTTGGGTTATACGCACATGACGCCCATTCAGGCGCAGAGCTTACCGTCTGTGCTTAGTGGGAAAGATATTATTGCCCAAGCAAAAACCGGCTCGGGGAAAACGGCGGCGTTTAGCCTGGGCGTGTTAGCCAAACTGAACGTGAAACGTTTTCGCGTGCAATCTTTGGTGCTGTGTCCAACCCGTGAGCTGGCCGAGCAAGTGGCGGTTGAGATGCGTAAGTTGGCGCGTGGTCGTCATAATGTCAAAGTACTGACGCTGTGTGGCGGCGTATCGATTGGCCCACAAATTGGCTCATTGGAGCATGGTGCACACATTATTGTCGGCACTCCAGGGCGTGTGGATGACCATTTACGCAAAGGCACCTTGCGCCTTGATGATGTTGAGACCTTGGTGTTGGATGAAGCCGACCAGATGCTGGATATGGGCTTCCAAGATACCTTGGATGCTATCATTGCGAGTGTTCCTGCTCATCGCCAAACCTTGTTATTTAGCGCTACCTTCCCGCGCTCGATCAATGCGATTGCCCAGCGAGTGCTGAGCCATCCTGTCTCCGTTAAAGTGGATGAGGTGCAAACGCAAAGTACAATCACGCAACACGTTTATAAAGTCGATGACAACAATCAGCGTTATCAAGCGTTAAAGCTACTGTTATTACATTTTCAGCCGCAAAGCTGTGTGGTGTTCTGTACGACCAAAGCTCAAACACAACAAGTTTGCGATAACCTAGAAGATGATGGTTTTAGCGCCGTTGCTTTGCATGGTGATATTGAACAGCGTGGCCGTGAGCGCACCTTGGTAAAATTTGCCAACAAAAGTGCGTCCGTGCTGGTGGCCACTGATGTGGCTGCGCGAGGCTTAGACATTGATGACATGGATATGGTGATCAACTATCAACTCGCCCACGATCCGCAAACTCATGTACACCGCGTCGGCCGTACCGGTCGCGCTGGCAAAAAAGGGGTGGCGTGTTCGCTATATAACGATGCCGAGCACTATAAGCTGGCGATGATTGGCGATCAATATGATCGTGATTTTCTCCCCGAAGCCCTCCCGCCGCAGCACTTGCTCGACACTGCGCCTTATCAACCTGAGATGGCAACCTTGATGATTGACTCAGGTAAAAAGCAAAAAGTGCGCGCGGGCGACATTTTGGGCGCGCTGACTGGTCAAGCGGGCATTGACGGTAAGCAGGTCGGAAAAATCAATGTGCTCGACAATGTGGCGTTTATTGCTGTGTCCCAATCCTGCGTTAAAGCCGCGTTGCGTAAACTCAATGATGGAAAAGTTAAAGGACGCACTATTCGCGCTCGTCGGATTTAGTTTACTCGTTCCCACGCTCCTGCGTGGGAACGCATACAAAACTCGAACCCTGAACAGAAGTCGTGACAAAGCCATCTATCCGCACTTCCTACGCCTGATTTATATATGAATGCGCCTGTTTATCAAACGCTGTATAGACGATGATGCGTTAACCCAACAAGGTCTGCAAATCATGGGTCGCTTGGTCGAGATCCCCAATGTGCTCGCGTACCCAATCAGGGTTGTAATAGGTGTCTAGGTAGCGCTCGCCGCTGTCACATAGCAAGGTGACAATAGAGCCTTTTTCGCCGTTGGCGCGCATTTCATTTGCTAGCATCAAGACGCCGTACAGGTTGGTACCGGTGGACGCGCCGGCTTTGCGGCCAAGTTGGCTTTCTAGCCAGTGAATGGTGGCGATACTGTGAGTGTCCGGCACTGTGGTCATTCTATCAATCACGCCGGGAATAAAGCTGGGCTCGACACGTGGCCGTCCAATCCCTTCAATGCGACTGCTTTTATCGGTGGTTAATGCACTGTCGCCAGTGAGGTAGTAATCGTGAAACACCGAATGTTCAGCATCGGCCACCATCAGCTGAGTCGGTTGGCAGCGATAGCGAATGTAGCGGCCAATGGTCGCTGAGGTGCCACCGGTGCCCGGGCTCATCACAATCCAGCGAGGGATCGGAAAGCGCTCGTACTGCATTTGATCAAATATGCGGTTGGCAATGTTGTTATTGCTACGCCAATCGGTCGCGCGCTCGGCATAGGTAAATTGGTCCATGTAATGGCCATTGAGCTCTTTAGCAAGGCGACGAGACTCGGCATAGATCTGATCTGACCGCTCGACAAAGTGCGCTTCACCGCCATAAAAACGGATTTGCTCAATCTTCTTACACGCGGTGTTTTTGGGCACTACGGCAATAAAACGTAAACCAAGCAAACGGGCAAAATACGCTTCGGAAATGGCGGTGCTGCCCGATGAGCTTTCAATGATGGTAGTGTGCTCATCAATCCAACCATTACATAAGCCGTACAAAAACAAAGAACGCGCCAAGCGGTGCTTCAAGCTGCCGGTTGGGTGAGTGCTTTCGTCTTTCAGATAGATATCAATGTCCGTAAAGCTAGGGAGATCGAGCTTAATTAAATGGGTATCTGCAGAGCGTTTAAAGTCGGCTTCAATGAGGCGAATCGCGTTACCGACCCAAGTATGGCAAGGATGTGAGGTTGTCATCATGCGTCTCCGAATGCGTAATTAGCACCAGTTTATGTAAAGAGTGGGATAAAAACCTTGCTATTTTTGCTCTATAATGCCACCTAAATAGAAAAATAAACTCCCATATAATACTTAATGGAAAAAAATTTTATGACTATCACTTTAGATGAGATAGATCGCACTTTACTCGCGGCGCTGCAGGAAGATGCCAACTGGTCTGTGGCAGCGTTGGCCGAACGGGTGAATTTAACCACGACTCCCTGTTGGAAGCGGCTAAAACGGCTGGAATCACAAGGGGTGATCCGTGGGCGGGTGGCATTGCTTGACCCCGAAACCGTTGGCCTCGCATTTACCGCCTTCGTCCATATCAAAACCAATGACCACAGTGAGCAGTGGTACAAGACCTTTACCGAGGTGGTGACCGAGTTCCCTGAGGTGATGGAATTCTACCGTATGGCGGGAGAATATGATTACATGATGAAGGTGCAGGTGGCTGATATGACTCGATTTGATCATTTTTATAAAAAGCTGGTCAATTCTGTGCCAAGTCTGAATAATGTGACATCAACATTCGCCATGGAAGCGCTTAAGTACACCACCGCCTTACCGATCCGATAGGTCGTTGTGATGATAAAAAGGCGGGGATAAAAAGGAGACCTCATGAAGGTGTTTTGGCAGTTAGGCTGGTTTTTTAAACGTGAATGGCGTCGTTATCTCGGCGCCATGATTATTTTAGTATTTGTCTCTGTCTTCGAGCTGATCCCGCCGATGGCCGTGGGCCATGTGGTTGATGGCGTGGTCGCGGGCGAGATTTCCACTGAGCTACTGATGTGGCTACTGGCAGGCATGCTGGCCATTTGGGTAGTGGTATATCTGCTACGTATTGTGTGGCGAGTCTGGCTATTTGGTGCCGCGGCTGAGCTGGGCACTGTGCTGCGCAATCGGCTTTATGATCACTTTACCCGTCAATCCCCGCATTTTTTCCGTCGCTATCCGAGTGGCGATATCATGGCGCGTTCCACCAATGATGTGAAAGCAGTGGTAATGACGGCCGGTGAAGGGGTCCTGACTGCCGGGGATTCCATTATCACAGGCGTTGCTGTGCTCATTGTGATGGTAAGCCAAATTAGCTGGCAGCTGACGCTTTTAGCGCTGTTACCGATGCCGGTGATGGCGGTGCTGGTCAATCGCTTTGGCCGTCGTTTGCACCATACCTTTACCGAATCGCAAGCGGCGTTTTCTGAGCTTTCAGAGGTGAGTCAGTCCTCACTGTCAGCAGTGCGTATGGTACGTGCATTCGGCTTAGAGCAGCACCAGATGAATCAGTTTAATCAAGTTGCCGATCGTACTGGGGAGAAAAACCTCGCGGTGGCACGGGTTGATGCGCTGTTTTCGCCGGTGATCCAAGGCACCATTGGCGCTTCGTTTTTCCTAACCGTGTCTGGCGGCGGCTACATGGTCGCCACTGGTGATATTTCGCTTGGGGATCTTACCGCATTTACCTTGTATCAAGGCTTGATGATTTGGCCGATGCTCGCGGTGGCGTGGCTATTTAATATTATTGAGCGTGGGCGCGCCGCTTGGACGCGGATTGATGCGTTACTGCAAGAGCAGCCGGATATTGTTGGCGGTGACACGCCGCTGCCTAACACCATGCAGCCGTTGACGCTGGCCATTGAGCAGTTTAAGTGGCAACCGGATGACAGTTTTGCCCTCAAAGATATCCATGTGACGCTTCCGCCTGGGGCCATGCTGGGGATTGCCGGCCCAGTCGGCAGTGGTAAATCAACCTTATTGCAATTGCTACTTCATCTGACCCAGCTTGAAAAGGGTGATATTCGCTATGGTGATGTGTCGATAGCGGAGGCTGACTTGTCGTCATGGCGACAACGTTTCGCGGTGGTGACGCAAACGCCGTTTTTGTTTTCGCGCTCGATTGCGGAAAACATCGCCCTTGGTCGTCCGGATGCGACCCAAGCGGAAATCGAACAGGCGGCGACACTTGCCTGCATTGATGAAGACATCCGTCAGCTGCCGCACGGGTATGAAACCGCGGTGGGTGAAAAAGGGATCACCTTATCTGGTGGTCAAAAGCAGCGTATTTCGATTGCTCGCGCTTTATTGGTGGAAGCGGAGTGCTTGATTTTGGATGATGCTTTGTCAGCCGTTGATGGTGACACCGAGCACCGCATTTTGCAGAACCTGCAACAGCATCAGCACACCCGTACCACGATTGTGATAGCCCACCGCTTATCGGCACTTGAAAACGCCGATGAAATTGTGGTGCTCACTCATGGGCAAATCCGAGAGCGTGGCCAGCATCGCCAATTGATTCAACAGCCAGGATGGTATCAAGAAATGCACCAATATCAGCAGCTGGAAGCGGCATTGGAAGCCGATGAGGAGCCGCGCCATGACTAAGCGAGAGATCTTATTTCGATTGCTAAGCTACATGCGCCGCGACAGGCGTCAATTCGTGATTGCCACGGTTTTCTTGCTGGTGGCGGCTGTGGCCGAAGTGACGGGGCCTTATTTAGTGCAAATCTTTCTCGATAATTATGTCGCCAAAGACCATTATCCGGCGGTGATTATGTGGGCACTGGCGGTGGGCTATATCGTATCGACCATTGTTTCCGCGGGCTTTCAGTATCAGTACGAGCTGCGTTTTAACACCATGGCGGTGGCCATCATTCAACGTATTCGTAAAGCGGTGTTCGCCAATGTGATTAAACAGCCTCTGTCAGCCTTTGATTATGTGCCAATGGGACGCATTGTATCGCGCTTAACTAACGACACCGAGTCGTTGAAAGAGCTGTATGTGTCGGTGCTTTCTACCTTTTTACGTAACATAGCGCTAATTGGTGTGATGCTGGTGGCGATGCTAATGCTCAGTGTGCAACTGACAATGGTGGTGCTGGTGCTACTGCCGTGTGTGGTGCTGGTGATGGCGCGCTATCAAAAACGTTCAGCGCCTGCGTATCGTCGGGCACGAGATCGGCTAGCAGACATCAACGGGGTAATGAACGAATCTGTGCTCGGCATGAATTTGATCCAGTTGATGCAGCAAGAGCGGGCGTTCTCCTCGCGATTCAGTGATATGACTGCGGATCACTTAGATGCCATGGTGACTATTCAGCGCCTTAACGGGATCTATCTTCGCCCTTTGATTGATTTATTGGCAGGGGCCGCGTTGCTGTCTTTGGTGGCGATCTTCGGTTTTAGCGGCACAGCAGTGATTGGTGTTGGGGTGCTATATGCCTTTTTAAGCTATTTGGGGCGGATCACCGAGCCACTGATTGAAATGATGCAGCAACTGTCACTGCTTCAGCAGGCTATCTCGGCCGGTGAGCGGCTTTTCGAAATGATGGATACGCCGCCTGAGCAATATGGTCATGACACCACGCCGATCCCTGATGGTGCCATTGCACTGCAGAATGTGTCGTTTTCCTATGATGGTGAAACACCGGTGTTGTCAGACGTGAATGCAGACGTCCCTGCGGGCGGCTTTCTGGCGTTGGTGGGACATACGGGCAGCGGTAAATCAACTTTGGCGTCGTTACTGATGGGATTTTATCGCGCAGGTGAGGGGACGCTGACGCTGGGTGGATTACCGATCGAAAGCTTGAGTCATCAAAGCTTGCGTGAGGGCGTTGCCATGGTGCAACAAGATCCGCACATGCTGACGGGGAGTTTGCGAGAAAACATCGCGCTGGGGCAGACGCTGGACGATGAAAAAATCTGGTATGCGCTCGAACAAGTGGCGCTGGCAGATTACGTGAAAGGGTTGCCAGCGGGGCTGGATACCTTATTTGGTGAGGGCGGGATGACCTTTTCTGCCGGTCAGCGCCAGCTGTTGGCTCTGGCGCGCGTGTTGGTGCGTCAGCCGAAAATTCTGATCCTTGATGAAGCCACCGCCAATATCGACTCCGGTACTGAAGAACTTGTGCAACAGGCGCTGAATCGGTTACGCCAACAGATGACGGTGGTGGTGATTGCGCACCGCTTATCGACCATTGCCGAGGCCGATAACATCCTCGTCTTGCATCGTGGCCGCGTGATTGAGCAAGGGCGTCATCAAAGCCTGCTGCGTCAGCAAGGCCGTTATTGGCAGATGTATCAACTTCAGCAAGCCAGCGCGCATTTAGCCGCACTAGAGGAAGAGGCGCAGGTGTAGCAGTCCAGCCATGAGTGAAACAGATAAAAAGGGGCGCAATGCCCCTTTTTTGTGCTGCTCAGACTCGCTCACGCTCGAGACGTTGATGGTTAGGAGAGTTTACGCATCAAACCTTCTTGGGTCGCTGAAGCAACAAGGTCGCCTTGCTGATTAAAAAGTTCGCCGCGTACAAAGCCACGCGCGCCACTGGCGGACGGGCTTTCAATCGCAAACAGCAGCCACTCATCCATTCTAAACGGGCGGTGGAACCACATGGAGTGATCAATGGTGGCCACTTTCATGCCCGGCGTAAGCAGCGTCACTGCGTGAGGCTGCAACGCCGTGACCAAAAAGCCCCAATCGGCGGCATAGCCGAGTAAATACTGGTGGACATGAAAATCGTCGCCGACTTCACCATTGGCGCGGATCCACAGATATTGCTTAGCCGGCGCGGAATGGGGTTTAAGTGGGTTGATCACTGTGGCAGGCCGCACTTCAATCGGCTTGTCACCCCCAAAGGCTTTGACCACATTAGGGGGAAGCTTGTGAGCGATATCATTGACAAGTGACTGCTCAGAGCGCAAGGTCTCGGGCGCTGGCACGTCTGTCGGCATGGTGTTTTGATGCTCGAAGCTTTCTTCCTCTTCTTGATAAGAGGCGGTGAGATAAAAAATAGGTTTGCCGTACTGCACGGCTTTTATTCGCCGTGTGCTGAAACTTTTTCCGTCTCTGAGTATCTCAACATCATAGATGATCGGCTGCTCAGGATCGCCTGGGCGCAGAAAATAGCTATGGAATGAATGCAAAAAGCGATCAGGGTCAACCGAGGTTTTGGAGGCCGATAAGGCCTGTCCAATCACTTGCCCACCATACACTTGGGGCAGTCCAAGGTTCTCACTTTGACCGCGGTACAGGCCAGTGTCTAGTCGCTCAAGCTCTAGCAGCTGTAAGAGTTCTTTCAGTGGTTGGCTCATAAGTCCTTGATTCATGCTATGCTTCCATTGTTATTGTTCAAGCTATCATAACCTTAGCGTTTTTGCCGCATTTGAACGTGCTTCAGTGAGGATTCTTTAATGAAGAAACTAACGTTTCTATTGTTCGCCTTATTCACTGCTTTGGTGTTTACTGCTTGTTCTGGAAATAGCCAACCTAATGATTTAGCAAATGTTTCTGGTAGCTTGGTGTATCGAGAACGCCTTGCGTTGCCCGAAAATGCCAGTGTGACAGTGCGCTTGGTAGAGATTAAAAACATCGATGCGCCAGGCAAAGTGATCAGTCGACAGTCTTTCGTGACGGAGGGGCAACAAGCGCCTCTGCATTTTTCCCTCAACTATGATCCGAGCCAAATTACGACGACGCACGATTATGTGATCACCGCCCAGATCGATGTGAGTGATCGGCCTCTGTTTATTACCAATACGGTCAATAAAGTGATCACGGATACGAATCATACCTATGATCCAACGCTAACACTGGTGCGCGCGGGGCATTGATCGCTACACTGGTGAGAGATATCCGCACAAGGAGTGTGCATGCGAATCTCACTGTTTCTCTGGCCCGTGTTGGTGCTGACGGTTATCGCTGTCGCGGGGATTAGCGCCACGTTTTCCCTGAATAGTCTAGCGATTGGCGCGTCTGCTTTATTCTTTTTCTATCCAGATAAATTCTCGAGTTGGTGCTTAGCGCTAGCGATGGCGATTTTTGCCTTTACCTTGCCACATCTCCCTGCGCTGTTAGCCGCGAGCACGCTATTGCTTTTGCCGGCTTTGTCTCTCTGGTTCAATCCCGACCGACATCCACACGTCAAGCTATTACTCGGTGCGGTGATGGTTGCCATGTTCGCGGGGATGATGGCTTTGCAATCTGAAGCTAAATTGGGTGGCTCACCGAGTACTCTCGCGCTGCAAACGCTAGCACTCGTGGGGTTATGGCTTGCGATCAGATATTGGCCAGGTTATCAGCCTCCCCATCGCGGGGCCTGGCTGTTACTGCCTGTATTAGTGGCGGTGAGTGGCTGGCCTGCTGCGTTATGGAGTGCGACAACGGTGATGATTATTTGGTTGTTACAGTGGGTGGGGTTCACACCACAATTTGCTCGCTCACGTCACCTTGCCTTGCATCTTATCCCGAGTATTCCGTTTTTGGTGATTACATGGATTACCCCTGGACAACTCACGCTGTCGCTATTAGTCGCGTGGGCCACCATGCTTGCGGCGATTTGGGTTGGTGAGTATTTGCTATTGGAAGAGCCGGACGATCAGTAGGAAAATTGCCTAGAAGATAAACAGTTAACGAATGAGGTCATGAATCCTCCTTGCATTGCATCCAGCCTTGCCACATAATGCCCCGCAGTTAAGCAAGCTTAACGACATATCGATGGAGGCCTCCTTGGTTCTCCCGCAACACTATCTTGTGTACTGGGTCAGGTCCGGAAGGAAGCAGCCCGCGCTTGGGACGTGTGTGCCGGGATGTAGCTGGGGAGGTCTCCGCCCTTTCTGCGCCATGAAAATCGCCTCATTCATTAACCACCGATATCTTTCGTTGTTCGTATGACCACATAGCGTCTTGGCCTCCTCACAATGTTGACACTCGGGTGACACAGCCCCTTACCGCTTAGCTATGATTTAATCATTAGCGCTGGTAGCGTAAGTGTGATGGTCCATAAGGGTGGCAAAGTGGTGTTTCGAGCGTTAGCAGCGTTATTGTTGGCTTTACTCAGCAGCCAAACGGTGGCCAGTGAGCTGCACACGCAACTGAAAGGGTTTTATGATAAGGCCTGGCAAACGGGCACCTTGATGGTTGCTCAGCCGGCATTAAATGCCTATCCGCAGGCTTTGTTGGTCAGTCAGTCGCAGTACCCTGATTTCGAGAATGTTAACTGGCAGGACTTAAACGCACTACACCAAGTGGTGCAAACGTGCCAGCCGAGCCCCAGTATCGTGTCCCCCCTTTTGTTAGCCGCCCAGCGTTTTGAATTGGCTTTGTGCCGTGATGAGCCTTTACCCATTGAGTGGTTTGAGCAAAACCCGCTACTCCATCCTGCCGGTGGAAGTTATGCTGAACGTTATGTGTCAGCGCGTGGTATCGCCACGCCGTCACCTGAGCTGGTACAACGTTTTACCTTAGCCAACGAAAAGCACCCTCTACATGCTGCACTGAATGTCCTCAGTCAGGCAGGCCGAGATGCGTTACTCAGTGGTTACCGTGCGTATTTAGATGGCGGGCGCCTGTGGCTTAACGGCGAAGAAGGGTGGAAGGCGCTATCTCATGAACAATGGGCGCCAATTGCTGAGCAATATCGTTTGAGTTTATCGACGAATACGACGGGGTGTGATTACCGCTATGGAAATATTTGTAATCAACTCCACCCGGCGTATCGTGGCGTGATGATTGCGGTGTTGGTAGCGGTTTTTTGTGCGCTAATAGTTGGTTTAGCGCGTAGCCTATACGATCGATACCAGCAGCGCCGTGAGCGCCAATTTATTCTCCAGTTGCTGACGCATGAGCTAAGAACACCGATCGCAAGCCTAGGTATGACGGTGGAAATGTTGCGCAGCCAGTTCGATTTGCTTGAGCCCAGCACGCAAGATGTGCTTTGGCGATTACTGGCGGATCATCAACGCTTAAGTCAGCTGACAGAGACCAGTAAGGGCTATTTAAGTACCGATAAACGTGAGCAATTTAAGTTACAAACTGCGTCCTTATCGGAGTGGCTGGATAATATTTGCGATTGCCTAGAGGTTGACTACACCCTTGAGCAAGATAAAACACTGACGTTGCCTTTCTACTGGTTATCCATCTGCTTGAAAAACCTGATTCAAAATGCCCATCATCATGGCGGTGATCAAATTTGGCTTCGTGTATGCGTGGATAAGCGCGTACGAGTTTGTGTGTATGATAACGGAGTTTTTCCATCCTGGTGGCAAAGGCTGTGGCGGCGATATAAGTCGTCACCGTCAGAAAGAAACATGGGGATTGGATTGTTTTTAGTGGCGCGTTTAATGCGTCAAATGGGGGGGAAGCTAGTGATCAAGCGCCACCCAACCTGCTGTATTCTGGAGTTGCCGCAATGAGCCATCTATTGTTGATTGAAGATGACACCTTATTAGGGGAAGGCTTACGCCAGTTTTTGGAACAGCAAGGGTTTGAATGCACCTGGCTGGCAGAGAGTAATAAGGTGGATAAGCATTGGTTTCATGCCGATTTGGTGATTTTAGACCGCCAGCTCGCCGATGGCGATAGTTTAGCGCATCTGCCTCATTGGCTGTCTTTAAAAGCAGTGCCAGTGATCGTATTGACAGCCAAAATTGAGGTTGAGCAACGGGTTGAGGGCTTAATGGCCGGCGCCAAAGATTATGTGGTTAAACCCTTTTCACATCAGGAGCTCTTGGCGCGTATCTATGCCCAATTACGGCCCTTAGGAGAAAGCCAACTCGTATACGGGCAGATCAAGGTTGAACCTGGATCCCGTCATGTGTATTGGCAAGACCAGGATGTGACGCTCAAGCCTAAAGAGTTTGATTTATTGCTATTGCTGTTACAAAACCAAGGGCGGGTTTTTCATCGCGAAGAATTGCTCAATAAAATATGGGGATATCAGGCGTTTCCTACCACGCGCACGGTTGACAATCATGTGTTGCGACTACGACAAAAGTTGCCCGGTTTAGCGATAGAGACGCATCGCGGTGTCGGGTATCGGTTGGTGGTGCTATGAACGGGTTTGGCTACCACATACTCGTGATAGCATGCATGGTATGCAGCTTCAGTGTCCGCGCTGAGCAAGTTTGGTTTCCAAAAACACCGATGCAGGAAACCTATCAGGCACTCCTCGCAGATAGGCCCAAGGTGGCGTGGCAAGAGCTTATTTTTGCGCTATCTCAGCAGCAGATACCGACTGAGCATTGGGCGAAGATCAAGTACGCGATCATCAATCAAACGGATTGTGGCCAACAGTTAACTGAGCCCAACGGTAAAGGGATCCCTCAAGGGTTAACCATTGCATTTGTACGACGGGCAGGCGCCTCAAGTCTTGGCTATGAAATCAAGCTTTCTGCCGAGCAGGTCGAGCGTGATACCTTGCTAACCCTCACTGATCCTACCGGGCAAACGGTGCTCAATGAGATCTTGAACGCGAAAAGCGGGTATCAAGAAATAGAATCAGGGCAACTATTTACCCAAATTATTCCTGGTATTTATGAGTTAAAAATGGGTGGTCAGCATTATAGTTTGGTGGTGTATGGGCTGCCACGCCGCCCTTGGGTAAAACTGATAGGCCATCCTGATCAACAGCTCGCAATCGATTTGCCCGATACGCCTTTGAGTTGTTCGCCAGCCGCTGCACACTGGTTGTGGCTTGATGACGCCTATCGCTGGGTCGAACAAACGCCGATTTATCTGTCCGGCCGCGCAGACAACTCCCACGCGCCAACCAAGATAAAATTGCCCACCTCATCACTTGTTAATGCTGAGCATTTAAGCGTCACTGTCAGCCATTTTGAGTATCAAGGTGCCATTAAAGTCAACTATGTTGAGCGATTAGCGTTGCCGCTGCCTCGAACAGTGAATAAAGAATGAGCCACAAAAAAGCCCGCATTTACGCGGGCTTTTGCTAAATCTTATTGATTGATGATTAGTTAAGGTAAGCGTTTAGCATCCACATCAGTTTTTCTTGTTCGCGGATGTAATCGCTCATCAGTGCAGATGTCCCTTCGTCACCCGCATCACCGGCAAGGTTCATGATATCGCGTTGTAGGCCAATCAGAACACTAAAGCCTTCGACTAATGCACGGACACCAGCTTGACCATTTGCTTCGGGTGCATGCTCTTTAATTTCACTGACCTTCAGGTACTCGCTGAAGCGATGTTCGGCGGTGCCACCGATGGTGAGAATGCGCTCGGCGACTTCGTCAATTTTGGTTTGAAGATCGGTGTAAATCTCTTCAAATTTGGTATGCAACTCGAAAAAGTCGTTGCCTTTGATGTTCCAGTGAAAACCACGCACATTGGTGTATAGCACTTGGTAGTTCGCTAATAGCGTATCCAAACGCGCGCCTAGATCTTCGGCTTTGCTGCTGTCTAGTCCAATCAATGCTGCTTGCTTACTCATTTAATGCCTCCTTAGTGGCAAATCAATGTGTTCGACCCTTCGCTTTATCGCGAGTGCCAAGCACTGGAAACGGTTCGTTCCAAACGATGTGGATAGAGTAACTACCCGATATAAAAAAAGAAAATGGAGTTAACCTATATACGCGATAGGTGTGACCTATGATGTGATCGAGGTATCGTCATGAACAATAAAATGCTCCGGCAGGCGCTCGAGGCCAGCCATTAGCGCTTGTAAACATTGCGCGTCGATGGCTGTGCCTGTCTCTTCTTTCATGATAGAGAGGGCTTTGTTCATCGGAATCGGGCCACGATAGGGGCGCTCGGCAGTGATGGCATCGAAAATATCAGCGGTGGTAATAATGCGAGTGAGCAAAGAGATGTCATCGCTTTTGATCCCCTCAGGGCACCCAGTACCATCGAGCTTTTCGTGATGGGCGCTGGCGAACTTGGCAAGATGATCGAATTGGTGGATTTTCGATAAGATGGTTTTACTCAGTGCGGCATGGCGTTTAACATGCTCCCATTCCTCTTCATCCAATTTTCCCGGTTTATCAAGCACATCATTGCTTACGCCGAGCTTGCCAATATCGTGCAGTAACGCGCCACGCTTTAGCCATTTTTTTTCCTGTTCACTGATACCAAGCTCATCAGCAATTAAGCTGGCGTAAACGGCCACGCGCTCGCTGTGACCGGAGGTGAAAGGGCTTTTGGCATCAACAATGCGCCCGAAAGCCGCTGCAATGTCATCCAAGTAGTCATCATCGACCGGAATACTTGTGTCAGCCGGCGTCATCGACAGCACGTCTTTTTTTAACGCGGGGCTGTCCAGTTGCTGCCAAAACTGCGGCTCGCGCGCTATCTGTAAAAAGGTATCGACCAGCGTTGGATCAAACCAGGTGCCGCGACGGTTTTTTAGCTCGCGAAGTGCGGCGTCGACACCGGACTCGGTTCGGAAGACATCAATGACTTGCGTCATCAATGCGATGCGCGAAAAAAAGGGGATCTGATCGGCCTTTAACTGATCAGGACGCCCACCACCATCATAGTGTTCATCCAGCGCATAGATGGCTTCAGCAACGGTTTCACTAAAACGTAAATCGCGTGCGACATCGGCACCACGGGTACATCGCGTTTCGATCAGCTCTTGCGCATACATGTCACCGTTGCGGATGATATCGAGTGTGGTCGAGAGTTTTTGCATGAAGCCGCGTTTGACCCCAGTATTTTTTAACACAAAGTTAAGTACGCTGGACAAGCTACCGTCCACTACCTTGTAGCTTTGTTTAAACGCTAAATCATTGGTGAGGTAAAGCTCACAGATCCGTGCCGCATTGCTGCTGCAGCCCGCATCTTTTAGCAGCAACGTATAGAAAAGATCATGACGTTGTTGATCATCGAGCGCTAAGGCGTCAGCGAGTTTCATTCCTAACCACGTGCAGCGCATACAATGTTCGGGAGGTTGCCCCTCCGTCATATCCAACGCGGTACTTAACGCCAGAATAAGCTCCGATAATTGCAACTGTGTCGCGCTGCTGGCCTGGGTGTGCATCGTATTTCCTTATCCTTTGTACTCATCGCGACCGAATGGCAATGAGATCGACGGTTATTGTGTCAGCCGACGAACGGTAGCGGACACTTCTTCCGCGCCGGCATGAATGTCACTCATCACAGTGTCGGCAGCGGTGACTTTTTCTTGTCCTATGGTCGATTGCTCGGTCACTCTTTCCATTGCCTCACTCACGCCTTTGATCAGTTGTTGGTTTTCATCGACAACATCGGCAATTTCGGTGGTCGAGTGACTAGTGCGTTGCGACAGGCCGCGTACTTCATCGGCGACCACGGCAAAGCCTCGCCCTTGGTCGCCCGCGCGTGCGGCTTCTATTGCCGCATTTAGCGCTAGAAGGTTCGTTTGCTCTGCGATTTGCTTAATAGTGGTGACGATGTTTTCGATACTTTGTGCGTGCTCACTCAATTGTGCGACTTGATTGGTGGCCTCGACGGCTTGATCGTTCACACTCTGCGACAGCTTGACGGCCTCTTGTAACAAGGCACTGCCGTTTTCACTGTGGCGGAGTGTTTGTTCGGAAGAGGCTTGCGCGAGTTCTGCCGCCTGATTGACTGCCTGGTTTTGTTTCACCGTATCGGTGATGGCAGTAGCGAACTTGATTACCCGATGAACGTTTCCCTTCGCATCAAAAACGGGATTATAGGTGGCTTCTAACCAGACTTCGTTACCATATTTATCGCGGCGCAAATATTGCCCAGAAGTGAATTGTCCGCGTGCTAAATTCGCCCAAAAATCAGGGTTCTCATCGTAAAAGTCCTGATCACAGAACATACGGTGATGTTGGCCTTTGATCTCGTGGTCTTGATAGCCGACTGCAGCGAGAAAGTTATCGTTGGCACGAATAATCGTGCCATCGGGCTCGAATTCAATCACCGCCAATGAGCGGTTAATCGCTGCTAATATGGCCTCTTGTCGGCGGGCGTCTTGATACTGTTGCGTCACATCAGCCGCTAATTTGCGAATGCTGACGACTTTGCCGTTGGCATCTTTAATGGGGACATAGGTCGCTTCCATCCAAATCTCGGCGCCGGATTGATGGCGGCGACGAAACACCCCTTTTTGTGCCTTTCCTTGCGCGAGTGACTGCCAAAACTGCTGGTAACTTGGGGCTTGACTGGTCTCGTCAAAGCACACCGCACGGTGATGTTGGCCGATGACTTCATCGGCGGTGTAGCCGATAATATTGAGCAGCTTGTCATTCACATCGGTAATAATGCCATCAGGTGTAAAGGTGATGGTGGCAATATGTGCTTTGATAGCATCGAGCTCTGCTTGGAGCGCGGCTTTTTCTGCTCGGCAGGTGTCCAGCTCTCGCTGCGCTTTTTTGAACATGACAGCAAACTTCCTTTTGTTCAGGTGTTTATGTTAACGGCGCGTCTTGTTTCATCGTTATAAGGAGGCGCACCATGATAAGTGTAGGCGATAATGACACTCCTAATGTGATCTTGTCCCCAAATACATTGTGGTTGCCAGTATAAAAAGCCATTTGTGTTGAGAAACTCGATGATTATAAAACTCTCAATTGTGTATCTGTTTGTGTGTTTTCCCTTTCTTTTCCGTCCGTGGGTACGTAACCTGTGTGACTTCGATCATGTTTAATTATAGCTGAATGTAACGTATTCATAACCTCTCTTCACCTTTGCTTACAACTTTGCTTTTCTATTTTCAATAATTTCTGAAATTTCCAAATTTTCATTGATCTCCCACAAAGAAACTCCGTATTATCCCACAGAAGCACTGTGAGGGAGATCAAGATGGAGCTATCACAAGAACTACGTAATGTGGTGATGCACTTTGGTGAAATGGGAAGTCGTTGGGGCTTTAATCGTTCGGTGGGCGAAATGTTGGCACTGATTGTGTTGAGCGAGCATCCACTGAGCGCAGACGACATTGTGTCGGCGCTCAACATTTCTCGTGGCAATGTCAGTATGGCAACCAAAGAGCTGCAAGGCTGGCACTTGATCCGTTCGCAGCGCACCCCCGGGGATAGAAAGGACTACTTTGTGTCCAATGGCACTATCTGGGAGTTGGCGCAGCAAGTTCTCGCCGAAAGGAAGAAGCGGGAAGTTGACCCTACTTTATCCATGCTGCGCTCACACTTTATGCGGAGTGAAGACGACGCAGAGAGTCACTCGGTTAAGCAGTTGCACGAAATCCACGATCTCCTAGAGCTGTTTAACCACTGGTTTGACGATGTGCAGCAAATGAAACCTGAACATCTAAAAAACTTGATGAAGCTGGGTAGCAGTGTCGGCAAGCTTCTTGAGTTATCCGGCAAGCTGTTTCACAGCAAGTCCAACGAAGAATCGGGTAGTTAACCTCCTGAGGGTAATGTCATGTTAGATACATTAATGTTGTCGCGGATCCAATTTGCGGCCAACATCAGCTTTCACATCCTGTTTCCCACCATCACAATCGCGCTTGGGTGGATGCTGGTGTTTTTCAAGTTCCGGCACAACCGTACCGGTGAGCAAATCTGGTTGGATACCTACTACTTCTGGGTAAAAGTGTTCGCGCTCACCTTTGCGCTAGGGGTGGTGTCTGGGATCACCATGAGTTTCCAGTTCGGCACCAATTGGCCTGGCTTTATGGAAAAGGTCGGTAATATTGCCGGGCCTCTGTTGGGCTATGAGGTGATGACCGCCTTTTTTATGGAGGCGACCTTCCTTGGCATTATGCTGTTTGGTAAAAATCGCGTTCCGAACTGGGTGCACACATTAGCGACGCTGCTGGTGGCGATTGGTACCACTATTTCTGCGTTCTGGATTTTGGTGCTGAACAGCTGGATGCATACGCCAACCGGTTTTGAAATTATCGATGGTGTGGTGCATCCAACCAGTTGGTTCGAGGTGATTTTTAATCCGTCTATGCCGTATCGCTTAAGCCATATGCTATTAGCGTCAGGGCTGACCGCGTCTTTCTTGATTGCCGGTATTTCTGCCTACCAGAAGTTGAAATCGCCTAAATCAGGTGTGGCAGATAAACCATTAAAAGTAGGGATCACGGCTGCCGCCATCCTTATTCCCTTGCAAATTTTTGTCGGTGATATGCACGGTCTCAATACCCTTGAACATCAGCCGCAGAAAATTGCGGCCATGGAAGGGGTTTGGGAAACCGAGCAGGGTGCGCCTTTGCTGTTGTTTGCGGTACCCAATGAAGAAACACGTTCCAACGACTTTGAAGTTGGGATCCCGAATCTGGCGAGCTTGATTCTGACTCACCAACTCGACGGCGAGATCAAAGGGCTGGAAAGCTTTGACTATCATCCGCCGGTGAAGCCGTTGTTCTTTGGTTTCCGCATTATGGTCGGAGTGGGCGTATTGATGCTGCTGGTAAGCTGGTTTACAGCGTATCGCGTGTGGCGTAACCAGCCGATGCCCAAGTGGCACTTAATCGGCCTAGTCGCTATGACGTTTTCCGGTTGGGTGGCCACGCTTTCAGGCTGGTATGTGACGGAAATCGGTCGTCAGCCCTGGCTGGTGCAGGGGGTGCTTAAAACCGCCGATGCGGTCACTCCAGTCGCAAGCTCGCACGTAGGGATTACCTTAACCATTTACCTGACGCTCTACGCGGTGCTAATGGTGGCGTATATCCGCACCTTATTCTTTTTGGCGAAAAAACGCCTGCCTGAATATCAATCAGACAATCACGCTCAGCCTGAGAAAGAGGTGAACGTATGAGCATAACTCCTTATCTGCCTGAAATTTATCTGCTGCTGTTTGGCTTTTCGGTCTTCATGTATGCCGTGCTTGATGGCTACGACCTTGGCGTCGGTATGCTGTTACCAAGCTGCAATCAGGCGCAGCGTGACCGTATGATTGCGTCAATTGGTCCCTTTTGGGATGCTAACGAAACCTGGCTGGTGTTGGCGGTGGGATTGTTGCTGATTGCTTTCCCAGCGGCCCACAGCATGATTTTGACTGAACTGTACCTGCCAACGTCTGTGATGCTAGCTGGGCTTATCTTACGTGGTGTCTCTTTTGATTTTCGTGCCAAGGTGAAGCCAGAGCGTAAAGATCTCTGGGACCGTTGTTTTAAAGCCGGGTCTTTTATCGCGTCAATGACGCAAGGCTACATGATTGGTCGCTATGTGTTGGCCTTTGATGACAGCACAGGCTCATATTTGTTTGCGCTATTAAGCGGCCTCTGTGTTACCGCAGCGTACATCTATATCGGCGGTACCTGGCTGGTGATGAAAACCGAGGGGGATTTGCAAAAACGTGCGGCTAAATGGTCACGTCGTGGCGGTTGGCTGGCAGCACTAGGGGTGTTAGCGATCAGTATTGTCAATCCTCTGGTCAGTGAGACAGTCGCAGCGCGTTGGTTTGGCTTCCCTGAAATTTTATTACTCGCACCCGTCCCGTTGGTTTGTCTTGCCATCATGCTGCTTGTTGATCGCTACCTACGCCACGTACCGGTCGAAAACGATGTGGGATACCAGTTCCCTTTCATTGGTGCAATTTTCCTATTCGCATTGAGTTTCTTTGGTCTCGCGTATAGCTTTTTCCCCGATATTATTCCTGGGGTGATGACAGCAAAAGAAGCGGCCAGTGCGCCGGGTACCTTATTGATTGTGGGCTATGGTGCCATGTTTGTCTTGCCCATGATCTTCTTGTATACCCTGTTTGTTTATCGTGTCTTCTCGGGGAAAGCGACAGAGCTTAACTACGAGTAGGGCGACGTTAACATCATCGATGAGGCGCTCAGGCTTTTTGACAGGCCTGAGCGCTTTTTTATGCCCTCCTGTGGCTGGCCTTAAACGCGCTTCTATTAAGCGATGTCAAGGTTGCCTGTTATCGCTTCATGCATCACGCTGCGACGTCATAAAACTTGTCACCCTAAACATTTAGGGGGTTAACCATTACATCTCATTTATTTGTCGTCCGTTTAGTACGACGCTTTCCTCTCTTTATCTTATTGTGACGATCCGTGCCTAACTGCCACTTGTGGCTAATTAGTAGCGATATTACTCTAATGTGCCGCATTTTGCTGTTATCTTTTTATTGCTATGTGGCCGGCACGTCTCGGTCGTCGAGACAATGAAGCGTTTTTCTTCTTTATGCCCCTTATTAAAGCCAGCTTTTAGGGTTTGGTAAGGCGGTTTTTTACACGATTTGCTCACAAATAGTGCTATCAGCACAAAATATTAGGTCTGGAATCAGTCAGGGTAAAATTGACCTAAATCATTGTTTTGTCTTTATCTAGCTGTTTTTTGGTGGGGGTGGGTGTAGCAAATTGGTTAAAAATAATGTTTGAGATCTAAAGATTAGCGTGTAAGATTATCTTTAACTAATCGTTCAATTAAAAACGAATGGGAGACGAAATGCCTAAGGTAGGGATGCCGGAAGTACGAAAACCGCAACTTGTTAGAGCCACCATGACGGTGATTGGTCGAGTGGGGCTACATGCGGCAAGTATTTCTTTGATTAGTAAGGAAGCCGGCGTATCGACAGGCATTATCAACCACTACTTCGGTGGTAAGCATGGCTTGCTGGAAGAAACGATGCGCGTGGTATTGCGCGAGCTTTCAGCCACTGTGATCGGCGCATTGAAAGAAATTCCGCGTCATCACCACCAGGCGCGTATTAACGCGATTATTAATGCCAACTTTGAAGGTTTTCAGGCCAAATCTGATGTGGTTAAAACCTGGTTGGCGTTCTGGTCTTATGCCATGCATGACAACGAGTTACATCGTTTACAACGCGTGAACGAGAAGCGCTTGCTGTCACATTTGCGCATTGAACTTCGCGCACTATTGCCAGAAGAGCAGGCTGCGATGGTTGCTCAGGGGATTGCCGCATTGATTGATGGTATCTGGTTGCGTGGTGCATTGAACCCTAAAGGTATTGATGCCAACAACGCACGCACCATTATCAATGACTATTTGGATAAGCAACTGACCTTTTATGGTCGTCCTCAGAGCTAAGCCTCAACAGAGCCTTACATGCACACTCGAACAGAAATGAATTCAGGATTAATCATGGATGCGAAAACGCTTTTTATTAACGGTCAGCTTACCTCCGCAACAAGCGGTGAGCAGTTTGCAACGGTAAACCCAGCAACGGGCGAGACACTGGCGCAAATTGGCCAAGCCTCGGCAGACGATGTGCAAGCTGCGGTGGATGCCGCTAAGCAAGGTTTTGCGGTTTGGTCACGTATGACGGCCATGGAGCGTAGCCGTATTTTGCTTAAAGCCGTTGCGTTGTTACGTGAGCGTAATGATGAGCTAGCCAAGCTGGAAGTACTAGACACCGGCAAACCGATGCAAGAAGCGGTAGAGGTTGACGTAGTGACGGGCGCGGATGCGATTGAGTACTTTGCTAACTTGGTACCATCAATGCAAGGTGAGCAGCAACCGCTTTCTGACAACCAATTCTTCTACACCCGCCGTGAGCCACTGGGTGTGTGTGCAGGCATTGGTGCATGGAACTATCCGATTCAAATTGCCATGTGGAAGTCAGCACCTGCCTTAGCCGCGGGTAACGCCATGGTTTTCAAACCCTCGGAAGAAACACCGCTGACCGCACTGAAACTGGCAGAGATCTTTGCAGAAGCGGGTATGCCTGCCGGTGTCTTTAATGTGGTGCAGGGTGATTATCGTGTGGGTCAAATGCTGACGGCACATCCTGAGATTGCCAAAGTATCGTTTACCGGTGAAGTGGGCACGGGCAAAACCGTTATGGGTGACGCCGCGAAGACCCTGAAATCAGTCACGATGGAACTAGGCGGTAAATCGCCATGTATCGTGTTTGATGATGCCGACCTGGACAATGCGGTATCCGCAGCAATGGTGGCAAACTTCTACACCCAGGGTGAAGTGTGTACGCACGGTACACGTGTGTTTGTTCATGACAGCATCTATGACCGCTTTATTGAACAGCTTAAACATCGTACTGAAAAGCTTGTTATCGGTGACCCAACCGACATGAACACGCAAATTGGTGCGCTGATCTCAACCGATCACCTTGAGAAAGTGATGACGGCTATCGAGACCGCAAAACAAAGCGGTGCGACCTTGCTGACCGGTGGTTACCGCGTCACTGAGAACGGCCTCGATAAAGGTAACTTTGTGGCCCCCACCATTTTCACTGACTGTGACGACAGCATGGCGCATGTTCGTGACGAGATCTTTGGCCCTGTGATGTCAGTGCTGCGTTTCTCTGACGAGGAAGAAGTGGTAGCACGTGCCAACAATACTCACTATGGCCTAGCGGCTGGTGTCTTCACCCAAAACCTATCGCGTGCACATCGCATTATTCATCAACTCGAAGCGGGTATTTGCTGGGTCAACACCTGGGGCGATTCGCCGGCTGAAATGCCTGTCGGTGGCTATAAGCATTCAGGGGTAGGGCGTGAAAATGGTGTCGAAACCCTCACGCATTATACCCAAACCAAGAGTGTGTTGATCGAGCTTGGCGACTTCGCCAGCCCTTACGCCTAATTTCTAACGGAGCGACCAATATGTCACAACGCTACGATTATATTATCGTCGGCGCGGGTTCGGCCGGCTGCGCATTGGCTGATCGGCTGACCGAGTCAGGCCAACATCAAGTGTTATTGCTGGAAGCCGGTGGTACCGATAAGAGCATTTTTATTCAGATGCCAACGGCGCTATCGATCCCGATGAATACCAAACGCTACGCGTGGCAGTTTGAATCTTTGCCTGAGCCAGGCCTTGACGGCCGCCAACTGCATTGCCCGCGTGGCAAAGTGCTGGGGGGAAGCTCATCGATTAATGGCATGGTGTATGTCCGCGGTCACGCTTGTGACTTTGAAGAGTGGGTTGAGCACGGTGCTAACGGTTGGGATTACGCGAGCTGTTTGCCGTACTTTAAGCGCGCAGAAACCTGGTCTGGCGGTGCCGATACTTACCGTGGCGGTCAGGGGCCTGTGGGCACATGTAACGGTAACGACATGAAACTCAACCCGCTGTATCAAGCCTTTATTGATGCGGGTGTCGAAGCAGGCTATCCCGAAACAAACGATTACAACGGTTATCAGCAAGAGGGCTTTGGCCCTATGCACATGACCGTCGATAAGGGCGTGCGTGCTTCTACGTCGAACGCTTATCTGCGCCGCGCACTGAAGCGCAGCAACCTGACCTTGAAAAAAGGTGTGGTCACCCGCCGCATCTTGTTGGAAGGCAAGTGCGCGGTGGGCGTGGAATTTGAAAAAGGCGGCAACATCGAGCATGTGATGGCCGACAAAGAAGTCATTTCGAGTGCGGGTTCTGTGGGATCGCCACAGCTGCTGCAGCTATCAGGGATTGGTTCACGTGATGTGCTGGAGAAAGCTGGCGTAGACGTTAAGCATGAACTGCCGGGTGTGGGTGAAAACCTGCAAGATCACCTCGAGGTCTACTTCCAGTTCCACTGCAAACAGCCTATTACGCTTAATAGCAAGCTGGGCCTTATCAGCAAAGGCATGATTGGCACTGAGTGGATCTTAACCCGTAAGGGGCTGGGGGCCACCAACCACTTTGAGTCATGCGCTTTTATTCGCTCTCGTGAAGGATTGAAGTGGCCGAACGTTCAGTATCACTTCTTGCCTGCAGCGATGCGCTATGACGGCAAAGCCGCGTTTGATGGCCATGGTTTTCAGGTACACGTTGGCCCGAACAAACCAGAGAGCCGCGGTCACGTTCGGATCAAATCAGCCGATCCGCACGATAAGCCGTCAATCCTATTTAACTACATTACCACCGAGCAAGATCGCCAAGACTGGCGTGACACCATCCGTTTGACCCGTGAAATCATGGCGCAAAACGCGATGGATACCTTCCGCGGCGATGAAATTCAGCCGGGCAATGATGTTCAGTCTGATGAAGCGATTGACCGTTGGGTGAAAGACAACGTGGAAAGCGCGTATCACCCCTCGTGTACTTGCAAAATGGGCGCCGACGATGACGCATTGGCTGTGCTTGATGAGCAGTGCCGTGTGCGTGGAATTCAAGGGTTGCGGGTGGTGGACTCGTCTGTCTTCCCGACAATCCCTAACGGCAACCTAAATGCCCCAACCATCATGGTAGCGGAGCGCGCCGCTGACATGATCCTTGAAAAGCCACTCTTGCCTGCCGAGCAGGTGCCAGTATGGATTGCGGCTGAGTGGCAGCACAAGCAACGCAATCAAAACGCGCAGAGTGATGATGCCACCGCCGGTGAGCACACACTAGAAACTAATCAGTAAGCATTACAAGGAAACTAAGATGTCAATGAATAAACGTAAAACCAGCAAAACTCTGATGACCGCAGTCGGTTTGAGCTCAATGGTCGCTTTTAGCGCCGCCGCTAATCAGTGTGAGACAGTCCGCTTTTCGGATATCGGTTGGACAGACGTGACCTCAACGACTGCCATCACTACTGAAGTGCTGAAAGGCATGGGTTACGAGACACAAACCGATCTATTGTCTTTGCCGGTAACCTTCTCATCACTTGCGTCGGGCGACATCGACGTATTCCTCGGTAACTGGATGCCTACGCAAACAGGCGATATCAAAAAGTATCTTGACGAAGGCTCGATCGACAGCGTTCGCGCCAACCTGACAGGTGCCAAATATACCCTCGCCGTGCCTAAGTATGTTTACGATGCGGGTGTTACTAGCGTCGCAGATATCGCGAAATACGCTGACAAGTTCGACTCACGCATTTATGGCATTGAGCCAGGTAACGACGGTAACCGCCAGATCCAGAAAATGATCGATACCGATGATTTCAACCTGGGTGACTTCCGTCTTATCGAATCCAGTGAAGCTGGCATGGTGTCTCAGGTGTCTCGTGCCGTTCGTCGTGACAAGTGGGTTGCCTTCCTCGGTTGGGCCCCGCACCCAATGAACAGCAACTTTGATATGAAATACCTATCTGGTGCGGACGAGTACTTTGGTCCTAACTATGGCGGTGCCACGGTTCATACCAACGTACGTAGCGGCTATGTCGAGCAGTGTGCGAACGTCGGTCAAATGCTTGAGCAACTTGAGTTCAGCCTCAAGATGGAAAACGAAATGATGGGCAAAATCCTTAATGACGGAGAGAAGCCTCAGGCCGCGGCACGCGAGTGGTTGCGTAATAACCCAAGTGTGCTGAACAAGTGGCTAGACGGCGTGAGCACCGTTGATGGTGAGAACGCGGTTGAAGCGGTCACTGAGTACCTGAAAAAGACTGAAGCGTAAATAAAAAAGTGTAGAAGGAGAGGGCGGTGTTAACGCCGCCCCTAAGGTTTTATTGTGAATATTATTACAGATAACAAGATCCCACTCGGTCAATGGATGGAAAATGGTGTTGACTGGCTAACCATGAACGCCGCCGGCTTTTTTGATGCGATCTCAATTGGCTTAGATACGACCATCACACTATTAGTCGACATTTTTAAATGGATGCCAGCGGCAGGGCCGATCATTATGACAGCCGCCTTAGCATGGTACCTGCAGCGTCGAATTTCCATCGTGATCTTTGTTGTGAGTGCGCTCTTGTTGATCCTCAACCTGGGCTACTGGCAAGAGATGCTGGAAACCTTTGTTCTGGTATTTGCCGCGACAACGATTTCCGTATTAATTGGCATACCGCTTGGGATAATGGCCGCGCATCGGCCCTTGGTGTACACCATTATGCGGCCCTTATTGGACTTGATGCAGACGGTACCGCCGTTCGTCTACTTGATCCCAACCTTGGTGCTGTTCGGTTTGGGCATTGTCCCAGGTCTGATTTCAACCATCATTTTTGCCATCGCGGCGCCGATTCGTTTGACGTATCTCGGCATTACCCGTGTACCGGAAGAGTTGGTAGAGGCAGGACGCGCATTTGGTGCTAACCGTATGAAACTACTGTTTAAAGTGGAGCTTCCTGCGGCACTGCCTAGCATTATGACGGGTGTGACTCAGTGCATTATGTTGTCACTGTCGATGGTGGTGATCGCGGCGCTGGTAGGTGCTGATGGCCTCGGTAAACCAGTGGTTCGTGCACTGAATACCGTCAACATTTCTCAGGGTTTTGAAGCGGGTCTGGCGATTGTATTGGTAGCCATCATTCTTGACCGCCTGTGTAAAGCACCAAATCAAGGCAACGAATAAGGGGGAAACCATGGACGCAATCGCAATTAAAAATTTAGACGTGGTGTTTGGCGACAATGTTAAGCCAGCACTGGATCTGCTTGATGATGGATTAAGCCGCTCAGAGATTATCGAGAAAACCGGTCAAGTTGTGGGCGTGGACAATGTCTCACTCAATGTGAAAGAAGGTGAAATCTGCGTCTTGATGGGTTTATCTGGCTCAGGTAAATCGAGTCTACTGCGCGCCGTGAATGGATTGAACCCCATCAGCCGCGGTAGTCTTGAAGTCCGTGATGGCAACAGAATGGTCGACATGGCAACAGTTGACTCGCAAACGCTTCGCCACCTTCGTACTAACCGTGCATCTATGGTGTTTCAAAAGTTTGCGCTTATGCCTTGGATGACAGTGGTTGATAACGTCGCCTTTGGCCTAGAAATGAAAGGTATCAGCAAGAAAGAGCGTCGTCGACAAGCGCTGGAAAAGCTAGAAATGGTCGGGTTGGACGACTGGGCTTATCAATATCCGCATGAGCTGTCTGGTGGTATGCAGCAGCGCGTTGGCTTGGCCCGTGCGTTCGCGATGGACAGTGATATTCTACTGATGGATGAACCTTTCTCGGCACTGGATCCACTGATCCGTGCGCAGCTACAAGATGAGTTGCTAGAGTTGCAGAAAAAGCTCAACAAAACGATTTTGTTTGTGAGCCATGATTTGGACGAAGCCCTGAAAATTGGTAATAACATTGCCATCATGGAATCAGGCCAGCTTATTCAACATGGTAAGCCTGAAGACATTGTGCTGCGTCCTGAGACGGATTACGTGCGTGACTTTGTTGCTCATACTAATCCATTGAACGTGTTGAAAGGGCGTTCGATGATGAAATCTGTTGACGACTTACCTCATGTCGACAACCGTTGGAAAGTGTGTGAGCAGCGTGATATTTGGGTTACCGCAGAGCAGGGCGGTCGTTTGTCAGCCGCTGCAGGCTCACAGCCCCTACGAGTCGTTGAATGGGAAAAAGACGTTCAAGATCTGTCACAAGTTGGAGACGACACCATTGTGGTTGCCTCGCCTGACATCGAAATGCGTGATGCGATTGAAATTCGCTATCACACTGTTAAGCCAGTGTTACTCATCGAAGAAGGGAAACTGGTTGGTACCTTATCTGACCATGACTTCTACCACGCGCTGTTAGGTAAGTTTCAACAAAAGTGCACTGATAAAGCGGCGTGACATTCGGTGTATGAATTGTCTATAGACAGATGAATAAAACAGCCTGCTCCAAGAGCAGGCTGTTTTTTTACGTATCTATGTGTGTACCGAGGTTTGGTGCCTCACTCATATCGCCTCACGAGCGCCCTTGTTGAGCGAGACGGACAAAGTACTAGGGCATTATCACGGTATCAATCACATGAATAACGCCGTTAGAGGTCATGATATCGGGCTTGACGACGGTAGCGTTATCGATTTTGACATCCCCGTACGATGTTTTGATCATTACGTCACTGCCTTGCACTGTGGTCGCGGAAGACATCCCCATCACTTGCTCTGCCGTTACTTTTCCAGGGACGACGTGGTAGGTCAGGATCTCGGTGAGTTTGTCTTTGTTTTCTGGCTTGAGTAGGGTGTCCACCGTGCCGTCAGGTAACTTATCGAAAGCCGCGTTCGTGGGGGCAAAGACGGTAAACGGGCCCTCTCCTTTCAATGTATCAACAAGGTCCGCGGCTTTAACGGCTGCCACCAATGTTGAAAAGTCGTCATTTTTCATTGCTGTATCAACAATGTCATGCTCACCTTTGTGGTGGGCAGCGACGGCGCTTCCCATCCCAACCAGCAATGTCGCAGTGATGGCTAATTTCGTGATCGTGCGTGTTAACATCATTGTTCTCCCTTTTGCGTTCGTTTCCCCACCCAATAAGTTGCCTTATTACAACCCTTGGTGACGACTTGGGAAGTATCAACTTGTTGCAAGGATGAAAACGAGGACGGGAGCGAAGTCGATCACTGGTAAGGAGAGTATTCCCCATCTTCCTCTTTTCTACGCCTAATAACCGCCGCCGTCTTGTGAAATTTTTCGAACGAGTCATTCATATTATTGTGATTGTCGTCACGTTCTGTCAGGCGTAACCTCATTCTCGTTCCACGGCAATAACGCAATAACGCAATGACGATATCGAACCGTGATTGCGCCTTGATGAGTCTCTGGAGACAGATTTTTAGAAATGGAGACATTGAGGTGACAAATCACCGGCACAATTTGCGTTTAATAGCTGTCAACCCATTACGAAAGAGGAAACAAACCATGAAAAAACTTGCTGCAATCTTTGCCCTAACGTTCGCTTCAACGTCTGTCATGGCTGGTGGTCTGAACCTCGATGTAGACCCTGCAGAAGGGGGCGCTTGGGTAACGGTCACTGAACAAGGCCAAGCGGTAAAAGGCGCTAAAGTCGCCAATGAGTCGGGTCTTGATGCGAAGGTAACGGATGAGTCTGGTCGTGTATTTATCCATGCTCAGAACCAAAACAGCCGCTCAATCAACTTTGTGGCTAGCACCGATCAAGGTGAGCGTGTAGAGCAAGCCGCATTCATCAAAGGCGACCACAGCTAAAAGACGCACGATTGAGTTCAAGCCGCCGTTAATAATGGCGGTGCCGATAAAAAGAGAGCATGTTTGCTCTCTTTTTTGTCACTGTTTAGGTTGGCAGTAGCCAATTTTTTAATTGATGTAGAGAGTCAACTTGGTGTGTCGGCGCAATATCTTCAGGGACAGGGGTATTATCGACATTTAACCAACACGTATCGATGCCGGCTTGCATGCCACCGAGAACGTCAGAATGTGGGTTATCACCCACCATCAAGATTTTTTCTTTAGGCGGATGCCCCATTTTTTCAAACGCATGTTCAAAGATACGTGGGTCAGGCTTAGCGACACCGACCTGCTCAGAAATGACTAACGTAGAGATCGCCGCCTTCAATCCTGTTTTTTCTAAACGAATATCTTGTAAAGCTGTAAACCCGTTAGTGATGATACCGATATGAGCATGCGGGGAAATGGCGTTGATGAGTTCCCGAGCCCCTGGTAATGGTTCACAGATGTCTGCCATGGCATCTAAAAACCCTTGGTTTAAGGAAGAAGGGGCGACGTTTAAGCGCTTTCCCCAGTCCGTAAAGCGTTCGGTCTGTAGAGTCTGGGCATCAATTTCCCCATTTTGATACTGTACCCACAGTGGTTTATTGCGTGCGGAGTATTCTGCAAACGCCTGCTGGTCAAAATCGACATCGTAATGCGAGAACAGACGTTGTAAGCCGGAGAACGCATCAAAGTGAAACAAGGTCTCGTCGGCATCGAATAAAACCCATGGGTATCGCATGTTATTACATCTCTTTACGTGAAGTTAACTAAGTGTAACAGAGTGCCAGTGCGGTTTTCGAGTCCATTTTTGTTTACTCACCGTCCATGGTGAGAAACAGCGTGAGTGGTCGCGAGCGAATACGCTAGGAGAATGACAAGGAAAGGTAGAGACCTGCCAGGGTCGCACTCATCAGGTTGGCGAGTGTCGCCGCGAGAATGGCTCGCATACCGAGTGTCGCAATATCGCCCCGGCGTTCGGGTACGATGCCGCCTAGGCCTCCCATCAGCATGGCAATGGAGGTCAAGTTGGCAAAACCACACAGCGCAAACGTCACGATAGCTTGACTGTGGGCGGATAATTGGCCTTTTAAGTTCATAAAATCGGCAAAAGCAACAAACTCGTTCACTGCGATTTTTTTACCGATCAAGGTGCCTGCGGTCATGGCTTCATGCCAAGGAATGCCAATTAACCAAGCCACCGGCGCGAATAGGTAGCCAAATAGCCATTCAAGGCTTAGCTGAGGCAGGTTCAAAAGAGGACCAAGCTTACCTAACCCACCATTGATGAGCGCAATCATACTGATCACGGCCAATAAACTGGCACCCACTGCCATGGCGATTTGTAAGCCACTTAAGGCGCCTTGCGTGCCGGCATCAATCAGGTTCACTGGTTTGTCCTGTGTGTCTTGCACTGATTGATGTTGCGTCGGGGTCATCGGTGTTTCGGTTTGTGGCACGATGATCTTGGCCATCATGAGTCCTGCCGGTGCCGACATAAACGCCGCCGCAATAAGGTACTTCATTTCCACACCGAGCCCTGCATAGCCTACCATGGTGCCGCCAGCCACTGAGGCGAGCCCACCCACCATGACAGCAAACAGCTCTGAGCGTGTCATGGCAGCAAGAAAAGGCCGAACAACCAGCGGCGCTTCAACAGAGCCAACAAAAATATTGGCGGTGGCAGACATTGATTCTGTACGCGACGTGCCGAGTACACGTCGTAGTAGTCCACCAATCAGGCTAATGACCCATGTCATTATCCCAATGTGGTACAGCACAGCGATCAGTGCAGAGAAAAAAACGATGGTAGGCAATACATTAAAGGCGAATATAAAACCGAGTTTAAATTTAGCGAGATCGCCAAAGAGGAACTCTGCGCCTATGTCACCAAAGCTGATGATCGCAGAGACGGTGTCAGACGCGTTGGCCAAAATACGCTGGCCAAGGGGAACCGAGATGATAAAGCCAGCAAAGACGATTTGTATGAGGAATGCACCGCCAACGGTGCGCCAGTTAATCGCGGATCGATTTTCAGAAAAACCCATCGCGATAAGAAAGAGGACGCTAATCCCCAACAGGCCAATGCCAAACTGCATGATGTTGCTCCACAAACGTTAAACTTGAGATGGAAAACGATTGCGGCGGTATTGTACGTGGTTTTTCTTATGTGACAAGTGTCACTTTGTGTGTTTTGTGTTTGCATTTTTTTTCATCAATGGCGTCTTTGATATGAGCAAGCGAGTTGCCCAAGCGTGATGACTTTCACGATCGTTATGTTTGCTTAGCAATGGTGGAAAATACGACTATGATTTTAAGAGGGTGTTAGGCGTTCTAAAACGCTATTAACAAAATTGTTTATTGTTCTGAAATAAAGAGTTCAAATAACCGGGAAAGCCAGTAAAATCGGGGCATGGAGGGAAGTTGGTATTCGGTGCTTGGTTAGAAAGTAAACATTTGGTTAGGGGCCTAATTAAATTTTTTCTCAGATGTGGTAATGTAGTTGATTGTGTGGTGACAGCTGGTCTTTTATTGCTGGTAAAGATGGCTTGAACAGCAATGAATAATGGGCGCACCACCAACACTCACAGGCTTCCGAATAAACGGACTAAGGAGTTAACTCGTGAGCGATAAAAGCCATGAAGATATGATGACACCAGACGGGAAGGTTAACCCGATCGATACTGATTATCAGGTCGGTCAGGATAACGTGGCACTGAAACTCGGCCCGTTTGGTTTTGATATTCACAACCGAGTATTTATGGTCTCAGGGCTGGCTATTTTGGCCTTCATTTTTGTCACCCTGGCCTTTCAAAACCAAATTGGTCCTGTTTTTGGGGATCTACGTGGATGGCTAACTTCAAACCTAGACTGGTTCTTCCTTTCAGCAGGAAACATTTTTGTTATTGCCTGTCTAGTGCTGATTGCGTCTCCACTGGGTAAAGTGAGACTCGGTGGTACCGAAGCTAAGCCCGATTACAGCTACGGCGGCTGGTTTGCGATGCTTTTCGCAGCCGGTATGGGTATTGGTCTGATGTTCTACGGGGTTTCAGAGCCATTGACGCATTTCCAAACGGCGTTAGGCGGGACATCCGTAGGCGCTGATGGTCTTCGCACTGACTGGGCGCCTTTGGGTGCGGCAGCCGGTGATACAGAGGCGGCGCGCCGCTTGGGTATGTCTGCCACGATTTTCCACTGGGGCTTGCACCCATGGGCGATTTACGCGGTATTGGCGTTAGGCCTGGCACTGTTTGCGTACAACAAAGGCTTGCCTTTGACCATGCGTTCTGTGTTCTACCCACTGTTCGGTGAACGTGTTTGGGGCTGGACGGGCCACGTGATTGACATTTTGGCAATCATCGCGACCTTGTTTGGTCTTGCAACATCGCTTGGCTTGGGTGCCTCACAGGCATCAGCGGGTCTTCACTATCTGTTTGATACACCGCTAGGTGATACCACAGAAGTGTTGCTGGTAATGGGTATCACAGGCGCCGCGATTCTTTCGGTTGTGGCTGGTGTTGATAAAGGGGTCAAGCGCCTATCTGAAATCAACATGATGCTTGCGCTATTGCTGCTCATCTTTGTGATTGCAGTGGGTCCAACCATCGCTATCCTAACCGGTTTCTTTGGTAACTTGGGCGCGTATCTACAAAACTTGCCTGCGCTGTCAATGCCATTTGGCCGTGAAGATGCCAACTTTACCCAAGGTTGGACATCCTTCTACTGGGCATGGTGGATTTCTTGGTCCCCATTCGTCGGTATGTTTATTGCGCGCGTATCGCGTGGCCGTACCGTGCGTGAATTCATCACTTGTGTGTTGATCATCCCATCAGCAGCCTGTGTATTGTGGATGACTGCCTTTGGAGGCACCGCAATTGGTCAGTTCGTCAATGAAGGCTATACCGCGGTTGCGGACGCAGAGCTGTCACTGAAACTGTTTGCGATGTTAGATGATCTGCCACTAGCAGCGATCACCTCGTTTATCGGCATTATCCTGGTCATGGTGTTCTTTATCACCTCGTCTGACTCAGGGTCATTGGTTATCGACACCATTTCTGCCGGCGGTAAAGTGAATGTTCCTGTGCCACAGCGTGTATTCTGGGCCTCTTTCGAGGGCTTGGTGGCCGTTGCGCTGATCCTTGGCGGTGGCTTGGTCGCCCTGCAAGCAATGGCGGTGTCGACAGGCTTCCCATTCACGATTGTGTTGCTGGTTGCTACCGTGTCACTGTTTAAAGGTTTGGCCTCAGAGCCTCGTGCTTCGTAAGCCAAACACTTAACGTCACGTTAAGGTTTTATAAGCAGCCCCAAGTGGGCTGCTTTTTTTATTGGTTACGTTTTTCCCTACCTATTGTTCGTTTTTCTTCCCTGATTGCGCCAAAAGCGAGCACCTTTATCCAATCGTTATAACTGTTAAAGAATGAGTTCAAAGGATCTGCTTCGTTGTAAATAAGCTGTGCTGGCAAGGTATGTGTGTAACAACCTTGATGACAAAGTGACCAAGCGGTTAGGGGCCTAATTAAAGCGCGTTCGCTCTATGGTATTCTTGCTGACCGTGTTGTCATTGCCACCCTTTTTGGTGTTTTTATCACGCTTAAATACCAAGCAACCTTCGGCAGTGTTCGGCAACACAGAGAGGCTTGTGAATCGACGGACTAAGGAGTTAACGCGTGAGCGATAAAAGCCATGAAGATATGATGACACCAGACGGTCAGGTGAACCCGATCGACACTGACTACCAAGTGGGTCAGGATAACGTCGCTTTGAAAGTCGGCCCGTTTGGTTTTGATATTCACAACCGTGTATTTATGGTCTCAGGGCTGGCGATTATGGCCTTTGTCTTTGTGACCTTGGCCTTTCAAAATAAAATGGGGCCGATTTTTGGCGATTTACGTGCTTGGCTGACTGCAAATCTCGATTGGTTTTTCCTCTCGACAGGCAATGTTTTCGTCATTGCTTGCTTAATATTGATTGTATCGCCGTTAGGAAAAGTGCGGCTGGGTGGCACAGAAGCCAAACCGGACTTTGGCTATGGTGGCTGGTTCGCGATGCTTTTCGCCGCGGGTATGGGCATTGGCCTTATGTTCTATGGCGTGTCAGAGCCGTTGACGCATTTTCAAACCGCGCTCGATGGCACGTCGACAAATGCTAATGGTATCCGGACTGACTGGGCCCCGTTAGGCGGCGCCGCGGGGGATACAGACGCGGCACGTCGTTTAGGTATGTCCGCGACCATTTTCCACTGGGGACTGCACCCTTGGGCCATCTATGCGGTGCTGGCGCTTGGTCTCGCACTGTTTGCTTACAATAAAGGGTTGCCGCTGACTATCCGTTCGGTGTTCTATCCCTTGTTTGGTGAGCGCGTATGGGGCTGGACCGGTCATGTGATTGATATTTTAGCTATTGTGGCGACGCTCTTTGGTCTTGCCACCTCGCTCGGTATTGGTGCCTCACAAGCGTCCGGTGGTTTACATTACTTGTTCGATACGCCGTTAGGCGCAACGACCGAGATCATCTTGGTGGTGGTGATCACCGCGATGGCGATCTTCTCCGTTGTTGCTGGCGTCGATAAAGGGGTGAAGCGCCTATCTGAGCTTAACCTCATCCTTGCGTTTTTATTGTTGCTGTTTGTGATTGCGGTTGGCCCGACGCTTGCGATTCTGACCGGTTTCTTTGGGAATCTTGGTGCTTATTTAGAAAACTTGCCAGCACTGGCGATGCCATTTGGGCGAGATGACGCCAACTTTACCCAAGGTTGGACATCCTTCTATTGGGCGTGGTGGATCTCTTGGTCACCATTTGTCGGGATGTTTATCGCGCGCGTATCTCGGGGTCGAACGGTACGCGAGTTCATTACCTGTGTGTTGTTGATCCCATCGGCGGCCAGTGTGCTTTGGATGACGTCATTCGGGGGCACGGCGATTGACCAGTTTGTCAACGACGGCTACACCGCCGTTGTCGATGCCGAGCTGTCTCTGACGTTGTTTGCGATGCTTGAAGGCCTGCCACTTGCGACGATCACCTCGTTCATTGGTATTATTCTTGTCATTGTCTTCTTCGTCACGTCATCCGACTCAGGCTCTTTGGTGCTTGATACCATCTCGGCGGGCGGAAAAATGGATGTACCCGTATCACAACGGGTGTTCTGGGCCACTTTTGAAGGTTTAGTGGCGGTGGCGCTGATCCTTGGCGGCGGCTTGGTGGCGTTGCAAGCGATGGCTGTCTCCACCGGCTTCCCATTCGCCGTGGTGCTCCTGGTAGCGACTGTCTCCTTGTTTAAAGGCTTGGCTTCTGAGCCACGCGCGAAATAAACAGGTGTGCTAACTGTTTGATTGTTAGCTAAGATAGGAAAGGCAGGCCTTCGGGGCTGCCTTTTTTATTACCCGGCCAGCGCTTGAGCTGTGCCGCTGGCGAAAGAACGGATGCCCCAAAGGGGGAGCCCTTCAATAAAATGCAGGTTTAGGTGAGCATTATGGAAGCTGAACAAATTGAAATCGCGACATTTCTTGCGCAGTACGCCCCTTTTGACGCGATGCCGGAAGAGGTGGTGGCTGAGGTAGCAACCAGTATTGAAATCAGTTACTACCGTGCAGGCACCGATATTTTTGCTTACGGTGATGAAATTCACGATTTAGCCATCCTGCGCAGTGGCGCGGTCGAGCTCTTTCGCCGGAATGGAACCTTGTATAACCGTATTTCAGAAGGCGATATCTTTGGTCAGATGGGCCTTTTGATGAACAACCGCGTCCGGATGCCCGCCAAAGCGATCGAGGATACCTTGGTCTATTTTATCCCAGAGGCGATGTTCAACCGGCTCTTTGATGACTTTGAGCACTTTGCTGATTTTGTTGAGGTAGAGGACAGAACCCGATTGCGCCAAGCGGTCTCGAGTCATAATGAAGCCAACGACTTGACCACCTCAAAAGTGAAAAAACTGATTATCCGTGACCCGGTAATGATATCCAGTACAGACTCGGTTCAGCACGCTGCTCAGGTCATGTCACAAGAGACAGTCTCTTCTATTCTGGTGATGGGCGATGAGCCAGATCCTGATACAGGTATAAAGCCGGTACTGGGGATCATAACGGATCGTGACTTACGTAATCGCGTCTTAGCGGAAGGGTTGCCTTATGAGACGCCAGTGCAAGAAATCATGTCACCACAGCTGATCACGCTTGACCACAATGCGTATATCTTTGAGGCAATGCTGACCATCTTGCGCTCAAACCTTCATCATGTGCCCGTGATTCAACACGGTAAGCCGATTGGTGTGGTCGCACTGTCTGATATCGCGCGCTATGAGTCGCAAAACAGTTTGTTCTTGGTGGCGAGTATCTTCCGCCAACAATCTGTGGATGATTTGGTCATCTTGTCTAAACAAGTGAAAGATTGCTTTGTCCGTATGGTCAACGAAGACGCGAATTCACATATGATAGGCTCCGCGTTGTCGGTGATTGGGCGTAGTTTCAAACAGCGCTTGCTTGAGCTTGCTGAGGAAGAGCTCGGTGAGCCGCCAGTGCCGTATTGCTTTTTAGCCATGGGGTCAATGGCACGTGACGAGCAGTTAATTGTTACTGACCAAGATAACGCCATTATTTTGGACGATAGTTATGATCACAGTCAGCACAATGCGTATTTTGAAGCCTTGTCTAAACGTGTCTCTGATGGATTGAATGCGTGTGGGTATACGTATTGCACCGGCAATATTATGGCGACTAACCCTGAGTGGCGAAAAACGCTGAAAGAGTGGGAGCAATGCTTTGCTGATTGGATTGATAATCCCAGTCCGCGATCGCTACTTGATAGCAATATCTTTTTTGACCTTGATGGCGTCCATGGTCGTACTAACTGGGCAGAGCAACTTAAAGCCTTTATTGGTCGTCGTGCGCGCCGCAACAACCGCTTCTTGGCGGCGATGGCACGCAATGCGCTCAATCGCACACCGCCACTGGGCTTTTTCAAAGACTTTGTCATGGAGCAAGACGGGCGTCATAACAATTCCATTAACTTAAAACGTCGTGGCACGGCACCTTTGGCCGATCTGATTCGGGTACATTCATTGGCGATCGATTCACGCTCGCAAAACTCCTTTGAGCGTTTGGACGATATTATCGAGTCGGGGATCTTGCCTAAAGGTCGAGGCCCAGACTTACGCGATGCGATGGAATTTATCTCTATGGTGCGCATTCGTCATCAAGCGTTAGACATCGAAGCGGGTCGCGAGCCGGACAACAACATTGAGCCAGAGAACCTATCTGACTTTGAACGTCGAAACTTAAAAGATGCATTTCAGATCTTAAGTAACGCGCAGAAATTCTTGAAATTCCGCTATCAGCCGAATCGGTCTTAAGGGGAGGGTATGCTTCATTTCGATTTGAGAAAAAAAGAGGATGCCGACCACGTGGATTGGCGTGCCATGCTGGAAACCAAACGTGAGACGGTCCAGCATGAGACGTTGCAAGCGTTTTATCAGCAAGGCTGGGTATCGCCTGATACGCCTGTCTCCCAGGTGTCTTTTGTGGCGTTAGACTTTGAAACCACAGGGCTTGATAGCCAGCAAGATGCGATTGTCAGTATTGGCTTGGTGCCCTTTACCCTGAATCGCATTCGTTGTCAGCATGCGCAACACTGGATTGTTAACCCTAACCGGCCGTTGGCAGAGTCGTCGATTGTCATTCATGGGATCACCCACTCAGATATCGTGAATGCCCCTGACTTTTCGCATGTGATTGAACCTTTACTGAGCGCACTAGCCGGCTCAGTAGTCGTGGTTCATTATCGCCGTATTGAGCGGGAGTTTCTGGACCGTGCGATCAAACAGCGCCTAGGCGAGGGGATCATTTTCCCAATGGTCGATACCATGGAATTAGAAGCGCGCAAACATAGAAACGGTAAACGCAGCTTTATGGATTGGATTGCCCGTCGCCCGCCCGAGTCGATTCGTTTAGCCGATAGTCGTCATCGTTATCACTTACCCTTTTACCAGAGCCACCATGCGCTGACGGATGCGATGGCAACGGCTGAACTACTGCAAGCGCAAATTGCCCATGACTTTTCACCGGACACGCCCATCAGTGAACTATGGCGCTAACCGTGGGAACGGTCCTCGCGACTAAAGTAGAGGCTCGTGGCGAGACAATGAACCCTTTGCTGATGGTTTTCGTAATGACTGATAAGGCGTATAATCAACGTGCTACAAGTCAGTGACGAAAGTGAGAGGAAAAATGACATTGATCCATGCGGTTGAAGGGTTAGCGTTCGGTCTCGGTGTGCTATTGCTGTCATCGTCCATTGGCTTTGCGTATTGGGGGATCACTTTAAAGCCTGAAGAGGCTGAGGACATGACCGCACGTAAAATTGAGTTGGGGTTTTATGCGGGCGCGTGTCTTGTTTTCGCCCTACTCATTGGCTATTGGTTGAGCGTGTAGCCTTAGATACTTTGGTATAACGGCGCCAGCGCAAGCCTAAGACTTAAAAGTGAGTGTAAAAAAACCACCGATTGCTCGGTGGTTTTTTCGTATGACCCGTAGGGGATTACCAAACGTCTTTATCGATTTGCTTATCCAGTTTCGGGAACTTGGTGCGATCAAAGGTTGGGTTCTTGCCCGCACGGCGCTGGTCTTCATAGTCTTTCATCAGCGCGAAGGCGACACCCGACAAGAGCGCAATCGCCACCAAGTTGATCACGGCCATCATGCCCATCGACAAGTCAGCAAAGCTCCAGATTAACGGTAAGTCGGTAATCGATCCCACCAACACCATTGCTAGCACAGCAATACGGTAGAGCAGAATCGCGTTTTTCGAGCGGAAAATATACTCGATGTTTGACTCACCATAAGAATAGTTGGCAATGATAGAGGTGAAAGCGAATAAGAGGATTGCGATAGCAATAAACGCCGCACCCCAGTCACCCACTTGGCTAACCAATGCTTCTTGGGTAAGCGCAATACCCGTTAGGCCGCTATTTGGCTCAAGCATACCGGAGATCAAGATGATCGATGCTGTCGCGGTACAGATAACGATGGTGTCGACAAAAACACCCAGCATCTGAACATAGCCTTGCGCCGCTGGGTGATTCGGCTTGGTGGTTGCGGTAGCGGCCGCATTCGGTGCTGAACCCATACCTGCTTCGTTTGAGAACAAACCGCGCTTGATACCGTGCATCATCGCTTGCGCGATCGCATAACCCATTGCACCACCCGCCGCTTGTTCAAGCCCGAGCGCGCTTTTAACAATGGTGGAGATCACAGCAGGTAGCTGCTCGATATTCATGCCAACCACGACTAGCGCAACCAGCAAATACGCCAGTGCCATAAACGGCACGATCAGCTCCGCCACACGCGCAACCGAACGCATACCGCCAAAAATCACGGGTGCGGTCACTACGGCAAGGCCGATGCCAACCGCTAAGGCATCAAAGCCAAACGCGGTATTCATTGCTGCAGCAATCGAGTTGGACTGGACACCGTTAAACGCCAGACCAAAGGCGATAATCAGACAAATAGCGAACGCAATACCTAACCAGCGCTGACCTAAGCCTTTCTCAATGTAGTAAGCCGGGCCACCGCGAAAGGTCTTATCGTTGTGGTTAACTTTGTACGCCTGCGCCAAGGTGGACTCGACGAAACTGGTTGCCATGCCGACCAATGCCGTTAGCCACATCCAGAAGATAGCACCAGGGCCACCCAGATAGAGTGCGACGGCCACACCGGCCATGTTGCCGGTACCGACGCGCGCTGCCAGACTGGTACTAAAGGCTTGGAAAGAAGAGATACCACCTGACGCGCCATCGCGGCTGTTGGCCATGAGTTTGAACATGTGGCCAAAGTTACGGAATTGAATAAAGCCAGATCGTACGGTGAAGTACAAACCTAAGCCAATCAAAAGATAAATGAGTACGCTGCCCCAAAGGAGGCCGTTACCTGTATCGACTATGGACACAAATAGATTTTTAAGTTGTTCCATCATTAAACTCTGTTTTGTCTGTTGGGAGACGCCTAACTCGATAAACACGTGAACTTAGGTTCATCGTGAAAGAGCGAGGGTCGACAACCACTGTCCATGTGAGATCTCTGCCGTCCATGCAGGTGAGCAACGAAACGCGCGATAGCACCAAAACATCTGGCTTGCTATGACGCGCGATGTTGGATCTGCAACAGCATTTTGAATCCATGCTGGGCTGTTGCCAGAGTGCGCCGTTGCCAGTGATAGCGATGTCTTAGCACATCAATACACTAGGTGGAGCACGCCGGATAATACCGACATTTGTGAGACAAAACACTAGATGATTATTGATCTGTTGGTTTTTTGAACGGCCTTGGGTGTTAATAACAGCACTAAAAACTGTAACAAGAATGTAATGGGTTGCACGCTAATTACTTGATGTTAAAGCAGTCATCTCGACGTCTTTCGCATATTATTCCGTATTTTTTGATTAAATAACGTTTTCTTGCGCGCTGAACGAAATGTGATCAATGCCTCATATTGCCGCCGATTCATCGTACCGACTGTCGAACGAATTTGCCCGAACCGGTAGATAAAGGTGACTTATTCACTGGATGACGCCGCTTTTTTGGTCAGCAAATCATGCTTAACGATATCGATCGCGGAGAGCGCTGTGTCGGTATCGATCGCATGGCTTTCAAGCAAGTAAATAAGATCGACGGCGAGTTTAACGTCGTCGGGGGCCTCTTCGAGTGCTTTTGACGAGGAAGAATGTGAGTCAGTCATGATACCTCCAGGCTGGCGGAAAAGTCGGGAAAGTGGGTGAGCGCGGCTTGTATCAGTTGTTCGTGCAACGGGATTAGCTGCTCATGGGTGTCATGATAGCCTCCTCCTATGACCGCAGCGACAGGTATCTGGTGGGAGGCACACCGTGATAACACGCCTGTGTCGCGTTGAAAAATACCCTCAGCGGTAAGTGACAAATACCCCAACGCATCGTCTTTATGCACGTCGACACCCGCATCATAGATCACCATGTCGGGGCGGTGCTGAGCCAGTGCAAGGTCGAGTAAAGGCAAAAAGGCATCGAGATAGTCGTTATCTTGGGTGCCAATCGGGAGGGGTAAATCAAGCGTTGATGATGGTTTTCGCGAGGGGAAATTTTTCTCACAGTGGACGGAAAAGGTCACAATATCTGGATGTGAGGAGGCTAGCGCGGCGGTGCCGTCACCGTGGTGAACATCGCAATCGACGATCATCACTGTCTCTATGCCCGGCTGCGTGAGGGCATGACGTGCAGCAATCATTAAGTCGTTAAATAAACAAAAGCCACTGCCAAAGTCATAATGGGCGTGATGGTAGCCGCCGGTAAGGTGGATAGCCAGACCCGTGCGCAATGCCTGATCCACCGTTAAGGTGGTGCCACCCAGTGAGGTTAAACTGCGCTTTATTAGCGACTCACTCCAAGGAAACCCAATACGGCGCATTTTTACCAAAGGCAAGTTGCCCTCGAGTAATTGACTCACATAGGCGGGGTCATGAATCGCGTCAATGATCTCTCTGTGCGCGGCGGTGGGCTGGTAAAACGCAACCGGCAATCCAAGCGCTTGCAATCGTTCGAACAGCAGCCGGTACTTTTGCAGTGGATAACGGTGACCCTCGGGAAGCGGGAAATCAGAGTAAATGGGATGGTATATCAGTGGTAGCACATTCGCTCCTTACGTTATCGCTTTTCCCGGTAAGTAATGGTGGTTTCAATGCGTTCTCGGGCTTTGGTGCACCGCGCTAGACGCTGCTCGAGCGCGAGAACTTGCTTTTGATGCTGTTGCCGTACAGCCGGACTGGAGGCCATCTCAACACTGGCGTTGGCATCACGGAGTTTGTCGGCGAGACGCCGCTCCCAGTCTTGATGCTTGGCCAAGTCTTGATAGAGCTCACCGATAGATTGGCGTCTTGGACCACGACGAGCTTGTTCTTGCTTACGTAAAGGTTGAGTGGCAAGTTCACGCTGGAGTGCGGTGATTTGTGCTAACAAGGTTTCGCAAATATGGGTGGCTCGCGCATCCGTTAGTACCCCTTGCTGATGATCGCGGCGCATCACGGCTAACAGGCCTTGTGCTTCATTAACACAGGGCGTTAATAACTTACCTTTGCAGTGAAAAAGTGGCGTGGCAAATAGCGGTGCCTTGGCTTCTCCTCGGCGACGATCAACCTCTGCGGCTTGAACGGCGAGTTGATCTAAATGTTGAGCCATGGCATCGATTTGCGCTTTCATGATGTTTTCTCTCTCAATGAGGGCTAGAACCAAGCATCAACGGCGAGTTTGCCCGCTAGAATAACCACCGCGGTGATAAAAATAGGGCGAATAAAACGGCTACCAAAGCGGATGGCTGAGTGAGCGCCAATAAAAGCCCCTAGCATTAAGCAGGCTCCCATGGTTAAGCCCAGCGCCCAGCTTACATGGCCTAACAGCGCGAACGCCACCAGTGAGGTGAAGTTACTGGTAAAGTTCATCGCCTTTGCTAATCCCGAGGATAGCAAAATATTCATCCGATAGAGCGACATGGTGGAAACCGTCCAAAACGCGCCGGTTCCCGGGCCTGCCACTCCGTCATAAAAGCCAAGTGATAAACCCTGACTCCACTGTTTTATGGGCAGCTTTGGGCAACGTGCGGGTAGCTGGTTGTTATCGCCTTTAGGGTGTGGATGCCAGATGGTATACACCGCGGCGACCAACACCACAATGGGAATGGCCTTCTCTAACCATTCGGTACTCAGAACGTCCACCAGCAGGGTGCCGGCCGTGGCGCCAATTAAGGTGCCCCAAAACGCATGTTGCCAAAATAAGGGAGAAAATAGGCGCTTTTTATAATAAGTGAACGCGGCGGTGCTCGACGCAAAGGTCGCGGCCAACTTATTGGTGCCTAACGCAACATGCGGCGGCAGGCCAAGTGATAATAGAGCAGGGACAGTGAGCATGCCGCCACCGCCAGCCACCGCATCAATAAATCCAGCGACAAACGCGGTCAGCCCCAGAATAACTAAAGTAGAGAGGTCAATCAGTTCCAGCATGTTAACTCGTCAGTTTAAGGTTCGATCACGCGTGTAAAGGGAGGTAGCGAGTCGAGTAAGGATTGGCCATATCTACGGGTGATAATGCGCCGGTCAAGAAGCACTACTTTACCAGAGTCCTCTTCTTTGCGCAGTAGACGACCGACTGATTGTACAAGCTTTTTACTCGCTTCTGGCACCGCGATTTGTAAAAACGGGTTGCCACCACAGCGCTCGATATACTCCGCGTGCGCTTCTTCAACCGGCGAGGTGGGCACGGCAAAAGGGATCTTAGTAATAATGAGGTTGGTCAATAAGTTGCCCGGTAAGTCCAGGCCTTCGGAAAAGCTGCCGGTGCCAAAAATGATACTGGTTTTATCAGCGTTAACCGCTTGCTGATGCGCCTTTAGTAATCCGGGACGCGACTGGCTCCCTTGGCAAAGCAGCTGCCAGCCCCGTTGCTTACAGGTGCTTTCTATCGCTTTTGTCACTTGCTGCATTTGCCAGTAGGAGGCGAAGAGCACCAAAGAGGCGCGTTCGCCTTCCAGATGTTCGAGTATTTTATCGCTCAGCACATCCGTAAAGTCGCTCGCTTGAGGTTCACAAGGCATCGTCGGGATCACCAAGCGCGCTTTGTTGGCGTAATCAAATGGCGAAGGCAAGGCTAAATAACGCGAGCCGTCGGTTTCGCTCAAGCCCACTTGACGGCAGAAATAACTGAACCGGTTGAGTGCACGTAAGGTCGCGGAAAATAGGCCAACCCCGGCTGCACGGGACCAGAGCATTTGGTCTAAACGCCAACCCACTTCCAAGGGGGAGACATGGATCCAAAGGTCGCCTTCGCGCTCGCGACACGCTCGCACCCAACGTGCCAAGGGGGCGCCTTTATCCGAATTAGGTTGAGCCATCAAGGTCCACACCTTTTCTAAATTTTCTAACCGTTGCAGGAAAAAAGCCGTTTCCGCGAGCGCCGGATCAGCCAGTTTTGCCGAAATGTCATTTTCTTTCAGACGCTCATTGATCAAATCATGAATTTTTCCCAATGCCTGATGGGCTTTTTTGCTCGCCGTTTTGAGTTGCTCACTGGGTGAGGTAAGCGCATCGGGGAGCTCGCCATCAGCAAAGCGGTAGCAACCATCATCGTTGAGCGGCAATTGACTGAGCTGTTGTTTAACCTCGCGTAAGCCTGGGATTAAGGTTTGAATCGCGTCTAGCAAGCTATCCACAAACCGATGTGCGCGCTTAATATCAGCGGTATTCCCCAACTTGGTCGTCGCTTGATTGAGCTTTTCCAGCCAGCTGACCACACCCAACAGGCTGGCACTGGCGGCAGAAAAGTCTCGCGCGACAGTGGGCAAGTGATGAGCCTCGTCAATCATATACAGGCATTGCTCCGGCTCGGGCAAGATCACTCCGCCGCCGAGTTCGAGATCGGCGAGCAGCAAACTGTGGTTCACCACCACCACATCCGCTTTATCCATCGCCTCTCGTGCTTTAGCAAACGGGCAAGCACGGTGGGCGGGCAAACCGGCATGACAAGTGTGCTTATCAGAGGCGATGGCTTGCCAAAGATGATCAGCAATGGGTTTTGGCCAACTGTCTCTGTCACCATCCCACTTACCCCGATTCAGCGCAGCGTAGAGATCGTTGAGTAATAATTGCTCGCTGCGCTTGGGTTTTTGGGTAAATAGCGCCCCTTGAATGCTTTCCATGTCCGCTACCGCACTGAGCTTATGTGCACAGCAATAGCGTTGACGCCCTTTGGCTAAAATAAAATCAAACGGTTTGGGGCAGATGCGATGAAAAAACGGGATGTCTTTATTGGCAAGCTGTTCTTGCAACGCCACCGTCGCAGTTGAAATCACCACTTTTTTATTGTTGTTGAGTGCAAACGGGATCGCACCCATCAGATAGGCCATCGACTTACCGACCCCTGTGCCTGCTTCTGCCACTAATAGTCGCCGTTTAGGCGCGTAATCGCCAGCTAGGGTTTTCGCGAGCTCTGCCACCAAATAGTTCTGAGCTTTACGGGGAATAAAGTGGGGAAGTTGATCTTGTAGCGTTTGATAGCACGCGCGAATGTCTGATTTTACGGCAGGACTGAGCATCAACAGGTCCGAGTTGCAAAGGTTGGCGCCTAGTATAACACGGGGCAAAAACGTGAAAACGATCGCGAACTGCAAGATTTCCTTACAGATATGAGATCTTGGTCACGAATTTAATTTGAACCATTCTTCGCTATCTTGCTGATCTGCCGTTTGATTAACAAAACGCCTGATTTAAGCTATTGATTAGTTTTTTATTCTAATATAAGCAATAAATACTGTGATTTTTGGTGTTTTATGTTGTTAGTGTTTGTTGTTTATTTTCATCAAAAGGCGGGTGTTGAGTCAATTAAACTGTGATCTCAGTTCAACAAATATCACTATATTGTTGTTTTTAAGCGGTTTTTGTCTAGATTGTAATGCGCTTCCGGCGAGTTGACAGAACTACAAATGTTCTGCACGATTAGCCACGAAGTTTCAGTGAACTGGCATTTTGTTCTTCGCAGCGTTTTTGCTGCTGGTAATAGAGTGACAGTCACAATAAAACAGAGTTCCAAGAAGGAACTCATAATGACTAAATAGAAAAGGCAGTGGATTAACCATGAAAAAGACTATTCTAGCAATGGCAGTACCAGCTCTGCTGGCTGCTGGCTCAGCATCAGCAAGCATCAACCTGTATGACGCAAACGGCGTTAAAGTAGACGCATCTGGTGCAACTGAAGTTCAGTACATCAGCGGTCTTGCTGAAAACTCAGAAGGTGCATGGAAACTGGACGATGGTGATATCGCAATCAACACTACCGTTGCTATCTCTGACAAAATCAACGCCCTAGGCGGTTTTGCGTATGAATTTGAAGATGGCGATGTAACTAACGACGAGCTTTTCGTTGGCTTCGGCGGTGATTTCGGTACTGTTACTTTCGGTCGTCAATACCTGATCGCGGACGATGCTGGCAACGGTAAAGACAAAGAGTTCGGCGGTGAGTCAGTCGATTTTGTTGCCGCACACGGTGATCAGGTTGCTAAGTACGTCTATGACAACGGCACTTTTTACGCAGGTATCTCTGCGCTGCTAGAGTCTAACGGTGAAGACAACGATGATGATGTAACAGGACCGGTCACTACACCTGTTTACAATGAGAACACTACTAAGTATGAGCCCCAAACCGTTGACCAGGGCGAAGCTGACCAAATCATCGATGGCCGCATCGGTTATCGTGTAGGCGATCTTGATGCGCGTATCTATGCTTACAACGGTCAAGATATCGATACCGAAGATGGACAGCGCGATATTAACGGTTTCAATATCGAAGCTGACTATGTAATGGATGCGTTTAGCTTTGCAGCTTCTTACGGCCAGGTTGAGTACGAAGTTGTTGACGGTGTTCAAGAGCTTAATGTCGACACCATTGGCCTTGCAGCTGATTACACCATGGGTAAAAACGTATTTGCCATCGGTTACAACCGCTATGAAGCAGATAGCAACACAAAATCGAACAAAGCTGACCAAGATACTGTTTACGTGAACGCGACTCATAGCTTCCACAGCAACGTAACTGGTTACGTTGAGCTAGCAGTAGCTGACGGTGAAGGCTTTGATGGTCAAGATGCCGATTTCGACACTGCTTACCTAGCGGGTCTAGAAGTTAAGTTCTAATTGAACGTTAACCAATCACTACTGATGTAGTACTGGTTTTTTAAAAGCCGCCCTCGGGCGGCTTTTTTATTAGTAATTTTGGGGGTAAAACGTGAAAAAAGTCACTTGGTTCAGCGCACTCGCTGTTTTATTGGCGGCAGGCGCTGCGCAAGCAGCGACCATTACATCAGCACGTAATATTGAGTTCTTGGTTGCAGATGGTAAAGAGGTGACCTTTGAAAGCTGGGCACCACAGCAAAGTATTGAGCTCAGCGAGGGAACACACCAGTTGGTGATGCGCTTTGACGGAGAGGTCAAGCGGGGAAGCAAAGAAGTGATCTTTACATCCCGTCCGTATCTGTTTGAGCTTACAGTCGATGGACGTGATGCTACCATTGGCGTTAGCAGCCGTCTTCGTTCGCAATCACAAGCGAAAAGCTATTTCTCCTCTGGCCCGCAGTGGCAAGCTGAATTCGAGAATGGCGATGTGATGCCACTGGAAGCTGTTGAACTTGAGGGCGATGGCTTTGGCGCCTATGCCGACATGGAAGCGCTGGTGGCGGAGTATAACCGTGAGAATGGTATCATTATCGACCAAGGTGAAAGCAAGAACCTCAACGATGTATTGGTCGAGGTGGATGATCAAGGTAAAGCCTCTATTAAAGGTGATGCCTTGTCGCAGTTAAAGCTTTGGTATACCAAAGCCAGTGACCAAGAGCGTAAGTCGTTCCGTCGTTGGATTATTGACCAAGATTAAACGCCTCAGGATGATGTGTGATCGTTAGTATCACCCGCTTGTCAGCTTTAAATAGTCAATAAAAAACGCGCCCAGCTGATGCTGGGCGCGTTCCGTTTAAGCCACGATGAGACAAGCGAAAGTCAACCTCGCGATCACACGGTTTTACGTGCTCCTGCTGTGGCTCGGCGAGTGGCTGGATCGTGATGATAATAATTTGACGCACGGCACTGTGGGCAGCGCTGCTCGGCGGCGTCTTTAATTAAATCATCCAGTGGGATTTCACTTTCACAATCGGCACACAAGCCATAAATCTCCAAATCCATGGCACATAAAGCCGCATCGACTTTTTCTAAACGTTCACCGAGGCATCGGATGGCACCAGGTACCCCTTGGCTTTCTTTAATCAGATCCGAAATGGTGAGGTTCTCGCAATGCTTGTCCCAGTCTTCACGCAATCGCGTGGTTAATGTTGCTACTAGCTCAGTGCGTTCGCGGTTAAGTTCACGCCCCAGCTGAGCAAGGGTTGTTTTATCCATGGTCAGTTCGCTTGATTGGCTAAAATGACTTTTATCATGACGCAGTCACACAAGTTGTTACCCTGATGTAAATCAATGAACCGGCTAAAACCTTACAAAGAGTCCGTTTTTAGCGGTCTTGACCTGAGCTATAGTACCCGCTCACTGTTGTTATGCTGTTGTGAGTGAAGTAACAAAATGGAACATGATTTTAAAGAGCCTTATAACGTCAAGTACTTCATCGGCTTCCTGCTGGTATTACTGATCCCGACCTTACCTGCCAGTCTCACTTGGCTTGGCATTATTTTTGGCGGCTAATCACCGCCTTATTCACTCGCCGTGCGGCATTCCTTATTCGCCACCCTGTACCTCCATCGTCTCTGACACTACACTTAGCGTGAGTGAACAAGCGCGACCATCTCGAATCGAAGGGTAATAGAGACTATGCAACAAGCACCGACAGCCGCATGGCGTTGGTTATGGAACGGGTTAGGTTGGTTATGGGTCGCGATGGGTGCGGCAGGCGCCTTTTTGCCGGTACTCCCGACCACGCCGTTTTTGCTGCTCGCCAGTGGTTGCTTTATGCGAGGCTCTCCTCGCATCGCTAACTGGCTCCACGCCCATCCAACGTTCGGGCCGATATTGACGGACTGGTACCAAAAGCGCGCGATTAGTCGCAAAGTAAAACGACGCGCGACCGTCATGATAGTGGCAAGTTTTAGCTTCTCCATTTATATCGTCGGGGCGATGTGGCTGAAAGCGTTACTGGTTACCTGCCTAATTGTGCTCTTATGCTGGTTTCTCCGCCTACCTGAAACGGAATCTGTTGCTGGCTCGGCCGAAAATTCATAACATGACGGTTTGCGTTTTTTACCGGCGAGAATTGGCCATGAGCACCGACAGCTTGAATGTCATCAAACAAAGTATTCAAACCATCCCAGACTATCCCAAACCTGGCATCTTATTTCGCGATGTCACCAGCTTAATGGAAGACCCTGCAGCCTACCAAGCCACCATTGATGCCCTGGTTGCGCAATACCGCGATCATGGATTTACCAAGGTGATTGGTACCGAGTCACGTGGCTTTTTATTTGGTGCACCATTGGCGCTTGCGCTAGGGCTCCCATTTGTGCCAGTGCGTAAGCCTGGCAAGTTGCCACGCGCGGTGATCAGCGAAAACTATCAGCTAGAATACGGTGAAGATACCCTGGAAATCCATCGTGATGCGATTGCTGAGGGGGATAAAGTACTGGTGATTGATGATCTACTGGCGACAGGCGGCACTATAGAAGCCACCGTGAAGTTGGTGCGCCGTTTAGGTGGCACCGTAGAACACGCTGGGTTTGTGATAAGCTTGCCGGATATCGGCGGTGAAGAAAAGCTGGCCGCGCTTGGGATCAGTGTTTATAGCTTGTGTGAATTTGCAGGCCATTAATGCCAGGCTATATGCAGGGTCCCGCGTTAGCAATAAGCATACAGGAAGCGGATTGACATGAGTTACCAAGTCCTCGCTCGCAAGTGGCGACCCCATAATTTTGAGTCTGTTGCCGGTCAAAGTCATGTGCTGACGGCCTTAGCCAATGCATTGGATCATGACCGCTTGCACCACGCATACTTGTTCAGTGGTACTCGTGGTGTGGGCAAAACCACCATTGCGCGCATTTTTGCCAAAGGGCTCAATTGCGAACAAGGGGTGTCTTCTTCGCCATGTGGTCAGTGCGCAACCTGCCTTGAAATTGACGAGGGACGTTACGTTGATTTGCTGGAGATTGACGCTGCGTCCCGGACCAAGGTGGAAGACACGCGAGAGCTGCTCGATAACGTCCAATACAAACCCGCACGTGGCCGCTTCAAAGTGTACCTCATTGATGAAGTCCATATGCTGTCACGGCACAGCTTCAATGCGCTGCTAAAAACGCTGGAAGAGCCGCCTGAGTACGTAAAGTTTTTATTGGCGACCACGGATCCACAAAAGCTGCCGGTCACCATTTTATCGCGTTGTTTGCAATTTCACCTAAAACACTTTGATGCGAGCCAGATTCAGACGCAGCTAGAGCATATCCTTGGTCAAGAAGGTGTCGAGGCAGAGTCACGTGCCTTAATGCTATTGTCACGGGCTGCGGAAGGCAGTATGCGTGATGCCTTGAGCTTAACCGACCAGGCCATCGCGCTCGGAAATGGCCACATCAGCACCCAAGCTGTCGCTGACATGCTGGGGACCTTGAGTACCGATAACGCACTCTTGCTCCTTGAAGCCTTGGCGAATCATGATGCGGTTGAATTGATGAACATGCTGGCGCAGATTGCGCACGTCGGGGTGGAGTGGGATGGTTTACTCAAAGAGTTAGCCAGCCAGCTTCACCATGTGGCGCTTGCCCAAGCACTGCCTCAGACCCATGATGATGACAGCGGGGAGCAAGCACGGATTCACGCCTTGGCCTCGCGGCTTGCGCCACAAGATGTGCAGCTGTGTTACCAAATGGCACTGCAAGGACGGCAAGACCTGCCTTATGCCCCTGATGGGCGGGCCGGTCTAGAAATGGTCTTGCTGCGTATGTTGGCGTTTCAGCCGGTGAAAACGGTACCGTATGAACCGGCTACCATATCGGTGCCGGCACACGATCCCGCATCTTCACCACAACAGCCGGTAAAAAAAGATCCCTCGCAAGCACTGAACGCGTTGAAAGCGCAGGTCTCATCGGCCAGTGCGGCGTCGCCAAACCAGTCGTCACCAAGCCAGGGGCACGAAGTACAACAGAACCGGCCCATGGGCGATACCCCGGAGAGCAATGACCGAGACACGCCGGAAAGTCCCCAAAATATCAATGACACACGCGCGCCAACTCCTCAGCAGGCGACGGCAAAGACTAGCGCGGAGGTGCCTAGCGCAGGTGCATCCGGCAGAGGGGCACATGAAGCGAGTGTTTCCGAGCTGAGCCAACCAGCAGTCGATGACTCGGCGCCAGATGCCGGGTCATCACTTGCGAATCAGCCGTCTGCCTCTTCGCCTGCCTCTAGTCTTATTCAGGCTCGTAATCAGTTGCGTAGTCGTATGAAACGTCAATCTGAACAATCGGGGAGTGGGGTAAAAAAGGCGGGGCGGACACCGGCCAAGACTGATGCGTTATCTGTGCTCGATCGCGTCGCGACGGCGGCAGAGGGAGCATCGCCTGTGTCCACGCCTGAAAAAAAGACACCGAGTGTGTTGTTGTCACCCGTGACTGAACCTACTAACGGGTCGTCAGAGCCTTACCAGTGGCGCTCTACGCAACCTGTGTCACCGGAGCCCGAGACGGTGCCTTCACTGACACCTAAGTCGTTAAAACAGGCGTTAGAACATGAAAAAACGCCCGCCATGCGCGACAAACTGGTACAGGAAACCAACGCACAAGATCCTTGGTGTGCCTTGGCAGACAGTTTAGAGGTAGAGCGCCTAGTTAAACAAATGGCACTGAATGCGGCGATGTCCCAGCAAGGCGAGCGCGTACAGCTCACATTGCGCCCGGATCAATCGCACCTTAATACCGAAAAAGCGCAGCAGCAATTGACTCAGGCCTTGACGACGGCGCTGGGCGCCCCCATAACCTTGGAGGTACAGCTCGGGGAAGCGGGAATCACACCTTTAGAGCGGCGCGAGCAGCTCTATCAACAAAAATTAGCGCAGGCGACACACAGCCTGCATAATGATCCGAATGTGACTTTTATTCTTCAACGCTTTGCGGCGGAGTTAGAAGAAGATAGCATTCGACCAATTTAAGACACCTAACCAAGAGAGAGAATTATGTTTGGTAAAGGCGGCATGGGTAACATGATGAAGCAGGCGCAGCAAATGCAAGAGCGCATGCAAAAAGTACAAGAAGAAATTGCCAGCATGGAAGTGACAGGCGAAGCGGGCGCAGGCATGGTGAAAGTCACCATGACAGGTAGCCACAGCATCCGTCGTGTCGACATCGACGATAGCTTGATGGAAGATGATAAAGACATGCTGGAAGACTTGATTGCGGCTGCATTCAACGATGCTGCCCGTCGTGTCGAGGAGCAACAAAAAGAGAAAATGGCGGAAGTGACAGGTGGTATGCAGTTACCACCAGGCATGAAAATGCCATTTTAATCTATGCGCACCAGCCAGTTACTTGAACAACTGATGGACTCGCTGCGTTGTTTACCAGGCGTTGGCCCCAAATCAGCGCAGCGGATGGCCTACCACTTATTGCAACGAAACCGCCAAGGCGGGCTGGCCCTCGCGCAAGCACTGAGTACGGCAATGACTGACATTGGCCACTGCAGCCAATGTCGAACCTTTACCGAGCAAGACGTGTGCGCGATTTGCGATAACCCGAAACGCCAAGAAACAGGGTTGATTTGTGTGGTTGAAAGCCCGGCAGATATTGCAGCCGTGGAAGCCACGGGTCAGTACTCAGGGCGGTATTTTGTTTTGATGGGACACCTGTCACCCCTTGATGGCATTGGTCCGGCAGACATTGGCCTTGATGTGTTGGAAAAGCGTCTGCAACACGAACCGATCCAAGAGCTTATCTTGGCGACCAACCCGACAGTGGAAGGCGAGGCGACGGCGCAATACATCGCTGAGCTATGCCAAGAGCACCAAGTGGGTGCGAGCCGTATTGCACATGGCGTCCCCATGGGAGGCGAGCTAGAGCTGGTGGACGGTACCACGCTATCTCACTCAATTATCGGTCGCCAACAGTTGAAATATCGCTAGAAGCGCCTGACGTGTCCTAGAGACCGCACCTACCGTTGGTGACATTGTCTTCCACCTCGAGGGGCGGCAAAACAATGTGGCAACACCCACTGTCAAAGCAGCGATGTCAATCACACGACTGACGTGTAAAGCCTAGCCTTTGGTTAGGCTTTTCTTTTTTATTGTCTATCGACTTACTACTAACTGGCTTATATTTGACCACTTAGGCCTTGAAAGCGTGGTACCGGATCCCTATATCCAAGGAGACGGAAACAACGAATTCATAGTGGCGCGGGCAGATTGTCCGCGTCGCCATTAATCCTCATAGTGTTAGGTAGATTGACATGAGCGTGAAAACCCCAGAAAAACATCAGTTTGGTTCTGATACCTCCAAATTGCTGCAGTTGATGATCCACTCTCTCTACTCAAACAAAGAGATTTTCCTGCGAGAGTTAGTGTCAAACGCGTCGGATGCCGCCGATAAGTTGCGCTTTAAAGCATTGTCAGCGCCTGAGCTTTACGAAAATGACGGTGACCTGCGTGTCCGTCTGTCTTTTGATAGCGAAGCCGGTACGTTAACTGTCTCAGATAATGGTATTGGTATGAGCCGTGACGATGTCATCGCTAACCTCGGCACCATTGCAAAATCAGGCACAGAAGAGTTTCTTAAACAGCTTAACGAAGATCAAAGCAAAGACTCGAACCTCATTGGCCAATTCGGGGTCGGCTTTTACTCTGCCTTTATTGTGGCTGACAAGGTAACCGTAAGCACTCGAGCGGCGGGTCTTGCGGCCGACGAGGCAGTGCAGTGGGAATCAACCGGAGAAGGTGAGTATACCCTAGAGCCTATCAGCAAAGCTGACCGTGGCACTGAGATTACGCTGCACCTTAAAGACGACGAGAAAGAATTCCTCAATGATTGGCGCCTACGTGAGGTGATCGGTAAATATTCCGACCACATCGGTATTCCGGTAGAAATGTGGACGCAAGAGAAAGACGAGGAAGGTAACGAGACGGGCGAAGGCAAGTGGGAGCAAGTTAACAAAGCGCAAGCGCTTTGGACCCGTGCTAAGTCAGATATCTCGGCAGACGAATACAAAGAGTTCTATAAGCATGTGTCTCACGACTTTGCCGAACCGCTGACGTGGAGCCACAACCGTGTAGAGGGTAAAAACGACTACACCAGCTTGCTGTATATCCCGTCAAAAGCCCCTTGGGATCTATACAACCGCGAGCACAAACATGGACTGAAACTCTATGTACAACGCGTCTTTATCATGGATGATGCGTCACAGTTCATGCCAAGCTACTTGCGTTTTGTCCGGGGTTTGATTGACTCTAACGATCTGCCGCTTAACGTCTCGCGTGAGATCCTGCAAGACAACAAGATCACCCAGTCACTGCGCGGTGCGTGTACCAAGCGTGTGTTGTCGATGCTAGAAAAACTGGCTAAAAACGATGCTGAAAAATATCAGACATTTTGGCGTGAATTTGGCCTGGTAATGAAAGAAGGGCCGGCGGAAGATTTCAGCAACAAAGAAAAAATTGCTGGCTTGCTGCGCTTTGCCTCAACGCATGAAGACAGCGCTGAGCAAACCGTCTCCTTGGCCGACTACGTGTCGCGCATGAAAGAAGAGCAAGACAAAATCTACTACATCACCGCGGATAGCTACAATGCAGCGAAACACAGCCCGCACTTGGAGCAGTTTAAAGCCAAAGGCATCGAAGTTATCTTGATGTATGACCGCATCGATGAGTGGTTGATGAGCTACCTGACCGAGTTTGATGGTAAGTCGTTCCAGGCAATCACCAAGGCAGATCTCGATCTGAGCCAATTCGATGATGAAGAAGCAAAAGCAGAGCGTGAAGAAACCGAAAAAGCGTTTGAGTCTGTGATTGAGCGAGTAAAATCGCACTTGGGTGATCGTGTTAAAGATGTACGTACCACCTTTAAACTTTCTGGCACACCGGCGGTGGTGGTGACCGATCAGTTTGAAATGGGCACGCAAATGGCGAAGCTTTTAGAAGCCGCTGGCCAGCAAGCGCCGGATGTGAAGTACATCTTTGAACTGAACCCAGAGCACGCTCTAGTTAAGCGCATGGCAGATGAAAGCGATGAGCAGAAATTCGGTACTTGGGTAGAAATGCTGCTGGGTCAAGCGATGCTGGCAGAGAAAGGCAGTATGGACGATCCGTCAGACTTCTTGGCCTCGGTCAACCAGCTTCTGACTAAGGTATAATCGACAGGCGATTGTCGAGACCACATACTGAATGACTATCGAACAAGCCCGGCCGGATTGCCGGGCTTGATAGCGTTTAGTTAAGCGTGTATGTTTCGTGTCTTTGCGAATATAGACGCAGTTTAACGAAACCTAAATAATCATAAAGGGGATCACTATGCGCATCATTCTGTTGGGTGCACCGGGCGCGGGTAAAGGGACGCAAGCGCAGTTCATCATGGAAAAATACGGGATTCCGCAGATTTCTACGGGTGACATGCTGCGCGCCGCGATTAAAGCGGGCACTGAGCTTGGCAAACAAGCCAAAGCGGTTATTGATGCTGGCGAATTGGTGTCTGATGACATCATTCTTGGCTTGGTTAAAGAGCGTATCTCGCAAGATGATTGTGCCAACGGCTTCTTGCTAGATGGGTTCCCACGTACCATTCCTCAAGCTGATGGACTGAAAGAGATCGGTGTCGCGATCGATTACGTACTCGAATTCGACGTTCCGGATGACGTAATTGTTGAGCGTATGAGTGGTCGCCGTGCTCACCTTGCTTCAGGCCGTACTTATCACGTTGTTTACAACCCACCGAAAGTGGAAGGAAAAGACGACGTGACTGGCGAAGCGCTAGTGGTACGTGATGATGATAAAGAAGAGACGGTGCGCGCGCGTTTGAATGTTTATCATAATCAAACTGCACCACTGATTGCTTACTACAAAAAAGAAGCCGATGCTGGCAACACCCAGTTTGTGACCTTCGATGGCACACAAGGGGTTGAGCAAGTCAGCGCAGAGATCCAAAAGGTTCTCGGCTAATTTTTTGTTTAAAGGGTTAGTGCTCAGGCGCTGACACCTGTTCTCATCGGTATGACTGATGCCAGAAACCGGAGCTGACGATTAGTCGCTCCGGTTTTTTTATGGCAAGCTACGCGTCATTCTCCAAGCCATTTAATCAGACAACGTTAAATTGGAAAGGTACAACAAAAATAATCGGCTCGCGAATAAGCCAAGGACAACAAACATGACCGAAAAGCATAATCGAGTTGGCGTACTCTTGGTCAACCTGGGAACCCCGGATGCGCCCACCTCTTCTTCAGTAAAGCGTTTTTTATCTGAATTTCTGCATGATCATCGGGTGGTTGATTTAACGCGTTGGTTGTGGTGCCCACTGCTGCATGGTGTGATTCTGCCTGTACGCTCTCCCAAGGTGGCGAAGCTCTATCAAAGTGTTTGGATGGATGAGGGCTCACCTTTGATGGTGTATGCCACGCGCCAGCGTGATGCCTTAGCCACCAAGACGGGGTTACCTGTCGCTTTAGGAATGACCTATGGCTCACCTTCGATGACGGATGGTATTGAGCAACTGCAGCAACAAGGTTGCGAAAAGGTCATGGTTTTGCCTTTGTATCCGCAATACTCTGCGACCACCACGGCCGCGGTATTTGATAAAGTTGCCAAATCCCTTAAAGGACGCCCCTTGCTTCCTGAGCTTCGCTTTGTGCACCACTATCACGATCATCCGTCGTACCAATCCGCATTGGCAGACTCCGTCAGGCGCCACTGGGATAAACACGGCAAGGGCGATCTCTTACTGTGTTCATACCATGGGATCCCGCAACGTTTCGCGGATAACGGCGACCCGTACCCGCAACATTGCGAACAAACCACGGCATTGCTGCAGGCGGAACTTGGGCTCCCCGACCAAGCGATCATGATGAGCTACCAATCGCGTTTCGGACGTGAAGAGTGGCTTAAGCCTTACACCGATAAAACCTTGGAAGCGCTACCCGCAAAAGGGGTTAAAACCCTCGATATCATGACCCCAGCCTTTTCTTCTGACTGTTTGGAAACCTTGGAAGAAATTGCTGGCGAGTGTCGGGATATCTTTTTGGAAGCAGGTGGCGAAGCCTTTCGTTTTATCCCATGCTTGAATGATGACGAGGCGCATATTGAGTTAATGGCGACGCTGGTGGCAGAGCATACCCAAGGGTGGTAGACGGATAAAATTCGTTTCTCCAACGCTATGCAGGCGCAAATTCTGTGGTAGAATTCGCGCCTCCCTTCCATTAGCTAGTTACACGAACCATGAAATTTCCAGGACAACGTAAGTCTAAACACTACTTTCCGGTTCACGCCCGGGATCCTTTGCTTAACCCTGCCAGTGAGCGTGGCTTTAAACGCCCTCATGTGATTGGCATAGACCAAACCTTGGTGGACATAGAAGCAAAAGTGAGTGATGACTTCCTGGAGCGCTATGGTTTGAGCAAAGGCCACTCGTTAGTGATTGACGATGAGCGCGCTGAAGCCTTGTATCAAGAGCTCAAAGACAACAATTTGGTGACGCATGAATTTGCCGGCGGCACCATTGGCAATACCTTGCACAACTACTCCGCTTTAGCGGACGACCAATCGATTCTGCTTGGCGTGATGAGTCAGGATATTCGCATTGGGAGCTACTCTTATCGCTATCTATGCAACACGTCCAGCCGCATGGACCTCAATTATCTGCAACCTGTCGAAGGCCCGATTGGCCGTTGTTACGCGCTGATTGGCGATTGTGGTGAGCGTACTTTTGCCATCAACGAAGGCTTAATGAATCAGCTGCGTCCTGAGTCGATTCCGGAACATATCTTTGAGCATGCGTCTGCCTTAGTCCTGACAGCCTATCTGGTACGTTGCAAGTACGGTGATCCGATGCCGGATGCGACCATGCGTGCCATCGAGTATGCCAAAAAGCATAACGTGCCTGTGGTGATGACGTTGGGCACCAAGTATGTGATTGAACAAAATCCACAATGGTGGCGTGATTTTCTGGCTGAGCACGTCAGTGTGGTGGCGATGAACGAAGATGAGGGTGAAGCGCTCACGGGTGAAAGTGACCCGCTGCTCGCGGCCGACGCCGCCTTACAATGGGTAGATATGGTGCTTTGCACCGCCGGTCCGATTGGCCTCTACATGGCGGGTTATAGTGAAGATAAAGCTAAACGCGAAACCTCACTGCCTTTATTACCCGGCGCCATTCCCGAATTCAATATGTATGAGTTCAGCCGTCCAATGATCAAAGCCGATTGCGAAAATCCAATCAAAATTTATTCGCACATTGCCCCATACATGGGTGGGCCGGAACGGATCAAAAACACTAATGGCGCGGGAGACGGTGCACTGTCTGCGTTGCTGCACGATATGTCAGCGAATCGTTACCACCGTGATAACGTGCCTAATTCGAGCAAACATCAGTACCCATTTTTGACTTACTCATCGTTTTCTCAGGTGTGCAAATACGCCAACCGTGTTAGCTATGAAGTGCTGGCACAGCATTCTCCGCGTTTGTCACGTGGCTTGCCGGAGCGCGAAGATAGCTTGGAAGAGGCTTACTGGGAACGTTAATCTCATTGCCATAAAAGATAAAAAACCGCCAATTGATGTTGGCGGTTTTTTATTATTGGTCGTGAGGCGTGGGCTTATTGATACGCTTTTTCGTGTACGTTGCGGACCGCACGACCTGATGGGTCGGCTTGGTTTTTGAACGATTCATCCCATTCAATCGCTTTGGCACTTGAGCAGGCGATCGATGGGCCGCCAGGAACACACTTCGCGGCATCTTCCAGAGGGAAGAGTTCGGCGAAAATCTCACGATACATATACGCTTCTTTAGTCGTCGGCGTGTTGTATGGGAAACGGAAGGCTGCCGTTGCCAACTGTTGATCGCTGACTTTTTCATCGGCAATGGCTTTCAAGGTGTCAATCCATCCGTAACCGACGCCATCGCTAAACTGCTCTTTTTGACGCCATGCCACCGATTCTGGCAACAGATCCCCGAAGCATTCACGAATGATGTGCTTTTCCATTTTACCCTCACCGCACATTTTATCATCCGGTTTGATTTGCATCGCCACTTCCAAAAATTCTTTATCCAAGAAGGGGACACGCGCTTCAACGCCCCAAGCGGCCATTGATTTGTTCGCACGAGCACAATCAAACATGTTGAGTGCGAGCAGCTTGCGAACGGTTTCCTCGTGGAATTCTTGAGCGTTGGGCGCTTTGTGGAAATATAAGTAGCCGCCAAATACCTCATCGGCGCCTTCTCCCGATAGCACCATTTTAATTCCCATTGCACGGATTTTACGTGACATCAAATACATGGGGGTTGATGCTCGGATAGTGGTCACATCATAGGTCTCGATGTGATACACCACGTCGCGGATGGCATCCAAGCCTTCTTGAATACTGTAGGTAAATTCGTGGTGTACGGTGCCAAGGTGGTCGGCGACTTCTTTGGCGGCTTTCAAATCCGGCGCGCCTTCCAGGCCGATAGCAAACGAGTGCAAACGTGGCCACCAAGCTTGGCTTTGATCGTCATCCTCGATACGGTTGGCGGCATATTGCTTGGTCACTGCGGAAATCACCGATGAATCCAACCCACCAGATAGCAGAACGCCATAAGGTACATCGGTCATAAGTTGACGGTGAACCGCTTTCTCTAGGGCTTCTTTGAGTGCTGCTTTATCCGTGGTGCTGTCTTTTACCCCGTCATATTCCATCCATGCGCGTTTGTAATAACGAACAGGCTCACCTTGTTTACTCCATAAAAAGTGACCCGGGGGGAACTCACTGATGGTTTTACAAATAGGCGTCAGTGCTTTCATTTCCGAAGCAACGTAGTAGTTGCCATGTTCATCGTGCCCATGATAAAGCGGGATAATGCCGATATGATCGCGACCAATTAAATACGCATCCTGCTCCTCATCATACAAAATAAAGGCAAAGATACCGTTGAGATAATCGAGCAGTTCTGGCCCTTTCTCTTGATATAGGGCGAGAATGATTTCGCAGTCTGACTCTGTTTGGAACGGATAATCGGCGGCGAATTCAGCGCGGAGCTCTTTGTGATTGTAGATCTCACCGTTGACTGCGAGGGCTTGGGTTTGGTTTTGGTTATAAAGTGGCTGTGCCCCACTGTTAAGATCGACAATCGCAAGGCGCTCATGAACGAGAATGGCTTTTTCAGACGAATAAATCCCTGACCAGTCCGGACCTCGGTGACGCATGGTCTTCGACATTTTTAACGCGATTTCCCGCAATTGTTGCGAGTCGGTTTTAATGTCAAGCGCTCCAAAAATTGAACACATAATCTTCCTCTCTGTTTGTGTTATACGGTGTTTTCGCCGTGGCATGTCTGCGATATAGGACCACTGGTGGCGACCTGTTAATCACACTCTGCCCTGTGGCAGAGAAAGACACAAGTAGATAAAACAAATTCGTTATCCAAACTGACTTTGTGGTAAATATTATTTAATAAAAACCATAAAAAATGAATTTAATTCAAAAATGGCGCAGTTTTTATACAAAAACGCACAAGTGAAGCATCACTTGTGCGTGAGGAGGGTGGCAGAGTGGTTAGGTATCCGGATGTGAGAAGCGGTCTCTTACGTGACGCGCAAAGCCACTACCTGCCTCTTGATAGATATTAAAGGCTTCATCCACGCCAAGTGCTTTGAGTTGGTCGAGCTCATCTTGATATTTGGCGATGGCAGCGACTTTACCACTGAATTGTGTTTGTCGAATTTGCTCGAGTGCCAACGTATTGGCGTGGCTGTGAGGCATGGCCAGTAAAATGAGCGAGATATTGCCATCAGACACGGCTCGTGACCAAAAGTCGGGATCAGTCGCGTCGCCTAAAATAACACGTCTTCCTTCTTGCTGATGACGAGTGACAGAGTCTTCTCGTGTGTCAATTCCCACAATGGGTTGGTGGTGTGTGGTGGCGAGTTCGTCGTAGGCGCCTGAGCCAATACGTCCCATCCCCAATACTAAAATACTGGCATCACCGAGATTGATTTGTTGATCGCTGGGGTGAAGTTTGTCGGGTGCACGCTCAGGTAGCCAGCGTGATGCCCAACCATACAGCTGATTACTAAAGGTATTGAGCGGGGCGGAAAAGGCAAAACTGAGTGATACCGCGATGGCGATGGAGACCAAGATCGGGCCGGGCATCAGTCCTGTTTTATACGCCAAGCCACCCACAATGAGTCCAAACTCACTGAAGTTGAATAAGGTGAGCGTGGTAAATAAGGCAGTACGGACGCGGTAACGGAATCCATTAACGATCCAATAGTAGAGTACGCCCTTGATGGGCAGTAATAACATCAAGATCAGGGCAAAACTAAAGCTTTGCCAGGTAGGCTGTTCGGACAAGCCAATGTTGAGGAAAAAGCAAACTAGAAAAAGCTCTTTCATATTAAACAGTGACTTGGCCATTTCGGATGCACGTGGGTGACTGGCAAGCAGCATACCGAGAATAAGTGCGCCTAAATCAGGTTTAATCCCCACCGCCTCAAACAATCCAGCGCCAGCCACTAGAGCGAGGAACACGGCATAAAGAACCAACATTTCACCGTGACCTGCCTTGTCCAAAAGCTTACCCAATAGAGGTTTTAGCAGAGGTAAACCAAAGAGGAGGAGGGCGGTGAGTTCGGGGGTTTTTCCCGATGTGGCGGTGAGGAAAATCACGGCAAAGATATCTTGCATGATCAGCATGCCGATGGCCAAGGTGCCATAGGTGGCATTAAGCTCACCTTTTTCTTGCAGCGCTTTGATGGCAAAGACGGTGCTAGAAAACGAAAGCGCGAAGCCAAGCAGCAGCATTTCAGACATACTCATGCCTGACAGCATAGGAATGCTCAGTGCTTTAAGGCCCATTAGCGCGAGAGTAAAAAACGCGGTTGTCAGGACATTATGGGCAGTAGCCCCAAACCAGATTTCTTTCGCAAGCAAGGTTTTGACATCAAGCTTTAAGCCGATAGTAAACAGCAGCAATGTGACACCCAGATCGGCCAGCTGCGTGATCACCGGTGTCGACTGGTAGCCCATGGCATGGAGAACAAAGCCAGCGATAAGAAAGCCAACCAGTGGCGGGAGGTGGCAGCGCATTAATGCATAGCCACTGATAAATGCAGCGGAAATAAAAACCAGTTCCATATCTTGTACTTATTCTAAAGTTGAGTGAGACAAGGCATTGTCGGTAACGTGGCTATAATGTACACGTTTTGTGGTCAGTATGTGAATGTAAAATAAGGAAGCGTGAGAAAAGGCCGGTGAAGATAAGATGAGGCAAGGCGACATTTGCAGAGAAGACTGACGTTGCGAGAGAAGATGCCCGCTCTCCTAACCGCTGGCTGACCAACGGTTAGGGATTAACGTCTCGGCTAGGTTTAACTGACATGTTTTAATCACTCAACATGTCAATCCAAGTAGTGAAAAACTACTCCTCCAACAGCTCTTGTAGGAGCTCACCATTAAGCATCGCCCGCTTGACTAAGGAAAACGCAGCCATTGTAGGCTGAGCCTCCAGATTTGCGCTAACAATCGCCAGCTTCTCGTGGAAACTTGGCAGTGATTGATTCTCTACACAGCGCTCAATGGCAGGAAACACCACACTTTTTGCCGCGGTAATTTTGCCAGCAATCACCACCAGTTGTGGATTAAACAGGTTTACGGTCATCGCGATCGCTTTACCCAGGTGATTGCCAACTTTAACCAACACTTGGCGTGCTAACTCATCACCTTGCTCTGCGGCTTGGCAAATGGCTTCGATGGTTAGGCTTTGATCATAACTGAGGCTACTGGGATGCCCTTGCGCAAGCAGTTGTTGGGCATGCTCAATGATGGCTTCGTTTGAGGCCACGGTTTCTAAGCAGCCAAAGTTGCCACACTGACATTTTTTACCCAGTGGATCGATCTGCACATGGCCGAGCTCACCGACATTGCGGTTATGGCCAAGAAAAATTTGCCCATTGACGATGATCCCCGCGCCAGTACCATGATGCACACTGACCAGCATAGAGTCATAGTAGTCTTGGCTCGCCCCAAAGTAGTGCTCCGCCAGCGCTTGACCGCGAATATCGTTGCCAACGAAAGCCTGCACACCAAACTCTTCGCGCAAGGTATCAGCAAGTGCAAGTTGTTTGATATTGATGTTGGGCATGTATTCGACCACCCCTGAATCAGGGTCAACCAAGCCAGGCATGACCACGGATATCGCAATCAGTTCTCGGAGTGCGTGTTGGTGCGTTTCCAAAAATTGGCTAACGATATGAATCAAGCCTTGAACAAGCTCGTCCTGGTCATGGTAATGGAAAGTTTCGCCGTGTTCGGCCAAAGAGGCACCGCTCAAGTCATACAAAGACAACTCAATAAAATGACGACCCAATCGTACCGCAAGGGTATGAAAGGGCGCACACTCGGTGGTGAGAGAAATGGCACGACGTCCACCTGTCGATGCTTGTTGTGCCACCTCTTTAATGAGGCCTCTTTCTAGCAGTTGGCGGGTAATTTTGGTCACACTTGCCGGCGCCAATCGGCTTACATCGGCAATTTGTATGCGTGAAATAGGCCCTTGTTGATCAATTAATCGATAAACGGCAGCTCCGTTAAGTTGCTTTACAAGATCGACATTCCCGATTTTTCCGCCAGTCATAGGTGTCCTAGCTTTGTAGATATTGTCCGTTTACGATCGTCGCTTGAACGTTGATTGCACGGTCGAAAATGGCAAGATTCGCAATTTTCCCCGGACGAATGCTGCCATAGTGTTGTTCGATACCGATTGCGCGAGCGGGATAGAGCGTAGCCATCCGCAAAGCTTCATCCAAGGCGATCCCTACATGCTCAACACTGTTATAAATCGCCTGATCCATCGTCAGTGCCGAGCCGCCAAGCGTGCCATTTTCATCAACACACTTACCGTCACGGTAATATACTTTCTTACCTACAAAAATAAAGTGATCCATGTCGGCTCCTGCTGGTGCAACCGCATCCGTAACCAACACTAATTTCTCACCTTTTACTTTATGTGCGAGACGAATATTAGGGTACGAGACGTGAAAGCCGTCAGCAATTACACCAGTGTAGACATCAGGTGTATCGTAGATGGCACCGACGACACCTGGCTCACGGCCTGAAATAGAGGTCATTGCGTTAAACAGGTGCGTGGCAAAGGAAATGCCGTGGGTAAAGCCTTGCTTAGCTTGTGCGTAAGTGGCATTGGTATGGCCAGCAGAGACCACGATACCAGCTTGCTTCAGGGCTTGAATATGCGACGCGGGCGCCAGTTCAGGCGCGAGGGTGACTTTGGCAATCACATCCGCATTTTCGCATAAGTAGTTGATCATCTCATCGTTGCTTGGGCGAATATAGTCAGCGCTGTGTATCCCCTTTTTTTCGATATTCAAATAAGGGCCTTCAAGGTGTAACCCCAGCGCCTGATGGGGCTGCTGTTTTTGGTAAGCACGCATGGCGTTGATGGCGGCTTGCATATCGGTATCAGAGCTAGTGATCAGGGTGGGGAGAAAGTTGGTGCAACCTGATTTAAGGTTAGCCTGATGCATGGTCGCGATGGTGTCAGGGGTAATGGCATCATTAAACATCACGCCGCCACAGCCATTAAGCTGAAGGTCAATGAAGCCTGGGCTGACTAATGCACCGTCGAGCGCGCGCGTGGCAATATCATTGGGCAGGGCGTCTTGTCGACAGACGGCGTCAATCAGGCCTTCTTTAATCACGATGGCATGATCATCCAACACCTCATGGCCAGTAAAAATCCGGCAGTGGGTTAACGCATACATGCTTCAATTCCTTATAAATGGTGTATATTTTGGGCTTCAAGCTCTTGAAAATACTTCACAGTTTTTACTTTTAGTTCTGCTGTTGAAGGCGCATCGCACACAATCATCGCTTTTGGGTGCAGTTGTAGCGCTGATACTGTCCATAAGTGGTTCACTGACCCTTCTACCGCGGCCTCAAGTGCCTGGGCTTTATTGTGTCCTGTGACTAGGATCATGACTTCTTCTGCATCTAACAAGGTGCCGACACCAATGGTGAGCGCATGCTTAGGTACCTGATTGATATCATTATCAAAGAAGCGAGAGTTTGCCACACGGGTATCCTCGGTCAAGGTTTTGATCCGTGTTCTTGATGCTAATGATGACGCGGGTTCATTAAACGCAATATGACCATCGTTTCCTACACCACCCATAAAGAGATGGATTTTGCCGTACGCTTTGATTTTTTCTTCATAGCGTTGGCACTCGGCATCGACATCGGTCGCATTGCCATCAAGCAAGTTGATGTTTTTTTCTTGAATATCAATATGGTTAAAAAAGTTTTCGTACATAAAGGTACGATACGCTTGTGGGTGATCAGCAGGGATCCCACAGTATTCGTCCATATTAAAGGTCACCACGTGCTCAAAACTGATTTCGCCTTGCTGGTGGAGCTTAATGAGTTGCTTATAGGTGTTGAGTGGCGTCCCCCCTGTGGGTAAGCCCAGAACAAAGGGGTTATCGGCAGTCGGCGAAAACGTGTTGATGGTATCGACGATATAGCGAGCCGACCATAGGCCGACTTGTTGGCTGGTTTGTAAAGGAATGAGTCGCATCGGTCACCTCGTTCTATCAATGCTCAGTTCGTGGCCATAGCATAACGGATATGCTCATTTATTTTCATCATAAAATAAGTTTTATGATCAGGCTAACAATTTTCTCTGTATATGGGTGGGTTTGGTGATGATTCTCACAAATAACGCGGGTTTAATTTGCGAGGCGAATTTATTGACATAAACTGCAATTGACTAACATTGCTTTACAAAAGAAGTGATTTAACAAAAGTCCTTGGGCAAGCGTCCAAGTTAGATGCCCAGCCGCGGAGCAAGCGCAAGCGTGGTGGGGCACTGAAAAATATAAAGGGGGAACGACGGTGAATATTCTTGGTTATGCACAACGTATAGGTCGTGCGCTGATGGTACCGGTTGCGGTATTACCAGCGGCTGCGATCTTGATGGGGGTCGGCTACTGGCTTGACCCAACTGGATGGGGGGGCAACAGTGCCCTAGCTGCTTTCTTGATAAAATCAGGGGCAGCGATTATAGACAATATGTCAGTGTTATTTGCCATCGGTGTGGCATATGGCATGTCAAAAGATAAAGACGGCGCCGCCGCTCTGGCAGGCTTTGTTGGCTTTATGGTGATCACCACGCTGTGTGCGCCGGGTGCGGTAAGCCAAATTGGCTTGGTCGATATTTCAGTGGGCAACAATGAGCTTGCGTTCAGCAAAATCAACAACCAGTTTATCGGTATCTTGATCGGTGTGGTGTCTGCTGAGCTGTACAACCGTTATAGCGGTGTTGAGCTGCCTAAAGCCTTGGCGTTCTTTAGTGGCCGGCGTTTGGTGCCTATTTTGGTCTCTGTTGTGGCGATCATCATCTCGTTTGTATTGATGTTTGTCTGGCCTGTGTTATTTGGTGGCTTGGTTCACTTTGGTGAAAGCATCACCAACCTAGGTGCCGCGGGTGCCGGTGTTTATGGCTTCTTTAACCGCTTACTTATCCCTGTTGGTCTGCACCACGCGCTTAACGCCGTATTCTGGTTCGATACGGTCGGTATTAACGACTTGGGCCGCTTCTGGATGGGGGCACAAGGCCTTGAAACAGGCGAAGCGATTAAAGGGACCACAGGCATGTACATGGCAGGCTTCTTCCCCGTCATGATGTTTGGTCTACCGGGTGCAGCGCTTGCGATTTATCACACAGCGCGTCCTGAGAACAAAGCACGTGTTGCGTCTATCATGATTGCTGCTGGTTTTGCGTCTTTCTTTACTGGGGTGACCGAGCCACTTGAATTCTCATTCTTGTTTGTCGCACCTTTGTTGTTCGTGTTGCATGCGCTATTAACCGGTGTTTCCTTGTTTATCGCGGCCACTTTCGACTGGACGGCAGGCTTCGGCTTCTCGGCAGGTTTAGTTGACTTGGTGTTGTCGTCGAAAAACCCTGTGGCTAACCAGTGGTACATGCTGCCTATCATGGGCCTTGTATTCTTTGCGCTTTATTATGTGTCATTCCGCGCCGCGATTTCAGCGCTCAATCTGAAAACGCCAGGCCGAGAAGATGACGCAGTAGAAAGTGCACCTGCGAGCGCCAATACCGGTGAAGCGAGCGATAATCGCGAGCTTGCACGCAAGTACCTTAAAGCCCTTGGTGGCCATCAAAACCTCACATCGATTGATGCGTGTATCACCCGTCTGCGTCTGTCGGTTGCCGACCGCGAGGTGGTTGATGAAGCGAAATTGAAAGCCATTGGGGCGATGGGAGTCGTCAAGCTTGGCGAGAACAACTTGCAGGTCATTCTTGGCCCTCTAGCAGAAATCATTGCCGGTGAGCTGAAACAAATTCCAGAAGATGAAGATTTGTCAAACGTCGCGCTGCCATAAACGAGGCACTGTACGACAATGATCTGAACAAAGCGCCCAGCCAACAGCAGGGCGTTTTTTTAGGTTTGTGTCATCGCTTTCGCGCAAAAAAGTAACAAATAGGCCTACACCGCGATGACAATGACAACAACGGGTTGAGTCGCAGCGCGGAATAGGAGATCATAGTATCTATGTAGCTTTAAAATTCGCATTTTTGATACGAGGTAACCTTGATGAGTGATGCTGAAGCTCGTCCCACTAACTTTATTCGCCAAATCATTGATAAAGACTTGGCGGAAGGGAAACACACAGCGATCGTGACACGTTTCCCACCGGAGCCGAATGGCTATCTGCACATCGGCCATGCCAAATCAATTTGTTTGAACTTCGGGATCGCACAAGACTATCAGGGTGAATGCAACCTGCGTTTTGATGATACCAACCCAGAAAAAGAAAACGTGGAGTACGTTGAGTCTATCAAGCGTGATGTGCAATGGTTGGGCTTTGACTGGGCAGGAGAGGTGCGTTACTCCTCAAACTATTTTGACAAGCTTTATGGCTACGCGGTTGAGCTGATTGAAAAAGGGTTGGCATACGTCGAAGAGCTGACGCCCGACGAGATCAGAGAGTATCGTGGCACATTGACCGAGCCGGGCAAGCACAGCCCTTATCGTGAACGCTCGGTTGAAGAGAATTTGGCACTGTTTGAAAAAATGCGAGCTGGTGAGTTTGCAGAAGGTAAAGCCTGTTTGCGTGCTAAAATCGATATGGCGTCCCCCTTTATGGTGATGCGGGATCCGGTTTTATACCGTGTTCGTTTTGCGCATCATCATCAGACTGGCGACAAGTGGTGCATTTATCCAATGTACGACTTTACCCATTGCATTTCAGATGCACTGGAAGGGATCACGCATTCTCTATGTACCCTCGAATTTCAAGATAACCGACGCCTATACGATTGGGTATTGGAAAACATCACTATCGACTGTACGCCGCACCAATATGAGTTCAGCCGCTTGAATCTCGAGTATACCGTGATGTCTAAACGTAAGCTGAACCAACTGGTGGAGGAGCAGTTAGTGAACGGTTGGGATGACCCGCGTATGCTGACTATTTCAGGCTTGCGTCGTCGGGGTTACACGCCTGCCTCCATTCGTGAGTTTTGTCAGCGTATTGGTGTGACTAAGCAAGATAACACCATTGAAATGAGTGCGCTTGAATCTTGCGTGCGTGATGACTTAAACGAAAATGCACCACGCGCCATGGCGGTGCTCGATCCCATTAAGCTGGTGATTGAAAACAAAGCCGATGACGTGGAGTGGCTTGATGCACCCAACCATCCCAATCAGCCAGAGATGGGGACGCGCCAGGTGCCATTTTCGCGCGAGATCTGGATTGAGCGAGAAGACTTCCGTGAATCAGCCAACAAGAAGTACAAGCGACTGGTACTGGAGAAGGAAGTACGTTTGCGCAATGCCTACGTGGTAAAAGCGGAGCGTTGTGAAAAAGACGATGAGGGCAATATTACCACTGTATATTGCAGCTATGATCCAGACACCCTCGGTAAAGATCCTGCCGATGGGCGAAAAGTGAAAGGCGTGATCCATTGGGTTTCTGCGGCTGAGGCGTTACCCGCTGAATTCCGATTGTATGACCGCTTATTTACGGTGCCAAATCCGGCCAGCGCAGACAACTTCGCTGAGACGATTAATCCGGCGTCATTGCAGGTACAACAGGGATTTGTTGAACCAAGTATGCAAAATGCGCCAGTAGAGAAGGGTTATCAGTTTGAACGGACAGGCTATTTTTGTGTAGATAATAAAGATAGCCGTAAAGATGCACTTGTCTTTAACCGGACCGTGAGTTTACGTGATACCTGGGCGAAGATAGAAGGTAAATAATAAAAAGCCGGCGTGATGACCACGCCGGCTTTTTTCGAACGTTCACACTGAATCAATCAGCGTTATGAATGGATGGGTCGGCTTTGCAATCGCCTTCCTTACAGTGACCATACAAATACAAACTATGGTTTGTCAGTTGCACATTAAAGCGTGCGGCGATTTCTTTCTGACGCTCTTCAATCAAATCATCAGAAAATTCAATCACTTTACCGCAGTCAAGGCAGACTAAGTGGTCATGATGATGCTGTGTCGCCAATTCAAATACGGACTTTCCGCCTTCAAAATGGTGACGCGTGACAATGCCTGCATCGTCAAATTGGTTCAGTACGCGGTACACGGTTGCTAGGCCAATTTCTTCACCTAGGTCAATTAATTTCTTATACAGGTCTTCGGCACTGATGTGCTGGCAATCTGGCTGTTGCAGCACTTCTAGGATCTTGAGCCGTGGGAGGGTGACTTTGAGCCCAGCTTGCTTCAACGCCTGGTTATTGTCTGACATGTGTATCTACCTGTTTTCTGCCTGAGTTAAGACAGTTGGATTAGCAAGGAAAATATCTTATAAGCCTATCAAAATTGCACTGCTCTCGCTACTCTCGACATGCGTTCTTAGGACGAAATTTGATCATTTGTGGTTGCATCAATGTTTACGAGATGTGAATATTATCTGGTTAGACCAGATAAGGATGTCAACTTACATGTATCGCTTCTACAAACCACGTATTGTTAAGTGGGCACTTAACAGCTGGCCACCATTTTGGGGCGCAGGGATCCATATTGATGCCATTAGCCAGGATTTTAAACGTGTCAATATGCGTTTGAAACTCCGCTGGTGGAATAAAAATGCTAACCGTACCCAGTATGGCGGTAGTATCTTCTCCTTAACCGATCCTGTCTATGCGCTCATGTTAATGGGGATTCTCGGCCCTCAGTACCATGTCTGGGACAAACAAGCAGATATCAATTTTATTAAGCCGGGAACCACGGACTTGTACGCAGATTTTGTGATCAGTGATGCGGTGTTAACCGATATCCAACAACAAGCAGGACAAGGCGATAAGGTATTGCCCGAGTTTGTTGTCCACGTCAAAGACGCGCATGGCGAGGTGGTTGCTGAAGTAAGGCGTACACTTTATGTGAGAAAAAAACGCCAGTATCGAGATACAGCCAGCAAACAAGCCGCATGATCGGCCCATTGTGCGCCGGTTAGATAAAAAACGCCAAGGTTGAGTCCCCTTGGCGTTTGATAAGCCAGACTTAGTCTTCAAGCTCTGCGAGACACATTTCTTCGTAAACTTGTTTCACCCACTTGCTCACACGCTCGTCGGTCAGTTCAGGTTGGCGGTCTTCATCGACACATAAGCCAACAAAATGGTTGTCATCAACCAATGCTTGTGAGGCTTCAAATTCATACCCCTCAGTTGGCCAATGACCAATGATGGTCGCGCCTTTCGCTTCAATGATGTCGCGGACGGTGCCCATGGCATCACAGAAGTATTCTGCGTAATCTTCCTGGTCGCCACAGCCGAAAATAGCCACGAGTTTTGTTGAGAAGTCAATTTGCTCTAACTCTGGGAAAAAGTCATCCCAGTCGCACTGTGCTTCACCGTAATACCATGTCGGAATACCGATCAGCAGCAAATCGAAGTTATCAATATCTTCTTTGCTGCTCTTCGCGATATCCTGCACGTGAACCATTTGCTTGCCTAACTGCTTTTGAATGGTTTTTGCAATTGCTTCCGTGTTTCCCGTGTCACTACCAAAGAAGAGACCTACACTCGCCATATAAAAACACCCGTTTTGTCAGTGGGTTGCTGTTTGCAACTAACTCGAATTAAAGAAAAAGCGTCGCTTTTTCAAACCTATATGATTAACCAGTGACTTCAGTGCTAGGGTTAGCCGATGCCGACCCCTTCCCAAACCAACTGAATCACACCTTTCACGATAAAGCCGACACAGCCTAGTGTGAGCACAAACCAGACGATCCGTCGGCCGAATACTGGCACATTGCCCTCACGTAACACGTCTTTAATTGCCATGCCGATAAAAAAGAAAATCGCGGCGAAGACGAGATCTAGACCTATTTTCTCGAGCAATTGAAAGTGCTCGTAAAGCATGCGTGCCTCCATTGAGCACCGACTTATGCGGCGCAATATATCACAAGGGTCACTTAACTGTTAACGCTCGCTCGGCATTAAAAAACGTTCTATGACGCTGGCAACCACCGCCGGTTTTTCAGCATGTAGCCAATGACCCGTGCCTGCCACCATATGCGCTTTTGAATGAGGGAACTGAGCGACAATGGCCTCGCGGTGGTCTGGCAGAATGTATTCAGAGTTCTGCCCTTTGACAAACAGAGTTGGCCCCGAATACTGGCCAAACTCTGTCCATCCCATGATGTCACGATAGCCGTGATAAAGATTATCAATATTGAAGCGCCAGGCGTAGTGACCGTGATCGGTTTTATAGAGTGATTTCAATAAAAATTGGCTCACGCCTGGATTTTCAATCGATTCATTCATCATGGTTTGCGCTTGTTGGCGGCTTTCCAGTGTCACCCTTTGTGTCTGATGCAATGCCCTGAAAACATTGTCATGTCGGTTAACTTGATAATCGACTGGGGCAATATCCATCACCACCAGTTGTTCGACGCGCTCTGGGAAGCGCTGAGCGACGGCCATCGCCACTTTGCCACCCATCGAATGGCCAACGATAATGGTTGACTCAAGCTGTTGTGCATCCATCCACGCGATCACGGCATCGGACTGGCTTCGATAATCTGTGTCCTGTGTATGATAGGAGCGACCATGGTTAGGTAGATCAACTTGATAGACACAAAAATGGTCGGACAGTGTCTTGGCGAGCCCGCCTAAATTATCGAGATCACCAAATAAACCGTGGATCAATACAAGCGGTGAGCCCTCACCGCGAGACTTTCCGTTTAATAACACGTTGCTTTTCTCTCAGATTACTGGCTTTAACGTAGAGTATACCTATCTATCTCTGTATAATCGCCCCGTTAAACGATAAACAGGACGCGATGAAAAACAATGAAGACGATAGAGGTTGACGACGATCTATACCGGTATATTGCCAGCCAAACTCAGCATATTGGCGAAAGCGCATCAGACATCCTGCGTCGCTTACTGCTGTCGGACTCGGCACCGCAGCCAACCCAGGCTGCGCCGACGACGCCCTCTCGTTCTAGCGGTATTGTTGTCAGTAAAGACGCTGGGCGCAGTGCGTCCGTTGATCGTGTCAAAGCGATGCGAACGTTATTGATTTCAGATGAGTTTGCGGCTCAAGAACGAGCTATTGGTCGTTTTATGCTGATCCTCACCACCTTATACCGTGTTGACCAACAAGGATTCGCAGATGGTATGGCGCTAAAAGGGCGTACCCGTCTGTATTTTGCCGATAATCCACAAACTTTATTAGAAAGCGGCAAAACCACCAAACCCAAGCAGATTCCAGACACCCCTTTTTGGGTCATCACCAACACGAACACTGGCCGTAAGCGTCAGATGGTGGAGCAGCTTATGGAAAAAATGCAGTTCCCGAGTGATTTGACTGAGAAGGTTGTGAACGCGATTTAATCTATGCCACTCATGGGAGAAGAGAATTATGGCAGTGCATCCTCAAGCCGGACAGCGCGCGAATCCGCAAGATTTGTGTGATATCCCGGCGCTTGTGACGCGTTTTTTCCAGGCTCAACCACGTCCAGGTGATCCGTCGCAACGTGTTGCGTTTGGGACGTCAGGACACCGTGGAAGCGCGTTGAACACGACGTTTAACCGCGATCATATTTTGGCGATTGCACAAGCAATTTGTGATGAGCGCAGCGCGCGCGGCATTTCTGGCCCTGTCTTTGTGGGAAAAGACACTCATGCGCTTTCAGTACCAGCATTCGATGCCGTGGTTGAAGTGTTAACGGCCAATCACGTTACGGTGATTGGCCAAGCTGAGCAAGGGTATACACCCACCCCAGGGGTATCGCAGCAGATACTCGCCTACAACCGCGCGCATGACGCGAAAGCGGACGGGATTGTCATCACTCCCTCGCACAACCCACCGCAAGATGGGGGCATCAAATACAACCCGCCCCATGGTGGACCCGCCGAAGGCGAAATCACGAAAGCAATAGAAACGCGAGCGAATCACTATATTGAAACCCATCTCGTCGGCGTTAAACGCTCGGAGATTGATGCGGCGATGCACAGTGACTATTACCAAGCGCAAGATCTTGTGACGCCATATGTCTCTGGGCTGGCCAAGGTTGTTGATATCGAGGCTATTCAAAAAGCGGGTTTAAAACTTGCCGTTGACCCTTTGGGGGGCGCAGGGATCCGCTATTGGCAGCAAATTGCCGCGCATTATCAACTGGATATTACCCTGATTAACGATCATGTCGACCCAACGTTTGGCTTTATGCCGCGCGATAGCGATGGCGTGATTCGTATGGATTGCTCGTCTGCATACGCAATGGCCGGACTATTGGCGTACAAAGATGATTATGATTTGGCATTTGGCAATGATCCAGACTTTGATCGCCACGGCATCGTGACTCCCGAAGGATTGATGAACCCGAATCACTATTTAGCCGTGTGCATCGATTATTTGTTCCGCCACCGTCCGCAGTGGTCAGCCGATTTAGGCGTGGGTAAGACCCTGGTGTCCAGTGCGATCATTGATAAGGTGGTTGGCGATCTCGCTCGTCCGCTGGTTGAAGTGCCCGTCGGCTTTAAATGGTTTGTGCCTGGCTTGAGTGAAGGAACGCTTGGCTTTGGCGGGGAAGAAAGTGCCGGTGCCTCATTCTTAACCTTTGATGGGCAGCCATGGTCAACAGATAAAGATGGTATCATTCTTTGCTTACTGGCAGCAGAAATTCTGGCGGTAACGGGGCTTACGCCACAGGCGTATTATCAAAAACTTGCCCACAAGCACGGTGATCCGTCGTATAACCGATTACAAGCGGTTGCCAATGCAGCGCAAAAGCAGGTGCTCAGTCAGCTCAGCCCCGAGATGGTGACGGCAGAGAGCTTGGCGGGCGATACCATCACCGCCAAACTGACGCATGCGCCGGGCAATGGCGCTGCCATCGGAGGACTGAAAGTGGTCACGGAGTTTGGTTGGTTCGCTGCGCGCCCATCAGGGACAGAAGATATTTATAAAATCTACTGTGAAAGCTTTAAAGGTGATGATCACTTGCGTTTGATTGAGCAAGAAGCGCAACAAATTGTTGACCGCGTGTTCAACGCTCAAGGCGTTTAGCGCGTCCCGTCGTGACGCTGTAGTCGAAAACGCGTACAGACAATGTGCGCGTTTTTTATTTCAAAGCGGGTAACGCGGGTATCGTCTCTGGCCAGTCGCGGGGTACCACGAACCAAGGGGTGAGTGAGTCATCTAACAAGTGACAGGTGCGAGATAGCTCATCAAGTGATGCGCGTTCGAGCTTGGGCAAATCAGCGAAAGCAGGCAGTGACAACCACTGGTCGCGGGCCAATACGGCAAATTCCCTGTCTGTTGGTAATGCATCTGGCCAACACCACCATCCCCCAATGCTGTCATGATTGACGGGTGGCCACTCTGGTAGGGGCTGCTCGCCATGATGATAATGGCGGTACAACCTTCCTTGCACCATTAAACGCTTCTCACTTGGTTGCCAGTGTGGGTATTGCTGACAGAAGCTTGGGTGGCTGGACAGCGCCAATTGGTGGTCAAGCATTCGCGCCACTTTGATATCCAATGCATCCTTGGCATTGGGGCCTAACCAACGGTTGTCATAGGCGAGGTAGAATTTTACCGCTACCTCCCAGTGCTCTAGTTGCCCCTGATATCTGACTAAAAAGTCGATGGCACCTCGCGTCTTGCCGCCTTCATTAATTTGTATTTCCTCAGCTTCTAACCCCAAATGCGGGTGACAATCAATGAGCTGAGTGAGCAGCCACTGATAGTAAAAGCCGATACGCTTTGGTCCCTTATAGGGCGAGGGAGATGGCAGTAATTTGTGTTGCCAAAGATGATGAGGCACAACCGGGAAGTGCTTGTCGCTGAGTAGTGAGAACTGATTTTGTAACCAGCTAAAGTCGGCATTGATTTGATCTTGGTTGCTAAATAGCGGATCGGTGTCACTCATGATGTAATTTTATTACCTTGTTAAAAGACTGTTAAAGCTGAATCTGGTAATTTTTGGGTGAAAAATAACCATTTATGTAGTAAAAAAACAAAACGGGTGGTACACTACGTCCATACTTGCAAACTGGTCAGATGAGTGAGGTTGATTATGTATACACCGTTCGATAAAACCCGTGTTGTGTTGCGCCGCTGCGCGGTTGTGATCGCGGGCATCACTTGCCTGCCAACACTGATTGTGCCGCCAATGGCATCGCGTTTATATAGCCATTTACATCAAGTCTGGCTTAAAGACAGCACCAAGCCAGTCTGGTTAGCTGAGTCGGAAAAGGTCGGTGGTTTTTTCTAACCCACCTTTACCTCATCAAGGCTTAGCCTATCGTATAAGCCATAAATACGTATAGATGCAGCCGAACAGATAGGTAGCGATTAGATAAGCGGTGAGCCATTCGTGCTCGCCGCTTTTTTTATTTTTGCTTGTCAGGTTACACTGTTGCCATTGTCTCGCAAGTGGATGTGAATGCTATGAATAATTTTGAACTGGAAGCATTGCTCAACGCCGAACTAAAACCGGATAGCATCAAAGACTACAGCCCGAACGGACTGCAAGTGCAAGGGCGTGATGAGGTTCAAACCGTCGTCACAGGGGTGACGGCTTGCCAAGATCTTATTGATGCAGCGATTGAGCAGAATGCGGATGCCATCCTGGTGCACCATGGTTACTTCTGGCGCGGCGAACCACAGCAAATTCGCGGCATGAAGTACCAACGTATCAAGATGTTGATTGAACATGGCATCAATCTATACGGTTATCACTTGCCTTTGGATATTCACCCGACGCTGGGTAACAACGCGCAACTTGCCAAACGTTTAGGCATTGAGCTGCTTGGGGGACTGGAGCCTGACAACCCTGTCTCGATTCCTGTTTATGGAAAGCTTTCAACGCCCATGACGTTGGCTCAGTTTGAGCAACAAGTGGCCACGGTGCTTAACCGAACGCCCCTTGTGATTGACGGTGGCCAACAAACGCGGATTGAAACCGTCGGGCTGTGTACTGGTGGCGCGCAAGATTTTATCGACTTGGCCGCTTCACAAGGGATGGATGCGTATCTGTCGGGTGAGATTTCTGAGCGCACAACCTTTTCGGCGCGCGAGCAAGGTGTGCATTATATCGCGGCAGGGCATCACGCGACCGAGCGTTATGGCGTGAAAGCGCTAGGGGAGTGGCTTGCCCAGCAGCATGGTTTGAATGTGCACTTTATTGATATCGACAATCCAGCGTAACGCCTAGGCGTTGAGGCTAAGTGCGATAAAAGGTAGACGCAGCAATGTGATAACCTGCTGATAATAAAGAAAAAGCCGCCTATTGGCGGCTTTGTTATATGACATTCGCGGCTTAACTGCGCTTGTCCATCGGCGTAAACTCGCGTTGCGTATAGCCTGTGTAAAGCTGACGCGGGCGCCCAATACGCTTGTGTGGGTCGGTATGCATTTCATTCCAGTGAGCAATCCAACCAATGGTACGAGACATCGCGAAGATCACTGTAAACATCGACGTGGGAATCCCGATCGCTTTCAGGATAATGCCTGAATAGAAATCAACGTTCGGATAAAGTTTCTTATCGATAAAGTAATCATCTGACAATGCGATGCGCTCTAGCTCCATCGCTACGTCAAGCAGTGGGTCCTGTATTTGTAACTCATTGAGCACTTCGTGACAGGCTTCACGCATCACGGTTGCGCGAGGATCGTAGTTCTTGTAGACACGGTGACCAAAGCCCATCAGGCGGAATGGATCATCTTTGTCTTTCGCGCGAGCAATATACTCAGGAATGTTATCAACATGCCCGATTTGCTCAAACATACGCAAGCACGCTTCATTCGCACCGCCGTGGGCGGGTCCCCATAACGAGGCAATCCCTGCCGCAATACAGGCAAATGGGTTCGCACCTGACGAGCCCGCAAGGCGTACTGTTGATGTGGATGCGTTTTGTTCGTGATCGGCGTGCAGCGTGAATATTTTATCCATTGCACGCGCAACCACAGGGTTGACCTCATACTCTTCGCATGGCGTGGCGAACATCATATGTAGGAAGTTCTCCGCGTAGTCGAGGTCGTTACGTGGATAAATAAATGGCTGCCCGATCGAGTACTTGTAACACATTGCAGCCAATGTTGGCATTTTCGACAGTAAACGGAACGCCGTGATTTCACGGTGTTGATCGTTGTTGATGTCGAGAGAGTCGTGATAGAACGCGGCCAGTGCACCTACAACCCCGACCATTACGGCCATTGGGTGAGCGTCACGGCGGAAGCCGTGGAAGAAGCTTGCAATCTGTTCATGCACCATGGTGTGGCGCACGATCATTGAGCGAAACTCATCGTATTGCTTTTGGGTAGGGACTTCACCGTAGAGCAGGATATAACAGACTTCTAAATAATCAGCGTTATTGGCAAGTTGATCTATCGGGTAACCGCGGTGCAGCAATACGCCGGCTGCGCCATCGATGTAGGTGATTTGCGAATTGCACGAACCCGTTGCGACAAAGCCAGGATCAAAGGTGAAATAGCCTTCGTTTACCAGCTGGCGCACATCAATGACTTCTGGACCGACGGTGCCCTCGATAATCGGCAGTTCGATTGGTGCTTTCCCTTCGATATGTAGGGTAGCTTTCTTCTCTGCCATAACAATCTCCTTTGTTATTTTATAATCCCATCCAGGATACGGACTCGACCGTTGTACCGATCGACCCTAATGATGTCAATTTTTAACCTATCGATGTGTGCGTCAGTTAATAACTTATTTGCAATGCGAGTTAAATATCTGTTGTGAGATTCCGGTCAATTTTGTGCGTTTGTAATTGTCTGTTACGCCACGTATACTTTTTCGAGGTCTCTGGGCAAATCAGTATCCTAGAGCGTTTAGGGGCTCAAACACCTTTCCTAACTGACGTGATCCATTCGCCAATAATTGCAGTTATAAGCAATAAGGTACATGAAGCGCGTTACGCAGATGTTGCAGGTCTTACGCTTTGAGTACTGAGGTTCAGAGAGTGTAATAACTATAAATGCTCAATGGAGCTGAGTGGGCAATATCGTGAAAGAAAGAAAGTCAAGACCCGTAAACCTCGACCTCCAGACGATTCGTTTCCCGATAACAGCGATTGCGTCTATATTGCATCGAGTGGCAGGTGTCATCACCTTTGTCTCGATCGCCATCCTCCTATGGCTGCTTAGCCTGTCTCTCTCTTCTCCTGATGGATTTCAATCCGCTGCTGCCATTGTCGATAGCTTTTTCGTCAAACTGATCCTTTGGGGCATTTTGACGGCACTGGCGTATCACATTGTTGGCGGGATCCGTCATTTGATCCAAGACATGGGTTATTTTGAAGAGCTGGAGTCTGGCGCGCAAAGTGCGCAGGTTGCATTTGTTATCACTGGCGTGTTGTCTGTGTTGGCGGGGGTTTTAGTATGGTAACTAAAAACATCTCATCGGTCGGGCGCAATGGTGTGCACGACTATGTGCTGATTCGCGCCACTGCGATTCTCATCACACTTTACACACTTTATATGGTCGGTTTTGCCGTTTTTGGTCCTGAGATTACGTATGCCTCATGGACAGCGTTTTTCGGCCAGACCAGTACCAAAGTCTTTACCATGTTAGCCCTGGTCTCCGTGCTGATTCACGGCTGGATCGGAATGTGGCAAGTATTGACTGATTATATCAAGCCAGCCTTGCTGCGTGGCATGTTGCAACTGGGCGTTGTGGCCATGCTACTGATCTATGTTTTCGCCGGTTTCTTTGTATTGTGGGGTGTGTAAGTGAGTATTCCAGTTCGCGAATTTGACGCAATTGTCATTGGCGCAGGTGGCGCAGGTATGCGCGCCGCACTGCAAATATCAGAGCAGGGCCTAACCTGTGCACTGTTATCTAAAGTGTTTCCAACTCGTTCGCACACTGTGTCCGCGCAGGGTGGGATTACGGTAGCACTGGGTAACTCGCACAAGGACAACTGGCAATGGCACATGTATGACACGGTGAAAGGGTCGGATTATATTGGCGACCAAGATGCCATTGAGTACATGTGTAAGACAGGCCCTCAGTCTGTGATTGAGCTTGAAAAAATGGGGCTGCCATTTTCTCGCTTCGAAAACGGATCCATCTATCAACGCCCGTTTGGTGGCCAGTCCAAAGAGTTTGGTGGCGAGCAAGCAGCGAGAACGGCAGCGGCTGCTGACCGGACCGGGCACGCACTGCTGCACACCTTGTATCAACAGAATATTAAAAACAAGACCACCATCTTCTCTGAATGGTATGCGCTTGATTTGGTGAAAAACCAAGACGGTGTAATCGTTGGTGCCACGGCCATGTGTATGGAAACTGGGGAGATTTGCTACTTCAAATCCAAAGCAACCGTGTTGGCGACAGGTGGCGCTGGTCGTATCTATCAATCAACCACCAATGCGCATATCAATACCGGTGACGGTGTTGGTATGGCGCTGCGCGCAGGCGTGCCAATGCAAGATATGGAAATGTGGCAATTCCACCCCACAGGCATTGCTGGAGCGGGTGTATTGGTGACGGAAGGTTGTCGTGGTGAAGGCGGTTATCTGCTCAATAAAGATGGTGAACGCTTTATGGAGCGTTACGCCCCCAATGTGAAAGATTTGGCAGGGCGTGACGTGGTGGCGCGTTCAATGATGATCGAGATTCGAGAAGGGCGTGGCTGTGACGGCCCATGGGGCCCACACCTCAAATTGAAGCTCGATCACCTTGGCAAAGATGTGCTCGAGTCTCGTCTCCCCGGTATTCTTGACTTGTCGCGTACCTTTGCGCACGTCGATCCTATCAAAGAACCGATTCCGGTGATCCCAACCTGTCACTACATGATGGGGGGCATTCCAACACAAGTGTCTGGCCAAGCAATCAAGCAAGACCCGCTCGGCAATGACATTGAAGTACAAGGTTTGTTTGCCTGTGGCGAGATTGCCAGCGTGTCTGTTCACGGTGCCAACCGCTTAGGCGGCAACTCATTGCTCGACTTGGTTGTCTTTGGCCGTGCGACCGGCCTGCATCTTGGCGAGACACTCGCCGCGCAAGTAGAAGCGCGCGATGCGAGCGAGTCAGACATTGAGGCGTCACTGGCACGGGTTAATCGTTGGAATAACACCCAGCAGGGTGAAGACCCGGTTGAGATCCGCAAAGATTTGCAAGCTTGTATGCAAGAAAACTTCTCTGTGTTCCGAGAAGGCGAGGCGATGGAAAAAGGGCTGAAAGAGCTGAAGGAAATTCGCGAACGCCTTAAGTCGGCGCGTCTTGATGATACGTCAACCGAGTTCAACACCCAGCGTGTCGAATGTTTGGAGCTGGAGAATTTGATGGAAACCGCGTATTCAACGGCGGTATCAGCCCATTATCGTACTGAAAGCCGTGGCGCACATGCGCGTTTCGACTATCAAGACCGCGATGATGAAAACTGGCTATGCCACTCCATCTATAACCCAGAAACCGAAGCCATGTCGAAGCGCGACGTCAATATGGCGCCAGTGCACCGTGAGGCTTTCCCACCGAAAGTCCGCAGTTACTAAGGGGGTCGAGAACGATGAATGTTAAGTTTTCTATCTATCGCTACAACCCAGATGTAGATAATGCGCCATACATGAAAGACTACACGCTGGATGTGCCTGAAGGGTCTGACATGATGCTGCTGGATGCGCTCATCCAGCTTAAAGAGCAGGATCCTACTTTGGCCTTCCGTCGCTCGTGCCGTGAAGGTGTCTGTGGCTCTGACGGCGTCAATATGAACGGTAAAAATGGCCTGGCATGCATCACGCCGCTGTCCTCACTGATGGACAAGTCCGAAATCGTGATTCGTCCGCTACCCGGTCTACCGGTGGTGCGTGATCTTATTATTGATATGGGGCAGTTCTATGAGAACTATGAGCGTGTCAAACCCTACCTGATGAATGATGAAACGCCACCGTCGCGAGAGAACTTGCAAGCGCCGGAAGATCGCGCGGAACTTGATGGCTTGTATGAGTGCATTATGTGTGCATGTTGCAGTACCGCATGCCCTTCATTTTGGTGGAACCCTGACAAGTTTGTTGGTCCAGCGGGCTTGCTTGCCGCTTACCGTTGGCTGGCGGATAGCCGTGACACAGCGACCGAAGAGCGGTTATCTGATCTAGACGACGCTTTTAGTGTCTTCCGTTGCCACGGGATCATGAACTGTGTCAGTGTATGTCCAAAGGGACTGAACCCAACCAAGGCAATTGGGCATATCAAGTCTATGCTGATTCAGCGCGGCGTTTAAAACGCTGAACCAATAACGTAGAAAAAAATGCCCCGTCCTCGGACGGGGCTTAATAACAGGTAACCCGGCCTCAGACCGGTGTTTGGATAAATAACTAGTGGTTAAGGGATAACAATGCAAAATGGCGTGATGAAGGCTTGGTTAGAGTCTTCTCATTTGGCTGGCGCCAATGCAACGTACGTAGAAGACCTCTACGAAATGTACCTCAGTGACCCGGAGTTAGTTGATCAAGAATGGAGAGCGGTTTTCGACCAGCTGCCAGTGGTAAGTGATACCGCGGTAGAACAACCTCACTCTCGTGTTCGTGATTACTTTCGACGCTTAGCTACCGATACATCGCGTGCAAGTGCTTCAGTCAATGATCCAGATGTAGACGCGAAACAAGTCAAAGTTCTTCAACTGATTAATGCTTTTCGTTTCCGCGGCCACCAACAGGCCAGCCTAGACCCTCTCGGGTTATGGAAACGTAAACCTGTACCTGATCTGTCACCTGCTTTTCACTCTCTTAATGAGCAGGATTTCAACGAAACTTTTAATGTCGGCTCATTTGCGATTGGTAAAGACAATATGCAATTGGGCGAGCTGTATGATGCGCTTGAGAAGACCTATTGTGGGTCTATCGGTGCAGAATACATGCACATTACCGATACCGAAGAAAAGCGCTGGATCCAAGGTCGCCTGGAGTCTGTGGTTGGACAGCCGCAGTTTAGCGAAGAAGAAAAGCTCACCTTTTTAGAAGAGCTCACCGCAGCTGAAGGCCTCGAACGCTATCTTGGTGCCAAATTCCCCGGCGCTAAGCGGTTCTCTCTTGAAGGCGGTGATTCGCTGATCCCGATGCTGAAAGAGCTGATTCGCCACGCGGGTAGCGAAGGCGCACGAGAAGTGGTGGTCGGAATGGCTCACCGTGGGCGCCTCAATGTGTTGGTAAACGTATTAGGTAAGAAACCGTCCGAGCTTTTTGATGAGTTCGCGGGTAAACAAGACGAGAGTTGGGGAACCGGGGATGTGAAATATCACCAAGGCTTCTCGTCTGATTTCGCGACACCGGGGGGTGATGTTCACCTTGCGTTGGCGTTCAACCCCTCACACCTTGAGATTGTGAACCCGGTGGTGATGGGATCAGTGCGTGCTCGCCAAGACCGACTGGAAGATAATACCGGCTCGAGTGTTCTCCCTATCACCATCCACGGTGATGCCTCTATCGCCGGGCAAGGGGTGGTACAAGAGACCTTCAACATGTCGCAAGCGCGAGGCTTCCAAGTAGGCGGCACCGTGCGCATCGTGGTCAATAACCAAATTGGGTTTACCACGTCGAATCCGGCTGATTCACGCTCGACGCAATACTGTACAGACATCGCTAAGATGGTGCAGGCGCCGATTTTCCACGTCAATGCAGATGATCCCGAGGCGGTTGCTTTTGTATCGCGCTTGGCGCTCGATTTTCGCAACGAGTTTAAGCGTGATGTGGTGATTGACTTAGTCTGTTACCGTCGCCATGGCCACAACGAAGCGGATGAGCCCAACGCGACTCAGCCGATGATGTACCAAAAGATCAAAAAGCATCCTACTCCGCGTAAGCTGTATGCCGATGTATTGGATCAACAAGGGGTCGCTAATCTCGAAAAAGCCACTGAGATGATCAATGAGTATCGTGACCTTCTCGATAGTGGTGAGTGTGTGGTGAAAGAGTGGCGCCCAATGGTGTTGCATTCTGTCGACTGGACGCCCTATCTAGGCCACGATTGGACGGTAGAGTGGGCAAATAAGTTCGATGCTAAGCGTCTGAAAGAGCTGGGTCATCGCATTTGCCAGTTGCCGGATAGCCATAAACTCCACAGCCGTGTTGCCAAGCTCTACAAAGATCGCAAAGCGATGGTAGAAGGCGAAAAGATGGTTGATTGGGGGATGGCTGAGACCCTTGCTTATGCCACTTTGGTTGATGATGGCAAACGTATCCGCATTACGGGTCAAGACTCAGGTCGCGGCACCTTCTTCCACCGTCATGCGGTGCTCCACAACCAAGAAGATGGCAGCACGTATTTGCCACTTGCAAATATCCATGACAAACAAGGACCATTCGAGATCTTCGATTCCGTGTTATCGGAAGAAGCGGTACTGGCGTTTGAGTACGGTTACGCCACCGCTGAGCCAGGCGGTTTAACCGTGTGGGAAGCACAATTTGGTGACTTCGGCAATGGTGCGCAAGTGGTGATTGATCAGTTCATCAGCTCTGGTGAACAAAAATGGCGCCGCATGTGTGGCCTGACCATGCTGCTTCCTCATGGCTATGAAGGGCAGGGCCCCGAGCACTCGTCAGCGCGTTTAGAGCGTTATCTGCAACTGTGTGCTGAGCAAAATATGCAGGTTGTGGTGCCATCAAGCCCCGCGCAGGTTTATCACATGTTGCGCCGGCAAGTGGTGCGCCCCATGCGTCGTCCTTTGATCGTTATGTCACCGAAGTCGCTGTTACGTCACCCACTGTGTGTGTCTAACTTGGAAGACTTAACCGAGGGTGATTTCCTACCAGCGATTGGTGAAATGGACGATCTTGAGTCAAGCAAGGTGAAACGCGTCGTGATGTGCTCGGGCAAAGTCTATTATGATTTGCTACAAGCACGCCGAGAGCAAGAGATTGATGACGTTGCCATTATCCGTATTGAGCAACTTTATCCATTCCCTCTGGACGCGGTTAAAGACGCGATTGCGCCTTATAGCAATGCGAAAGACTTTGTTTGGTGCCAAGAAGAGCCACAAAACCAAGGGGCGTGGTACAGCAGCCAGCACAACTTCCGTGCTGCCTTACCGCAAGATGCCACATTGACCTATGCCGGACGCTCGGCATCCGCATCACCTGCGGTAGGTTATATGTCTGTACACCAGAAACAACAAAAAGCGTTAGTTCAAGACGCTCTGACCCTAAAGTAAGAACTAGAACATTAAGGATAAATACGATATGACAATCGAAATTCTGGTTCCCGATTTACCCGAATCTGTGGCTGACGCAACCATTGCCACATGGCACAAACAGCCAGGTGACTCGGTAACCCGTGACGAAGTACTGGTTGATATTGAAACAGATAAGGTCGTGCTGGAAGTGCCTGCCCCTGCTGATGGGGTGTTGGAGTCCATCATTGAAGATGAAGGGTCAACCGTATTAGCGAAACAGGCCATCGCTAAAATCAAAGAAGGTGCCGTCGCAGGTGAGCCAACCAAAGACGTTCCTGCACAATCAGAGTCTTCACCTGACAAGCGCCACACCGCCTCACTAGAAGAAGAGACGAACGACGCGTTAAGTCCTGCGGTACGTCGTCTGCTTGCTGAGCATGACCTCTCTCCTGATGCAGTGAAAGGCACAGGTGTGGGTGGACGCATTACGCGAGAAGATGTTGAAGCACACCTTGAGAGTCAGCCTGAACAGGGAGAGCAAAAAGCACAAAGCCAAGATGTGCCACCTGTGGCTGAACGCGGTGAGAAGCGTGTTCCTATGACGCGCTTGCGTAAACGTGTCGCTGAGCGCTTGTTAGAAGCGAAAAACAGTACCGCGATGCTGACCACCTTCAATGAAGTGAACATGAAGCCCATCATGGACTTGCGTAAGCAATACCGTGATAGTTTTGAAGAGCGTCACGATATTCGTCTCGGCTTTATGTCTTTCTATGTGAAAGCGGTCGTCGAGGCCTTGAAGCGTTACCCAGAAGTCAACGCATCCATCGACGGTGATGATATCGTTTATCACAACTACTTCGATGTCAGCATGGCGGTATCTACACCGCGTGGTCTGGTTACCCCTGTGCTGCGCGATTGCGACAAGCTGGGCTTTGCGGATATTGAAAAGGGTATCCGTGATTTGGCGATTAAAGGCCGTGATGGCAAGCTCACCGTCGATGAACTGACAGGGGGCAACTTCACCCTCACCAATGGCGGTGTCTTTGGCTCATTGATGTCAACGCCGATCATTAATCCCCCTCAAGCAGCCATTCTTGGCATGCACAAGATCCAAGACCGCCCGATGGCGGTGGATGGCAAGGTCGAAATCTTGCCGATGATGTACCTGGCGCTTTCTTATGATCACCGTCTGATTGACGGTCGTGAATCGGTAGGCTTCTTGGTGACCATCAAAGAACTTCTAGAAGACCCAACACGTCTGCTTCTGGACGTTTAATGGCGCTACCCCCTGTTTCTGAGGGGAGCCATTTTAGAGGGGACGGAGGTCCCCTCATTTGGAAAGCAAAAAGACACAATAATGGACACTAACACGGATAGAACATCATGAATCTGCACGAATATCAGTCAAAGCAGCTGTTCGCTGAATATGGTCTACCAGTTTCAGAGGGCTATGCTTGCGACACACCACAAGAAGCTGCTGAAGCAGCCGATAAAATTGGCGGAAACAAATGGGTCGTTAAATGCCAGGTTCACGCCGGTGGGCGTGGCAAGGCAGGCGGGGTAAAACTGGCTAACTCCAAAGAGGAGATCCGTCAGTTTGCTCAGCAATGGCTTGGTAAAAACTTGGTGACCTTTCAAACCGACGAAAACGGTCAGCCGGTAAGCAAAATTTTGGTGGAGTCATGCACCGATATCGCCAAAGAGCTTTACCTGGGTGCGGTTGTCGACCGTGGTTCACGCCGCGTTGTTTTCATGGCATCGACTGAAGGCGGTGTCGAAATCGAGAAGGTGGCGGAAGAAACCCCTGAGCTTATCCACAAAGCATCGATTGATCCCCTTGTTGGCCCTCAGCCTTATCAAGGTCGCCAACTGGCCTTTAAACTGGGTCTAGAAGGTGAGCAAATCAAGCAATTTACCAAAATCTTTGTGGGTATCGGCCAGCTGTTTTTGGATAAAGATGTTGCACTGGTTGAGGTTAACCCTTTGGTTATTACTGACCAAGGCAACTTGCACTGCTTGGATGCGAAATTGGCCATTGATAGCAACGCTGTCTACCGCCAGCCAAAAGTACGCGCGATGCACGACCCCAGCCAAGAAGACGAGCGTGAAGCGCATGCCGCGCAATGGGAACTCAACTATGTCGCGCTAGATGGCAATATTGGCTGCATGGTTAACGGTGCGGGCCTAGCAATGGGCACCATGGACATTGTTAATTTGCACGGTGGCAGCCCAGCTAACTTCCTTGACGTTGGCGGTGGCGCGACCAAAGAGCGTGTAACAGAAGCGTTTAAAATCATTCTGTCTGACAGCAACGTAAAGGCTGTCTTGGTGAATATCTTCGGCGGTATCGTGCGCTGCGACTTGATCGCAGATGGCATTATTGGTGCAGTCGAAGAAGTTGGCGTTAAAGTTCCAGTGGTGGTTCGCCTCGAGGGAAATAATGCTGATGTAGGTGCCAAGAAACTGGCCGATAGTGGTTTGAATATCATTGCGGCAACATCGCTAACCGAAGCCGCTCAAAAAGTCGTTGCTGCCGCGGAGGGTAAATAACAATGTCAGTGCTGATTAATAAAGATACCAAAGTGATCTGCCAAGGTTTTACAGGTGGACAAGGTACTTTCCACTCAGAGCAAGCTATTGAGTATGGAACACAAATGGTCGGCGGTGTATCCCCTGGTAAGGGCGGTACGACTCACCTAGGTTTACCTGTGTTCAACACGGTGGCCGATGCGGTCGAGGCGACGGGTGCGACAGCATCAGTTATTTATGTTCCTGCCCCTTTCTGTAAAGACGCGATCCTAGAAGCGATCGATGCTGGTATTGAGCTTATTGTATGTATTACGGAAGGTATCCCAACACTGGATATGCTGGAAGTAAAAGTGAAGCTGGACCAAGCAGGCGTGCGTATGATTGGGCCTAACTGTCCAGGTGTGATCACGCCGGATGAGTCTAAAATCGGCATTATGCCGGGGCACATTCATCAATCTGGTAAAGTGGGCATTGTGTCGCGCTCGGGCACACTGACGTATGAAGCCGTTAAGCAAACCACTGATGAAGGCTTTGGCCAATCCACCTGTGTTGGTATTGGTGGGGACCCTATTCCAGGCTCAAACTTTATCGACATTTTAGAAATGTTCGAAAAGGATCCGGCGACCGAGGCGATCGTGATGATCGGTGAGATTGGCGGGACTGCAGAAGAGGAAGCGGCGGCTTACATCAAAGCCAATGTGACCAAGCCCGTAGTGGCATATATTGCCGGGGTAACGGCACCTCCAGGTAAGCGCATGGGTCATGCGGGGGCAATTATTTCTGGTGGTAAAGGAACCGCAGATGATAAATTTGCTGCCCTTGAAGCAGCGGGTGTCACGACGGTTAAAAGCCTGGCTGATATTGGTAAAGCATTGCGCGAGAAAACCAGCTGGTAAGCCAGACAAAGTAATCGCATAAACAAAAGCCGCTCATATGAGCGGCTTTTTGATATAAAAAACATAATAAGTGGTTAGGGCTTAGTGCGAGCGATTCGGCAATAACTGCGCCAACATAAAGACACTGGCTGCTGCAACCACCACAGATGGGCCAGCGGGCGTATCATAAAACCAAGAGCCTGCCATGCCTAGCAGCACCGCAGCCATCCCAATGAGGCTAGCAAACGAGGCCATTTGCTCTGGTGTTGAGGCGATACGCCGTGCCGTTGCCGCGGGAATGATTAGCATAGAGGTAATAATTAATGCCCCGACAAATTTCATCGCCAACGCAATGACCAAACCAATCAGTAGCATCAATAACAGCCGCAGCTTTTCTACTGCAATACCTTCTACCTTGGCAAGCTCTTCGCTGACTGTCATCGACAGTAACTGCTCCCAGTAATACGCGAGTACCCCGAGTGTTAAGCACGCGCCAATGGCGAGTAAAGTGAGATCGGCAAAAGAGACCGCCAACAAATCGCCAAACAAATAGGCCATGAGATCGACGCGCATGTTGTCCAAAAAGCTTACTGACACTAACCCCAATGACAGGGCACTGTGAGCCAATATACCGAGCAAGGTATCGGTCGAGACCAGGTGTTGGCGCTGTAGTCCCACCAATAAAACCGCCAGGAGTAAGCAGGTGATCACGAGTGCGAGGTTTAAGTCGATTTGCAGCAGAAAGCCTAACGCTAAACCGAGTAGTGAAGCGTGAGCGAGGGTATCGCCAAAGTAGGCCATACGTCGCCAGACCACAAATGAGCCCAAAGGGCCGGCAATGGCGGCGATCAATAAGCCGCCCATGATAGGGGCAAGTAAGAACTCAATCATGATGATGCTCTTGGTGTTCGCAGCTTACAGGTTGCCCTGCAAGATCATGTTTATGATGATGGTGGTGGTGGTATAGCGCGAGTTGCTCACTGGTTTGGCGACCAAACATCGCCACATAAGAAGGGTGCTGCGAGATGGCATCGGGCTCACCGGAGCAGCAGACATGATGCTGCAAACAAATCACTTCATCGGTTTTAGCCATTACTAAATGCAAGTCATGCGACACCATGAGTACCGCGCACCCAAGGCTATCACGCAATTGACTGATCAGGCTATACATCTCCAATTGACCGCTGACATCCACCCCTTGCACTGGCTCATCTAACACCAACACATCAGGGTGCTTTAAAATGGCGCGGGCGAGTAGAACGCGTTGCGTTTCACCGCCGGAGAGGGTATGCATATTCGCATATTGCAAGGATTCGGCATTGACCGTATGTAGCGCCTGGCTAATCTGCGCATTGGTATAGCGTGTTCCCAGACGAATAAACCGATCAACCGTTAGCGGCAGAGTTTGATTTAACTGCAACTTCTGAGGTACGTAACCGATTTTTACATCTCGGGCTATTTGTACTGTGCCGGCGCTCGGCTTAACTAAACCGATCAGTGCTTTGACAAGCGTCGATTTCCCGGCGCCATTGGGGCCAATTAGCGTGGTAATTTGCCCGCGCTTTAGTTGCATCGAAACCTTATCCAGCACATGGCGGCCATTGAAGGTCACCGTCACCGCATCGAGCGAGACTAGCGAGTCAGTCATAGTGAAAAAAGCATTGTGAATTGGAATTGTTATATTATAACATTCATAGCCAGTGAGAAAACATAAGAATGAGAGGAAAGATGATGGCGCGTATTATTGGGGTATTTATTGCACTACTACTGGCATTGCCCGCGCAAGCCACGTCGGTAATGACATCGATTAAGCCTTTACAGCTGATCGCGGCAGGACTTGTGACACAAGATGATACCGTCGATGTGTTGTTGCCGCCGGGCGCGTCACCGCATAGCTATGCGCTAAAGCCATCGGACATACGCGGTTTAAATCAAGCGGATGTGACGATTTGGGTGGGACCCGAGCTAGAGCTTTTTCTTTCTAAATTGTTGGCGGATAAACCTTCTGTATTGACCTTGACACAGGTCGAGAATATGCCGTTGCGCCATTTTGATGGCGGGCACCATCATCATCATGGACACGATCATGGCGAGCACAATATTGACCCGCACCTTTGGCTGGGACCCAAAACGACTCGAGTGGCGGCACAAGCTATTACAGAGGCATTGATTGAAGCCGCTCCCGGTAAAGCAGAGCAATACCAAGCCAACCTGACTCGTTTCAATGATAAGCTCGATCAAACCGTTGCCGATATTCAGCAAGACCTCGCCACCCGTATTCAGTCAGGGTATTTTGTCTTCCATGATGCCTATGGTTACTTTGAAGATGCTTTTGGCCTCGCAAAAACCGGACATTTTACGGTTGATCCAAGTCAAAAGCCTGGGGCGAAAACCCTGGTGACGATTCGCCGAGGTTTGCTTAATCATGATGCGACCTGTATCTTCACTGAGCCGCAGTTTAATCCCGCACTGATTGATGCTGTGACACGACATAATGACGTCAATGTACTTGCCTTAGATCCATTGGCGACATCAATTCCGGTAGCGCCTGATAGCTATCAGGTGTTTTTAAAAGATTTAGGAAATCGTTTCACACGTTGTTTAAAGCATGAAACTACTGACTAACTGGCTCGCTGTGACAGCCAGACTTCCTCGCCAGCACAAGCTGGCCCTGGCTTCATTATCTCTTTTGGTTGGCGCTGCCCTCATGTGGCAGCCCCATCCTTTTTCTCCCAAAGAACGGCAACCGTTGCCGGCGGTCAATCAACACCAAGCGCCGGCGACAGTGGATCACAGTGAACCGATTGAGCAAGGCATGGATGCAAATGATCCTGCCTTGAGTGTGCCTGAAGATGCGCTCGAGCAAGACATCACATCTGAGGCGCCGCGTGTCCATCACCACACCGTCGCGGCAGGGGATACACTCGGTGAGATCTTCTCACAGTATGGTCTCGCTATCGGTCAGCTCTACCAAATGCTGGATGTGAACGATAAGGCCGGCGATATTCGTCGCGGACAAAAAATGGAATGGCAAGTTGACGAGGAAGGTCGATTGCTGACGTTCACCGTTTATCAATCGATTAAATACCGCGACTATTACCAGTTCGATCAAGGTACCGTTGACTATCAGCGCTTGGAAACCAAAGGCGAGTTTGAGAGTGTGACCTTGATTGGACGGGTGAATAGTAGCTTTTATCAGCAGGCGCGCCAAGCTGGGCTCACACCTAATCAGATTCAAAATCTGGTCTCGGCGCTACAGTGGCGTTTTGACTTTGGACGTCAATCTCGTCGCGGCGATCAGTTTGCGGTACAAGTAAACAGAGAGTTCATCGACAATAAACCCGTGTCATCGGGTAAGGTCACGGCCATGCTCTACAAATCGGGCAGTCGAGACATTTTTGTCTATCGTCATCATGATGGACGCTTTTATGATCAGAAGGGGCAAAGCCTTGATCGTGCGCTCCGTCGTTATCCCACTGCCAAGCGCTATCGTATTAGCTCATCGTTTAACCCACATCGTAAGCACCCGATTACCGGGCGTATTTCACCGCACAATGGCACTGACTTCGCGACGCCAGTGGGTACCTCAGTATTGGCCGCCGGTGATGGTGTTGTCGTTAAAGCGCGTAAACACCCGCTAGCGGGTAATTACGTGGTGATTAAACACGGGCGTGAGTATTCAACGCGATATTTACATTTGCACCGGATTTTAGTGAAGCCGGGCGATCATGTGTCGATGGGACAACGAATCGGATTAAGTGGTAATACCGGTCGCTCAACGGGGCCTCATCTTCATTTTGAATTGCTCAAATACGGTCACCCGGTCAACGCGATGAAGGTACCGCTGCCTGAAGCGCACCCCGTTCCTAATGGCGAGCGTAATGGGTTCCAGCGTCAAGCTAAACGTGCACATCAGGCGTTGGCGCAGCGATTAAATGGGTAATGGGTATCAATTATGTGAGGCCTAGCTCACATTTAGGGTTGCAGGGTTTTATTTAGGGGCAGGTCGCAGGACACTACGCCACTGAATCCTGCAACCTGTCTCTCTTCTCGTACATGAAACGCCGATGTCTCTGTTTGTTATGGCTGGCTCTCATCTTTCCTTGCCTACCTTTGCAGGCGCATGATCCCTTGCTCACATCGTTTCAATCATACGGCGGTCTCAATGGCCTCGGTGATGTTCGCGATGTGGCGGTGCAGTCATCTGGTGGTATGTGGTTGTTGGATAACCAAGGACGCATTCATTTTTTTGATGGTCATCAGCGCCATCCACTCAACGACGCCCTGACCTTGCCTGATGAAAAGATCCTGACCATTGCTTATGCTCACCAGGCGCTTTGGATGGCAGGAAGGCAACATGTTTATCGTTTCCAGCCAAGTACCAATACGCTTACCGCTTTCCCGTTGCCCGATGCCGTTGCACAGACACGCGCTGATCATGCGCCTCGTCCCTCCCAATCGCCACGACTGGCGACGATCAATAATACGCTATGGCACATTCAAAGCGGCCAGATAAGCGTCTATCAACGGGAAGATAAGGCATTTCACGTGTGGCGAACGGGTCCGTGGCGTGCTGATAGTGTTTGGTTTACTGCGGGTCATCGATTGTTTGCGGTCGGGACAAGCTTATACCAACTCAGTGACGCGGGTGTGCGTCAACTGACACGCTTTTCTACGCCGATTACAGCGATCACGGCGAAACAAGACAGAGCATGGATCAGTACCGAAAAGCGTGTTTATCTACTGGCATTATCGGGCGATCAAGTAAAAGCACAACACGTGTTGAATACTCGTGGAGGCTACCAAAGAATGACGGTCGGCTCGGGCGGGTTGTGGGCCGCCAATCATAACGGGTTATTTCGACTTTCCCTAGACGGTGTCGCGACGCCTGTTTGGCAGCCAGGCTCTCAGGGTATAGCAGGCCAAAGCATCACTTTTTTATGGGCAGATTTTGAAGGGGGGATCTGGTTTTCAACCGATCAGGCTACACGTTATCGTGCGCCGGGCCAGCGTTGGATAACTCATCAACACCGCGCGTTTCCCAGCGTGCTTACCCATGGTTTTATGGCGCAGAGTAACCCTTGGGGGCTAGAGAGAGGCAGTTGGCGCGATTTAAGTGGGTATCGCACTGTACCATGGACCTCGGATGCACCAAGCGGTGAATACCTCAGTGCCACCCGAGACGCTCAGCGCCTTTGGTGGTCAACACCGTCAGGTACAAAAGGGATCAATACGCAAACAGGGGTAAGCATCGTCATACCCGACCGGTTGGTAACCTTGCCCGCGGAGCATTTGTATACTGATGCAGAGGGCACCGTCTGGTTATCGGTTGACGATCAGGTGATGCGCTACTGGCCGGACACACAGACATTGGTCAGTTATGGCACGCGATGGCAGACTCATCACGCGGGTGAGGTGTTAGGCTTTTACGATGATGGTCGCGGTAGTGTATGGATCCGTGATCAGAATGGCTTAACCCGTTATCGAGACGGTCATTTTAAGCCGGTCCCCTTGGCGAAAGACCGACTGCCTGTGCAGGATATGTATACCGATGAACGAGGTCGTTTATGGCTCACCAGTGCGCGCGGTGTGTATCAATACGATCCTAGCGCCCCAGACGCCGCGTCATTGGTTTATTTATCGCTACCCGATGAGCGATTCCACTGTGTCACTGGTAACCGCGACGGCGTATGGGCGTACAGTAACCAAGCATTGGTACACATTGCCCCACGAGGGTTCGTGCGCACATTTCGCCTCCCATCTGATGCAGAAAAAGTGGCCTGCTACGCGACCCAACCCCATCAACTCACTCTGTTGGCAGGGGATTATACCTACCAGATAGATACTGACCAATTGGCGTTTTCTCTGCGTAAACCGCCAAGTGTTGTGATTGGTGCGGTTTGGCAGCAACGCAAGCGTTGGCGTATTGGCCCTCGACAGCAAACAGCGGTGACATTACTAGAGCAAAGCCCCGCCTATCTAGCGTGGGGGAGTTGGCCACCAGAACGACAAGTGACACGCGTGCATTACCAGCTCGTGCCTTATCAGCACGCTGGCCAGCCAATGGCTGACAAACTGGCCGCTTGGCAGCAGACCGGCAGTGATACGATTTCTTTGGCCAATATGGTGGGGGGGCACTATCAATTACGTATTGCTATTCCGCGTGATGGTGCTTCCCATACTGTGTTAGATATCTCTGTCTCTCTTCCTCTATTGCCTCACATTATCAATGGCATGGTACTGGCCTGCTTTGTGAGCCTGGTTCTTGCGGCTGTCATCTTAGCCTTGAGACAACGTCACTTGTCGGCGGTGCACATAGAGACATCGAGCGTGCCCATCTCCGGGCCGCTGGATGAAATCTCGGATGTCACATATCCTATCGGATTTGAATCGCCCTCATCACTGGCGCTGGCTTCAGACCAAGCCAATCAGCGATGGACAGCCGAGTTTGAGAAAGTTATCGCGGCCAAGTACCGAGATCCTGACTTTTCAATGGCTCAGGTAGCAAGCGCGTTAGCGATGTCTGAGCGTAATTTGCAACGTAAGTGTCGACAGTATTTTGGTGTGACAGTGACCGCTTATGTGACGCAGAAAAGACTGAGTGATGCCGCTGCGCGCTTGCAGCACGGGTATTCGGTTGCGGATGTGGCTGAGGCGTGCGGATATCGCGATCCGGCTTACTTTAGTCAACGGTTTAAAAGCTACTTTGGTGTCAGTCCTTCGCAGTATCGACGCACGACGACCGATATAACCGTGGCAGATATACGTGATTAGGTTGGGCTGTTGACCTGAAACCCAGGGGGGAAATGCGCGTAAAAGAAAACGTGGCATAGCCGGGGAGCCATGCCACGGGTGTCAACGACACCTTCGCTTGCTGCCGAGGGCGGGGAGCCCGCCCTGGTAAAAAACGGGCTGGTCAGGCGTGTATTGTCTTAACCAGCGGCATCAATATACCGTAATTTGCGCTTGAGTCGTTATGACTAAACCGCCAATCGCACCTTGACAGGTTTAAGTTTAAGTCATTGATAATTATTGCTTTTATTTCATTTTCTGATTTTGACGAAAATAACGAAGTGCACTTACCCATTGACGACTAACCCACTGGCGGCGAGTGTCTCCCTCAGCTGTTGGATGAGGGGCTGTGCTTGTTCGTGAGGACGATGCCCCACTTGTAGGTGGCCCCAAATCGGATTTGGCCATACCGGATCCGTTTTAAACCGAGCAACATGGTGGAGATGGAGCTGGGGAACTAGGTTGCCGATTGCGGCGATATTGAGCTTGTCAGGGGAGAATAGACGCTCAAGACAGCGCGCCACTATGGCCGACTCTTGCCACAGCGAGTGCTGCTCAGTATCGTCAAGGTGGTGAATTTCTTCGATGTCCTGCTTACGTGGGATCAGCAAGAGCCATGGACCAATATCGGCATGCGCAAGGCGCAACTGACAAAGTGAGAAATCACCGACATAAGCGCTATCGGCGGCTAATCGTGAGTGGAGAACGAAGGACATACAGGCTCCTTATTGCAATGCGAGCGCATAGCTTACATCACAACTTGCTTTTGGGTCACAAACTCCTCACCGAATAGGAGGATTCGCCTCATAAGAAACAAAAAGCAAGTACGCTTAACACAATGTTGAAGCCAAATGTGTCGACGAACGCGAGAGGAGGTGGCATGCATTATCAAGACGTCCTAGCTTTTTGGTTTGGCGACGAGCGTAGTGAGTGGGTTCCTTCGTCCGCCTCGCAGGCACGATGGTTTGGCGGTAGTCCAGACGTTGATGAGGCGATTCGCGAGCGATTCCAATCTTGGGTCAGTGCGGCCGGCGCGGGCGCATTAAATGACTGGGCCCAGACCGCAGAGGGGCGTTTGGCATTGATTATTCTGCTCGATCAATTCCCCCGAAACTTATATCGCGGGTTGGCGGCAGCATATCGGTATGATGCCTTGGCATTGGCTCTCTGTAAGGCAGGGCTTGCGAAAGGTGACGACCAAGTCTTAACCCCGCTTCAACGGGTGTTTTTCTATCTTCCCTTAGAGCATGCTGAAGAAGAAGCAGACCAAGAAGAAGCACTGTTTCGGTTTGATCAACTGCGTCAGCGAGTGAGTGGGGAGGCAAAAGCTTGGTACGAGCAATGCTTTGATTACGCACGCCAGCACTACGACATTATTACTACCTTTGGTCGATTTCCTCATCGCAATGCGGTGATGGGACGGTTATCGACTCCCGAGGAACGGTTGTGGCTTAGCGAAACGGATCAGCATTTTGGTCAGGGATAAAAAAGGCGCCCACTTGCAACCAGTGGGCGCCCTTCTTCTGCGCTTATCCGCACAACAAGGATCATCTAACCTTGTTACATGCGCTCAAGCGTGTTGATACCCAACAGATCTAGGCCTTGCTTGATGGTTTTGGCCGTCAATGCAGCCATTCTTAGGCGGCTTTGGCGCGTATTCCCTTCAGAAAGCAGGATAGGGCATGCTTCGTAGAAGCTTGAGAATAGACCAGCCAGTTCAAATAGGTAGCTACACATTAGGTGAGGCTGACCCTCTCGCGCGACTGATTTAACCGCTTCTTCAAACTGAAGCAGTTTGGCGACCAGCGCTTTTTCTTTCTCATGCTCAATGAGCATTTCACCGTCGAGTGCATCACGGTCAACCCCAGACTTGGCAAAGACTGACGCCACACGGGTATAGGCATACTGCATATAGGGGGCGGTGTTGCCCTCGAAGGCCAGCATATGATCCCAGTCGAAGATATAATCCGTGGTACGATGCTTTGACAGATCGGCATACTTGACGGCTGCCATCGCGACCGTGGTTGAGATATCTCGCTGCGTATCAGCATCCATATCTGGATTTTTCTCTGCGATCAGTGCCTTGGCACGTGTTTCTGCTTCATCGAGTAAGTCAGCGAGGCGGACTGTGCCCCCAGAGCGGGTTTTGAAAGGTTTACCGTCTTTGCCGAGCATCATGCCAAACGCGTGATGCTCAAGACTGACCGAATCCGGCACATAGCCCGCTTTGCGCACAATGGTCCAAGCTTGCATGAGATGCTGGTGCTGACGTGAGTCAATAAAGTAGAGCACACGGTCAGCGTTGAATTGCTCGTAACGATATTTGGCACAAGCAATATCAGTGGTGGTGTACAAATAGCCACCATCACGTTTTTGGATGATCACACCCATTGGCTCGCCGTCTTTGTTTTTGTACTCGTCAAGGAAGACAACTTGTGCGCCATCATCTTCTACGGCAATCCCTTTGGCTTTTAAGTCTTCAACAATACCGGGCAGCATATCGTTATACAGACTTTCGCCCATCACATCTTTATTGCTCAATGAGACATTCAGGCGATCATAGTTACGTTGGTTTTGCTCCAACGTTACTTTGACAAGCTTTTCCCACTTTTCTTTGCAATAGGCGTCACCGCGTTGCAGGCGAACCACGTAGTCGCGCGCTGTGGCGGCGAAAGCTTCATCTTCGTCGTAGCGAGCTTTGGATTCACGATAGAAGTTTTCGATATCACCCAGTTCCATGGAGACATCGTCACCGCGTGACTCATGTAACTCGAGGTTGGCAATGAGCATACCGAACTGTGTCCCCCAATCACCGAGATGATTGGCACGGGTCACGTTGTGGCCTAAAAATTCGAGGGTGCGTACAACGGCGTCACCAATGATAGTGGAGCGAAGGTGGCCAACGTGCATTTCTTTTGCCACGTTAGGGGCTGAATAGTCCACCACAATGTTTTGTGTGTCTTGTTTATCGACACCTAAACGTGCGTCCGACAGGGCGGCATCTGCCTGTTTGGCTAACCACTGATCGTTAAGGAAGATATTGATAAAGCCTGGGCCGGCAATTTCTGTTTTGCTCGCCATATCACCGAGGTCGAGCGCATCCAAAACCTGTTGAGCAAACTCACGGGGGTTCGTGCCGAGCTTTTTGGCTGCTCCCATGACTCCATTCGCTTGATAGTCACCAAATTGTGGCTTCGCAGACTGACGCACTGCCGCTGGTGTGCCCTCAGGCGCACCCGCCGCAACCATCGCGGCAGACACTTTTTCGTTAAGAAGACTTTGAATATTCACTTGCTTACCTTTACTACTAGCCGGGCTGATTATGAATGACCCGTTTTGTGGGCTTCCAGCTTATTAATACAAGAATCCGCCAACACTGCACTGCCACGTAACCAAGCGTGCAAACACAGTGTTGGCGGGATGCTGTATTGTTGCGAACCATGACGTCAATCGACGCGGATTAGCCCTAATGATACCCATAAAACAGCAGGCATTGGCAATAGTTATTCAACGCCATCCTTGATATCTTTCGCGACTGGAAGACAACGAGCACTTTAAAACCTTGAGAGGTCACTATGCATGATGCCAGCAATTGGGTATCCCTGATGCGAGATCAAGCAACTTTTACAGATAAAATCAATCAGTTGCTGGAAACGCTGGCGATTGATTGTACCCAGTTAACGCTTGATCACGTTGCGATCCGTACCAATGATAGCGTGTTAACACAATCGCTTGCCGGCCATCTAAGCGCACAGGGGCAATTAATATCACAGGCGATGGTCAACCAGCGGCCGATCCATATTTATCAGCTTAATACCTCATTACACTTTGGTGCCTGGCAAACTGATTTAGTGGAATTGCCGTTTCCTCACCACAAAACCTATCCTTTTCAAAGCTGGGAACATATGGAGTTTGTGGTTCCTTGCCGCCATGCCACCCTATCAGGGCTTGAAGACGCGTTACACGCGCAGTTTCCAGGCTTACTCGCGCGCGCAGCAAAGCTGAGCGAGATAACGGTTAAACACAGTGAGCCACAGGTTGCGGGAGAGCGGTTGGCCAATCCAACCATCGCGTTTAAGCAAAATGGTGTTTGCGTGAAGTTTCATCCTTATTCACTCGCGCAAATTATTGCTAGCGAAGCCAGTGTTTGAGCACTGGCTCAACCAATGTTGTCGGTTTACAAGATCACGGTTTTATTGCCATGGACAAATACCCGGTCTTCGACAACACATTCAATTGCTTGACTTAGCACACTTTTTTCCACGTCGCGGCCTGCTTTGGCCATATCTTGCGCGCTAAAGCTGTGATCAACATGAATCACGTCTTGGCCAATAATCGGCCCTTCGTCCAAGTCATTGGTGACAAAGTGGGCGGTGGCACCAATGATTTTGACCCCACGCTCAAACGCTTGATGGTATGGACGGGCACCGATAAATGCGGGCAAAAAGCTGTGATGAATATTGATGATGCGATGCGGATATTGGGCAACAAAGTCAGGCGTCAGAACCCGCATGTATTTCGCGAGAATGATGTAGTCAGGCTGATGGGGTTGAATCGCTTTGAGCATGGCTTGCTCGTGCTCTTCTCGGCTTAGGCCCTCATGGCTTACATAATGAAAAGGGATATCAAAGCGCTCAGTCAGATGTTGTAGTTTGTCATAGTTACCGACTACCGCTGCAATATCAATCTCGAGCGAGCCATCATAGGCTTTCATTATAATGTCGCCGAGGCAGTGGGATTCTTTGGTGACCATGATGACGACGCGTTTGCGGCGCGAGCTAATCAGCTGGCGCTGGCTGCCAGGTGGTAGCGCATGGTCAAGGTCGAGAAGCAGGGTGTGATCGTTAAAAATCCCCTCCAGCTCAGTGCGCATATAAAACTGCCCAGTGACATTATCGACATACTCTCGGTTGTGAATAATGTTGAGCTGATGTTTATAGCAAATGTTGGTGATGGTCGCGATGAGCCCTTGGGCGTCAGGACAGTCCGTGAGAAGTGTTTTTCGTTCCATGTTGGTCGTGTACTGCTGATGACTAAACCCTCGGTTTTACCCTGTCTCAGCCGCAAGGTCAAAGTGATTTTACGATGCGCCATCGGTTTCTCAGGGGAGTGGTTTCATCCCGAAGAGGGGTTTGGCATAATGGCGGCTTTCCCCCTGTGTATTTATACAATGATCCGTAAGGTTTTCTCAGACACCGGTGCGCTGGCCAAAGCGATTGATGGTTTTGTGCCTCGCCAGCCGCAAACAGATATGGCGATTGCTGTTGATGCGGCAATTCGTGACCAAGGCCAGCTCGTGGTGGAAGCGGGCACAGGAACCGGGAAAACCTATGCCTATCTGGCGCCTGTTTTATTAAGTGGTAAAAAGGCCATCATCAGCACTGGCTCGAAAAATCTGCAAGAGCAGCTCTACCATCGAGACTTACCGCTGATGAAGTCAGCCTTGGGCTATACAGGAACCACCGCCTTATTGAAAGGCCGAGTCAATTACCTGTGCCCAGAGCGACTCGAGCGACAAATTAGTGAGTGCCACCGCCCCGACAGCGAGCCTGGGCAATTGAGTCAGCTGGTTAAAATTCGCGAGTGGTCGTCCTATACCGAGTCGGGTGATCTGAGTGAATGTGACGCATTGGCTGAAGACAGCCCACTGATCCCTGTGGTGACGTCCACCAATGACAATTGCCTTGGTAAAGACTGTCCAAGTTATGAAGACTGTTATGTGGTCAAAGCGCGGCGTCGTGCGATGGATGCCGACGTGGTGGTGGTCAACCATCACCTATTTTTAGCGGATGTTGCCATCAAAGAAACGGGGTTTGGCGAGCTCATCCCAGAAGCAGACGTGATGGTGTTTGATGAGGCGCATCAGCTTCCGGACATTGCCAGTCAGTATTTTGGCCAATCTCTATCTAGCCGGCAGCTGCAAGATGTTGCCAAAGACATTCATATCGCCTATCGCACTGAGTTACGAGACACGCGTCAACTGGAAAAAGTTGCTGATCGCCTCTCGCAAGCTGCGATGGATATGCGCTTGGTGATGGGCGAGCCTGGATACCGAGGTAACTGGCGTGAATTACAGACGTCGCCCAGCGTAGAGAAAGAACTGGTACGGTTATCAGATGCGCTCGATCTTGCGCATGACGTGGTGAAATTATCACTCGGCCGCAGTCAATTGCTTGACGCTGCATTTGATCGCATCACTTTATTTAAAGCGCGGCTTGCACGCTTAAAAGATACCTCAATCACCGGGTACTCTTATTGGTACGAATGTACTCGTCACCACTTTAGCCTCAATATTACCCCCTTATCGGTGGCGGATCGTTTTCGTGAGCAAATGGCCGAACAGGGCGGCGCTTGGATTTTTACCTCCGCTACCTTGGCCGTTGAGGGCGACTTCGCGCATTTTAATCACCGTCTCGGGATTGACGCTAAGCAACAAATGACATTGGAAAGCCCCTTTGACTACCCCAATCAAGCGAGGCTTTGCGTGCCTCGTCATGTACCGGAAACCAATAGTTTTCGTCGTGCCAACAGACTTGCCGCATTATTGGGACCGGTGATTGAACGTAACCAAGGGCGTTGCTTTTTCCTGTGTACGTCACATCAAATGGTACGAGAGCTGTCAGCCTTGTTTCGTGAGCAGCTGTCATTGCCCGTCCTCATGCAAGGAGAGATGCCCAAGCAGCGCTTATTGGCAGAGTATTTGTCGTTGGGCAATGCGTTGCTGGTGGCGACGGGCGCCTTTTGGGAAGGCATTGATGTGCGTGGACAAGCGCTCAGTTGTGTGATCATCGATAAACTCCCGTTTGCTTCCCCCGATGATCCTTTATTAAAAGCACGAATAGAAGATTGTAAACTGCAAGGGGGCGATCCCTTTGCTCAGGTACAGATCCCCGAAGCGGTGATCACCCTAAAGCAAGGAGTGGGGCGTCTCATTCGGGATCAACAAGATTTTGGTGCACTGGTTATTTGTGACAACCGATTGGTGACCCGCGCATACGGCGCAACCTTTTTGCGCAGCTTGCCGGCGATCCCTCGCACGCGGGATTTACACCACATTGACGATTTTTTGTCGGGCAGTGACACCAACAGCAACACGATGCAATCGCATTTATTAGATCAACCGATAGAGGGTTAAATGACGCTACGAATATTGGCCGTAGATACGGCGACCGAAAACTGCTCTGTCGCACTGTGCTGTGATGATCAGATTATCACACGCAGCGAAATTGCACCGCGTGAGCATACCAACAAGATCCTACCCATGGTCGATGAGGTATTGGCAGAAGCGGGCCTAACATTGACGCAATTGGATGCACTCGCGTTTGGTCGCGGGCCGGGCAGTTTCACAGGCGTCCGTATTGGCATCGGAATTGCACAAGGTCTAGCGTTTGGTGCAGATCTCCCAATGATTGGCGTTTCAACATTGGCAGCGATGGCAGCACAAAGCGGTCGCTTACATAATGCGACGCGCGTATTGACGGCGATTGATGCGCGTATGGGTGAACTCTATGTTGGCCAATATCTGCGGACTGACGCTGGCGTATGGCAGTGTGTCGGTGAAGAGAGGGTCGTCGCCCCGGACGCATTCACCCCTGAGTGCACCGAGGGGGTGTGGACATTGGCAGGAACCGGATGGGCAGCCTATCCTGATCTGGCAACACGCTTGGCATTGCAGACAGCGCCGTCAGAGGTGTTATACCCCCAAGCACAAGATATGCTGGAGATTGCTAAGCAGGCGTATCGTGCGGGAGACACAGTCGCTGCGGAGCTTGCTAGCCCCACGTATCTGCGGGATAAAGTCACTTGGAAAAAGTTACCCGGGCGCGAATAACCACCATGAGGCCGGCAGCATAGGACGTGAATATGGTATCGATTAACGGTGTATCCTCCCCACAGACAAACCGGCCTAACCATCCCCAGCGTGCGGGCAAAAAGCCGCAAACGACGCGCAAACAAACGCCCAAGACGACGCAAGTGGCTAAGGCGGTTCGCCAGCGTGTCGACCCCGCCGCGGTTGCGCAAGCAGAACAGGCGAAAAAAGCGTACGTGCAATATGATTTGCCGGATGGCCGCGGCCGTCAAGCGATGGCTTCCTACTTCGCGGTGTTAAATCAAGCCAGGCGAGAGGAACTGATCAACTTAGTAGGCGTCGATATCTATGTGTGATGTGGCGCGAAAGGAGCCTGATATGAAGTCTTACCTGTTAGTTTTATGCGGCATGTTGCTACTGAGTGGCTGTACAAGTTTGCCTGAGTCCCTAAAAGGCCGGATGGACCAGCCCGTGACCGAATACCCGGTGGTCGCGAAAATGACAGAGGCAAACCAAGGGGAAGAGGTGCGCCTTGGTGGCTTGATCGTTGGGGTGAATAACCGTGAACAGGACTCTGTGGTTGAAATAGTGGCGGTGCCAACGTCGACAGCGGGTCGGCCCGATATCGATGCCTCGTCGCTTGGGCGCTTCAAAGCGATTTTTACTGGTTTTATTGAACCGGCTGATTATGCCAAAGGCCGGCCGATAACGGTGTTGGGCGAGTTTCAGGGCCGTCAAGCGGGAAAAGTGGGGGATTATTCCTATGATTACCCCGTGCTTAGGGTAACAGGGCACCAGCTTTGGGATATTGAACAGCATGTGGTTGATGATGACAGACCTTATTGCTACGGCTTGTACTGCTCCCGAGTGCGCATTGGCGTCGGCACGGGACGGGTGCAAAGCGTGATTAGCTTACCTTATTAGCCCTTGTATGTGATTGTGATGATGACACCGCCATTGACGGAGGCTCTCGAGGCATTATTGGCGTCTGACCCGGCAGCACTCGGGTTATCGTCTGGCTTAACGCCGACCTCGATTCGACTTAATGATGTGACAGTGGCCGCGGCAAGCCGCCCAGCAAACGGCTTAGCGCCAACATTGGTTTTTTTACATGGCTGGCAAGACAACCTGGCGAGTTTTGATTCACTGATCCCCATGCTGCCTCAAGACTACGGGTTACTTATGTTTGATTGGCCCGGGCACGGTTTGTCTGAGCACAAAACCGGGGATTATCACTACCCGTTTTTTGATTATCTAGATAGCTTGCATCAAGTGCTTCACCAAACACTTTGTTCGCAACCTGAGAAAATAGGTCCCGTCATATTGGTGGGGCACTCATTGGGAGGGTTAGTGGCTAGCTGTTACGCGGCCAGTTTTCCTGAGTCGATCGCGGGGGCTGTCTCGATAGAAGCGTTGGGGCCCATTGTTGAACCTGAACATAAAATCACCGAACGCATCGCGAAAAGTCTCAATCAGCGCTTAAATTCAGCGCAAAAAACACCACGTCTCTTTGATTCTGCGATTAAGGCGCTACAATTGCGCGCATCCATTAATAAAGTCGCCTGTCAGTCACTGATGCCACTGGTAGCACGCGGGCTCGAGACATGCGGTCATGGTGTACGTTGGCGTCATGATCCTAAGCTTCGTGGTGAGCCACTGTATCGAATGGCGCCCGGCCATGGAGAGTCGATTATTCGAGCGATTGAATGCCCTGTGCTGGCGATTCGCGCGACAGATGGGTATCCTGCGCTGCGCTCTGCCGATGCCGCGCAACGAGCCACGTGGTTTAAGCAATTGACACTTATTGAGATCCCCGGGACACACCATTGTCACCTTCAGCAACCGCAACAAACTGTGTCGTTAATAACGGATTTTGTGACCAAAATTCAAACGCGCACTTAAAATGCTCGTGTAAAAATAATGTTAACGCTATGGTGGGCAGGTTAAACACCTGTTTGAATTATGCCTCGCGTCGATCGAAGCAGGCAATATAGCCTGCAAGTTAACACATAGGAGAAAGCCAGTGGAAAAGGTATGGCTTAATCGTTACCCGTCGGATGTGCCGGCGGAAATAGATCCAGATGCCCATCGCTCTCTGGTCGAGATGTTTGAACATTCTGTTCAGCAGTACGCGGATCAAACTGCCTTCATTAATATGGGGCAGGTCATGACATTTCGTAAACTGGAAGAGCGTAGCCGTGCGTTTGCAGCCTATCTACAAAACGAGCTGAAACTGAAAAAAGGCGATCGCGTTGCCATTATGATGCCGAACTTGCTGCAATACCCAAGTGCCCTGTTTGGTATTTTACGAGCCGGTTGTGTCGCCGTGAACGTTAACCCGTTGTACACCCCTCGCGAGCTTGAGCACCAATTAACGGACGCCGGGGCAAAGGCGATTGTGATTGTGAGTAACTTTGCTCACACGTTAGAGAAAGTGGTCGACAATACGCCGGTGAAACACGTGGTATTGACCAGTTTGGGTGAACAGTTGCCACGAGCCAAAGGGACCCTGGTTAACTTTGTAGTCAAATACGTCAAAAAAATGGTGCCTAAGTATCATTTGCCGCACGCGACCTCGATGCGCCAAGCGCTGCGCCGTGGTCGACGTATGCAATATGTGAAGCCTTTTTTGAAAGGCGAGGATATTGCATTTTTACAATATACCGGTGGCACCACGGGGTTAGCGAAAGGCGCCGTACTCACGCATAGAAATATGTTAGCTAACGTCTATCAAGCCAAAGGGACGTATCAGCCGGTACTCAATGCAGGTGAGGAGTTAGTTGTCACTGCATTGCCGCTTTATCACGTATTTGCGCTCACGGTCAATTGCCTCTTGTTTATTGAAATGGGTGGACAAAATCTACTGATCACCAACCCACGCGATATTCCAGGTTTTGTTAAAGAGCTACAAAAGTATCCGTTTACGGCCATTACAGGCGTGAATACCCTGTTTAACGCGCTACTCCATAACGAAGATTTCCATGAGTTGGACTTTTCTAACCTGCGTTTGACCGTCGGTGGCGGTATGGCCGTGCAAAGGGCTGTCGCGGAAAATTGGAAAAAGCTGACTGGCAAGCATTTGCTCGAAGGATATGGGTTGACGGAGTGTTCGCCACTGGTTGCGGCCTATCCTTATGATTTACGAGACTACAACGGCTCCATTGGGTTGCCCGTGCCATCGACGGAGGTTCGCATCGTTGATGATCAGGGTGAAGATGTGGCGGACAACCAGCCGGGTGAGTTGTTAGTGCGTGGCCCGCAAGTGATGCAAGGGTATTGGAATCGTCCAGAGGCGACACGAGACAGTATCGACGAACAGGGTTGGTTAGCGACTGGCGATGTGGTGCAGTTCGATGATGATGGTTTCTTGCATATTGTCGATCGCAAGAAAGACATGATCCTCGTCTCTGGTTTTAATGTGTATCCCAATGAAGTGGAAGATGTCGTTGCGTTACATGACAAGGTGTTAGAAGTGGCCGCCATTGGCCAGCCAGATGAGAATTCTGGGGAAGTGGTTAAAATTTGTGTGGTCAAAAAAGATCCGTCGCTTACGCGAGATGATCTTGTGGCGCACTGTCGCAAACACCTCACTGGCTACAAGGTACCACGTGTCGTGGAATTTAGAGATGAACTGCCTAAAACCAATGTGGGTAAAATTCTGCGTCGAGAGTTACGCGATGAGCCGCAAGCCACTGAGCAAAAAGCGTCAGCTTAATGCGAACCGACCCAGAAAAGGGTAAACTGTCGATAACGAATCACGAAATGCCGGCCTCGCCGGCATTTTCTTTATGGGCTTTTTTGTGAACTATCAACAAATCACCACCGATCAACAGCTGGTCGATATCTGCGCACATTTCCGTGACCAAGCCGTTGTGATGCTTGATACCGAGTTTGTCCGTACGCGTACCTTTTATGCACAATTGGGGCTGGTCCAGATTTATGATGGCGAGCAACTGGTGCTGGTTGACCCGCTAGCCATTGATGATCTTTCTCCGTTATGGGCGCTGTTGACTGACACCCAGGTCACCAAGGTGTTACATGCGAGTAGCGAAGACTTAGAGGTTTTTCAGCACTACGCGGGCGTGTTGCCAACCCCCATGGTGGACACGCAAATCGTCGCCGCCTTTTTAGGTCATGGCGTCTCCGAGGGCTTCGCAAGCTTGGTAGAGCGTTATGTCGGCGTGAGCTTAGATAAAGGAGAGTCGCGCACTGATTGGTGTGCACGTCCCTTAACGGACAAGCAGAAACAGTATGCGGCCGCTGATGTGTATTACTTGCTACCGCTTTATCAAGCGCTGACTCAAGCGCTATCCGACACACCGTGGTATGACGCCATGGTAGAAGAGTGTGGCCTGTTGTGCCGCAAAAAGCAGTGGGTAAAGCCGGATGAAGCAGCTTATCTCGATATTAAATATGCGTGGCAGCTTAAACCTCAACAGTTAGCGGTATTGCAAGCTCTTGCCAAGTGGCGAGCTGAGGAAGCGCGCCGCCGGAATATGGCACTCAACTTTATCGTTAAAGAGCAAAACCTCTGGAAAATGGCGCGTTATGGTATTCGTACGGTTGAGCAAATGAACGAGCATGGGTTCGACAAATTTGAAGTGCGTTATCACGCGCAAACCTTGATCACGTTGGCCACGCAAGCGGATAAAACCCCGTTAGCCAAATGCCCGCCGGCCATCACACGCTTAGTCGATGAGCCTGGGTATAAGTCGGTGATTAAAGCGATTAAGGAGCAGGTGCAAGCCCAGGCAGATAAGTCAGGCTTAGCGCCTGAGTTTATTGGTTCTAAAAAGCAGCTTAATCAATTGATTACCTGGGTATGGCGAGAGGAGCGTCAAGAAGACAAACGTCCTGACTTAGCCTCGGGGTGGCGCTTTCGGTTAGTGGGTGAGACATTGCTGACGATGATCCCTAACGCCCCAGGGGCATAGTCATCATCTCACGCATAAACAAAAGCGGTGGCCTTGAGCCACCGCTTTCTGTATTAGCCCGTTGTAATTGAGATCTAGCTCTCTTTTCCCTCTTCGGGCAAGGTGACATTCAGCTCCAAGACGGATAGGTCATCATCGCCTTGCTCTAGGCTGACAGACACTTGGTCCGGTGCGATATCCACGTATTTGCGGATCACGTCTAAAATATCTTGCTTGAGCTGAGGCAAATAAGTCGGCGCTGGGCTATCTGCACTGCGACGCTCGGCAACAATAATTTGTAAACGCTCTTTGGCAATATTGGCCGACTTTTTCTTAGATGGGCGGAAGAATTCAAGCAGTGCCACATTAGCCTCCAAATAAGCGTTTTAGGAAACCTTTGCGCTCTTCCTCGATAAAGCGGAAGGGACGCTCTTCACCCAGCAGACGCGCAATGGCATCTTCATAGGCTTGGCCTGCATCAGATTCTTGGTCAAGTACCACTGGCTCGCCTTTGTTTGAGGCGTGCAACACAGACTGGCTCTCCGGGATGACCCCTAACAGTGGAATACGCAAGATATCTTCAACATCCTCAACACTGAGCATTTCACCGTTGGTCACACGTGCAGGATTATAGCGAGTGAGTAATAAGTGATGTTTTACCGGATCCTCGCCGTTTTCTGCGCGGCGTGACTTGGAGTCGAGAATACCTAGAATCCGATCAGAGTCGCGTACGGATGAAACTTCTGGATTAGTGGTCACAATCGCTTCGTCAGCAAAATACAGCGCCATTAATGCACCGGCTTCAATGCCCGCGGGCGAGTCGCAAATAATGTATTCAAAGCCAAGCTCATCCATGTCTTTTAGAACCCGCTCCACGCCGTCTTTGGTTAGCGCATCTTTATCGCGTGTTTGTGAGGCTGGCAGAATAAACAAATTGTCTACGCGTTTGTCTTTAATTAATGCTTGATGCAGATTGGCTTCGCCATTAATGACATTGACAAAGTCATAGACGACCCGACGCTCACAGCCCATCACCAAATCCAGGTTACGTAGGCCAATATCAAAATCGACCACGGCGGTTTTTTTGCCTGTCATGGCCAACCCGGTCGCCAATGCCGCACTCGATGTTGTTTTACCAACACCGCCTTTACCGGAAGTAATTACAATAATTCGTGCCATTCCTCTTCCTTATTCTCTTATAGCGTGAGGGGGTCAATGTGTAAGCTTTCTTGATTAAGCGAGACCATGGAAGGTCGCTCTAAATGTTCTGATGGAATTTTATCGCTGAGCCAATAGCTTCCTGCTACTGACAATAATTCTGACTGAAGGTTCTGACAATAAATACGCGCTTGCTTTTGTCCACTTGCGCCGGCAATAGCTCGGCCACGCAAAACGCCATAGATATGAATACTGCCATCGGCTATCACTTCCGCGCCGGCACTGACATGATTGAGGATCACCAGATCGGCGTTTTTCGCATAGATTTGCTGACCTGAACGCACGGGGGCGGTGACCACTTTGGCAGGCGGCTGAATCGGATCGGCAACTCGGGATTGCTTGCTTGACTTGAGCACGGCTAGCTGCGCATTCAGCGCAAGCTCGCGTGTATCATTATGGGTGACGCCGGTCAATCCGACGAGAATCATGCCTGTGGCCTGTAAGCACTGCTTTAAGGCACCGATATCAGGACATTGTGATAGACGGCTAATGTCAGCGACAACAGGGGCGCCTTGAAAAAAGGCCGGTGCTTGGGTGACTTTCTCTGTCAAAACATTGGCAGCGGCAGCAAAATTATCGTCAACGAGGTGGAGGACGGAAAGGGTAAAGGTTGAGCCTTTCAACTCCGGTTGTTTGAGCATGTTATTCGATCCCGGTTTTGTCATTTAAACACGAGTCAGACGCGCATTATCAGACGTTGGATAGCATGGTATATTCACAGAGCCAATGCGGCAAGCAGGGTTTGCCGTTGATGCGGCATTTCTCCCTTTAATGGTGTTTTTTTAACGTTTGAATGAGAAATGGCAGCAGAGACGCGTTTTGACACACTTTGCTGCAAAGCTTAACAAACCTTTACCCCGAGATGACAATTTATCGCCAGTAATATGGCATGCTCATGAGGACTTTTGAGATGTATTGCGCAATTTATCGTAGCAAAAAGAAAGAAGGCACCTATCTTTATCTTGCAGAGAAAGATAAATTTGATGATGTGCCTGAGGCATTAATGAATAGCTTTGGGCAACCCGAATTTGCCATGATGATCAACTTAGACAAGCGCGATAAACTGGCTGCTGTTGACATCAATAAGGTTAAACAAAGCCTGCAAAGTGATGGTTTTTTTGTGCAATTGCCCCCGCCACCTGATGCGGCATTGCAGGCCATTCGTAATAAAAACGAAAAACTGTAAAAGGAAGACTATGCGCAAAGGTATGATTTCAGCTTCTATCGCGGCGGCACTTTTGGTGAGCCCTGTGATGGCCAAGCCCGGATTCGAGCAGTATGTGACCACCTTAAAAGCCGAGGCACGAGAGGCGGGCATCAGTGATGCGTTACTTGAGCGTGCGTTTAAGGACGTTGAATACCACGAGCGTGCGGTCAGCTCCGATCGAAATCAACCTGAGCGACGCCTTACGCTGGATGAATATATTCCGCGTGCTGTGCCTGATTGGAAAGTCGCCCAAGCGAAAAAACTGTATCGTGAACATTACGACACGTTGAAAACCATCGGTGAGCAGTACCAAGTTCAGCCGCGTTTTATTGTGGCTTTATGGGGCGTAGAAAGTAATTTTGGCAAACTTCAGGGCAGTTATAATGTGATTGAAGCTTTATCAACATTAGCCTTTGATGGTCGTCGAGAGGCCTTTTTTCGTAAAGAGACCATGGCTGCACTGAAGATATTACAGCAAGGGCACATTGCGCCAGAAGCGATGAAAGGCTCTTGGGCAGGGGCAATGGGCCAATGCCAGTTTATGCCAAGCTCGTTTATTAATTACGCGGTCGATGGCAATCAAGATGGTAAGAAAGACATTTGGCAAACAGAAGCCGATGTTTTTGCGTCTGCTGCGAATTACTTAAAAAAAGCCGGGTGGGATGATACTTATACATGGGGGCGGCAAGTACAGCTACCTGCAGGAATAGATCGTACTTTGCTTGGCACCGACAGTGATAAAGCACACTCATTGAGTGCCTGGCAGACGCGTGGTGTGCGCCGTTTGAATGGTCAGGCGCTACCCGCCGTCGATATCAATGCGTGGTTGATTCAGCCTGATGATGGTAAAGGCAGGGCTTATCTTGTTTATAATAATTATCAGAGTTTATTGAAATGGAATCGCTCGCACTACTTTGCGTTAGCGGTGAGCCATTTGGCAGACAGAATTAAATTTGGTTAAGGGATAAAAAAAAGAGGCTGAGCGCCTCTTTTTTTATGCGGGAATATGGACTTAGGCTTCTTGGCCTGGGATGAGGAAATCTTCCTGCTTAGCCGCACCGCTCTCAATCGCTTCGCGAATCACTTTCGGCATACGACCTTGGCCTGTCCAGGTTTTTTGTGAGCCATCTTCGCCCGTATATTGATATTTTGCTGGACGAGTCGCGCGTTTACCCGATGCTTTGCTCTTGGAAGCACCACCTAACAATGCCACGATTTCTTCTGGGTCAATACCGTCGGCTTCTAACATAGCACGGTATTTTTCTAACTTCTCTAAGCGCTCTTTTTCTTGCGCTTCAGCTTGGCGATCGATTTCTTTGCGCTCTTCAACAACCGTTTGTAATTTTTCTAAGGCTTCGTTCAGTTGCTCAGTAGACATCTCTTTTGCAACTGCGCGTAAGCTACGCAAATTGAGTAAGGCTTTCATTGCATCAGACATTATTGGTTCCTATTTGATTTATATGTTAATTGAAAGAATGATAGCAGTATAATTGAAATATACAATATGACCTATATTAATACGCCATATTGTTCATTAATTGCAAGTTAACCGCAAATTTGACTTTAATTCTATTGTCTTTTTTGAAACAGATGTCTAAAAAAATAGAAGATAAGACGCATTTTATTGGCATCGAGTAAGGTGGGGGTTAATCGACGTTTTTTCAACCATAAATAGTTGCGATAGTAAACACGTTGTGTAGAATGCACCACGCTTAACGTAGAGGTGCGTTGTTTATAAGTCGTGCGCAAGAGGGTGATACCGATGAGAGCGCATAAAAGGAAACAACGCCGAAGCCAATCAGGTCATCACACCGATTGAGCTGGGGCTGTTACCGAATAGGGGCAGCACTGCCATAGTACTTGGAAATACACTATGGAGCGCTACTGTATGTAGGAGGCAAGCTGTTTGCCGTGTGATACCACACCTTACCGTCTTCATTTCTGCAGTAGATCTCCAACCACCTGGTTGACACTGAGATCATGAACTTAACAGATTTTTCTTCATCCGCTTTATCACTGCTTCCCCCTTTATTGGCGCTAGGCCTCGCGATTGCCACACGACGGGTTTTATTGTCGTTGGGCATGGGAATCGTACTGGGTACTGTATTACTGACCGATTTTTCTTTCCTCTCTTCTGGACAGTACTTACTTGAGGTGATCACTGGGCTATTTATTGCTGATGGAGGCTTAAATAGCTGGAATTTAAGTATTCTCGCGTTTCTTATTTTACTCGGTATGATCACTGCGCTCCTGTCTCTTTCTGGAGGGACACGCGCGTTCGCCAATTGGGCGCAAAGCCGGATCAAGAGTAAACGTGGGGCGAAACTGCTCGCCGCTTTTCTCGGCGTATTTATATTTGTCGATGATTATTTCAACAGCTTAGCGGTGGGCGCCGTTTCTCGCCCCGTGACAGATAGATTTCACGTCTCTCGAGCGAAACTGGCTTACATCCTTGACTCCACGGCAGCCCCTATGTGTGTGATCACGCCAGCATCAAGCTGGGGAGCCTATATCATTACCGTGATTGGCTCGATTTTAGTGGCGCATGGTGTGACGGATTACACGGCTCTAGGGGCATTTGTCACCATGATCCCGATGAACTTTTACGCCATTTTTGCCTTGCTCTTAGTGTTTGCGGTGGTTTGGTTTCAACTGGATATTGGCCCGATGCGTCAGTTTGAATATCAGGCGAAAAAAGGCAGTCGATTGGGCGATGAAAGTGAAAACTGCGCTGATATCTGCGATGACTTAGGGATTGAAGAAAGTGATAAAGGCAGCGTGGCTGATTTGGTCGCCCCCATTATTATGCTAGTCGTGGCGACGGTGGGAGCGATGCTATATACCGGCGGGCAGGCCTTGGCCGCTGATGCACAATCCTTTTCTCTCCTCGGCGCGTTTGAAAATACCGATGTCGGCATGTCATTGCTGTGGGGTGGACTGGCGGGTTTAGCTGTGTCCTTAGTGATGACAGGTAAACAAGGTATTGCGGTATCAGATATTGCGAAAACCCTTTGGGTGGGCGCAAAGTCTATGTTTGGCGCGATCCTCATTCTGTTATTTGCTTGGTCAATTGGCCATATTATTGGTGACCTACAAACAGGCAAATATTTGTCGTCTTTAGTTGAGGGGAACTTACCGGCGCAACTCTTGCCTGTGGTGCTCTTCTTGTTGGCGGCAGTGATGGCCTTTGCAACAGGGACGTCGTGGGGGACGTTCGGTATTATGCTTCCTATCGCAGGCGATCTTGCCGCGGCGACAGAGATTGCTCTGATGCTACCTATGCTCTCAGCAGTATTGGCGGGGGCGGTATTTGGCGATCATTGTTCACCAATTTCTGATACCACTATCTTGTCTTCAACAGGGGCACGATGTGGACATATTGACCACGTCGCCACCCAGCTCCCTTATGCTATTGGCGGGGCGCTTGTCTCAACCGTAGGCTTCATGGTGTTAGGCTTTACCGCGTCACTTCTTTGGTCTTTGATGGCGACCGTGTTTGCGTTCGTTGCACTATGTGCTGGGTTAATGTGGCTTAAAAAGCGACCGTGTAAATTGGTCGGTTAATTATCTAGCCTCGCTTCGGCGGGGCTTTTCTTTTTCTGCTAGTGCGGTAGCATGCCTGTTTATTTAATCCAGCTCGCCCAAAACGGGCATTACGTGTAGAGACAGTTATGGCTCAGTTATACTTTTATTATTCGGCAATGAACGCGGGTAAGTCGACCACCTTGTTACAATCGGCCTTTAACTACCAAGAACGCGGTATGCAGCCTCTACTATTTACCGCCGCGATTGATAACCGCTATGGGGTCGGAAAAATTAGTTCTAGAATTGGCTTAGAAGCTGATGCCCACCTGTATGACAATCAGACGTCGCTATTCGAGCACGTTGCGACTATCTTGGCGCAAGAGAAAGTTGACTGTTTATTGATTGATGAGAGCCAATTTTTGACCAAACAGCAAGTCCTTGAGCTCACCGATGTGGTGGATAAGCTGCGGATCCCAGTATTGTGTTATGGATTAAGAACGGATTTTCGTGGTGAGCTGTTTGAAGGGTCGCAGTACTTGTTGGCGTGGGCTGATAAGCTCGTTGAACTGAAAACCGTTTGCCATTGTGGACGTAAAGCGAGTCGAGTTATTCGCCAAGATAGCGAGGGTAATGCCATTGCGGATGGTGATCAGGTGGTGATTGGGGGCAATGAACGTTATGTTTCTGTGTGTCGCCGCCACTACAAACAGATGCTTGGGTTACTCTAGACGGCATTGAGTTCGGTCAAACACAACAAAGGCGAGCGGTAAGCTCGCCTTTTCCATTTGGCCGACCGGATTCAGCGCTATTTAGCCGCTTCTTGATCGACTGGCACAATTTCACTGGCATGGTAGCCTTTTGGTCCTTCCTGAACCTCGTAGTTGACGGTTTGTCCCGCCTTTAATGTCTTATATCCGTCCATCTGGATGGTAGAATAGTGGGCAAACACATCGCCTTCTCCTTCTACCGGACAAATAAAGCCAAATCCTTTTGCATTGTTAAACCATTTTACTGTACCAGTTTCCATGCGACACATCCTTCTTGCATCAAACTTTGCATACCTGCGATAAACGCGTTCATTCCACCTCATCAATCCCGGCAGCGCGGCACTGTTGCCATCACTGATATGATTGAATAGAAGTGACATGGTTAGTTTACCTACCACATGTTTCACTTTAGTAGATACTTTTAGGCAGTCAAGTGTGGGGTATAACTTATAACAGTAATGTAATATCGAATCGAAAAAGTGTGAGGAAGTGGCAATTATTCATTCAACAACAGACATCTCAATTGCATAGTTTTTTAGATTTTACCCTGGATGTTTTCGCTATAAACCCGTGTGATTACAGTGATAGATGCGCTATTACAGGGCTGAACTATTACTTTTTATTCTAATAACTTGCTCTTTAGCCCTTAAGTGTTTGGATTGGCATGATCGCTACTGGCATTACGTAAGGAGTCTACCTGCTTAAAAATGATCATGGAGTGAATATTGTGAATCGAGATAGGCGTGTGCCTATTTCTCACCCGTCGCGCTTGATGCGATCCACCCACACGTTATTTGCTAGCCGGATTGCCTTGTTTTTTATGCATTTTGATGCAGTGAGCGATGACACGTTCGTGTCGCGCGCAGTGAACGAAATGCTGCGTCAGACACTATTACATAATGCAGTGCTTAACAATTGCTCAGGCAAACGGTGTTCGCAATGAAAAGGTTGCTGGAATACAATCTGTGGCTTAACTTTAAGTATAGGTGGACGGGAATCGTGGATGGCAGTAGTGCCCCGCCACATCACTTACCGAGACACCCTAACAATGCATTGAATGAGTTATGAGTAATTGGAACCAGTGGGGTTTGCCTGACGCAGAGGCCGAATCGTCAGAAAAAACCAAGTTGCAACCGCCATCAATGTACAAGGTGGTGCTAAATAATGATGACTATACTCCGATGGAGTTTGTTATCGATGTGCTCCAGACGTTTTTTGCCATGGATGTGGACAAAGCGACGCAAGTCATGCTGACGGTGCACTATGAAGGAAAAGCGGTCTGTGGCGTATTTACCGCCGAGGTCGCTGAAACGAAAGTGGCACAGGTAATGATGTATGCCAAAGAGCATGGCCATCCGCTACTGTGCACGATGGAGAAAGCTTAGCCGGCTCCATCACGCTTTAGCGCGGTTTTTGAGGGAGGTGCCTTTATGCTTAACAAAGAACTTGAAGCCAGTTTGAATGGCGCGTTTGCACGTGCGCGTGAAAAACGCCACGAATTCATGACGGTGGAGCACCTGCTTCTCGCGTTGATCGAAAATGCGGCCGCGCACGATGCGCTGGTCGCGTGCCGTGCAGATTTGGAGGCGCTGCGCAAAGAACTTGATGCGTTTATCGAACAAACCACGCCGCTGATCCCTGCGGACGATGAGTCGCGGGAAACGCAGCCAACGCTAAGCTTCCAGCGAGTACTCCAGCGGGCTGTTTTTCATGTGCAGTCATCCGGTCGTAGCGAAGTAAGCGGTGCGAACGTGTTGGTGGCCATCTTTAGCGAACAAGAGTCCCACGCCGCTTACCTGCTTAAAAAGAACGACGTGAGTCGCCTTGACGTGGTCAACTATATCTCCCATGGCACCACGAAAGATGAAGGCGACGATCTGCCAAGCAGTGACATGGGCGCCGATGAGGCCGGTGCGGAGCCGGGTGAAGACCGGTTGGAGAACTTCGCGACTAACCTTAATCAGCTCGCGCGTGTTGGCGGTATTGATCCGCTAATCGGTCGTGATAAGGAACTTGAGCGCACCATCCAGGTCCTGTGTCGCCGTCGTAAGAATAACCCCCTGTTGGTTGGCGAAGCCGGGGTCGGTAAGACGGCAATTGCAGAAGGGCTCGCATGGCGCATTGTCGAAGGGCAAGTGCCAGATGTAATCAAAGATTGCGTGATTTATTCGCTCGACATTGGGTCTCTATTAGCCGGGACCAAATACCGTGGTGACTTTGAGAAGCGCTTTAAATCGATCTTGAAGCAACTCGAAAAAGAAGATCATGCGGTGCTCTTTATCGACGAGATCCACACTATCATTGGCGCAGGTGCTGCCAGTGGTGGCCAGGTAGATGCCGCAAACTTAATTAAACCGCTATTGAGTAGCGGAAAGTTACGCTGTATCGGCTCGACGACCTACCAAGAGTATGGCTCTATCTTCGAAAAAGAGCGGGCACTGGCGCGCCGTTTCCAGAAAATCGACGTGATTGAGCCCTCTATTGATGACACCACTAAAATCTTGATGGGGCTGAAACCCAAATACGAAGCCCACCACGAAGTGCGTTATACAAATAAGGCCATTCGTGCTGCTGTGGAGCTGTCGGCGAAATACATTAATGAGCGTCATTTGCCAGACAAAGCGATCGATGTGATCGATGAGGCGGGGGCGCGGTGTCGTATGGCGCCAGCAAGCAAACGCAAGAAGACGGTCAATGTCCCTGATGTTGAGAGTATGATTGCGAAAATGGCGCGTATTCCTGAGAAGTCGATTTCTTCGTCAGATAAAGACGTGCTGCAGTCGCTGGATGACAAGCTGAAAATGTTGGTGTTTGGCCAAGATACCGCCATCACCGCGTTGTCTGAAGCGATCAAGTTAAGCCGCGCAGGACTGGGCGATGAGAATAAACCGGTCGGCTCTTTCTTGTTTGCCGGGCCTACCGGGGTCGGTAAAACCGAGGTCACGGTACAATTGGCCCGCGCGATGGGCATTGAGTTGCAGCGCTTTGACATGTCGGAGTACATGGAACGTCACACAGTGAGCCGCTTGATTGGTGCTCCCCCAGGCTATGTGGGATACGATCAGGGCGGGTTGCTGACCGATGCGGTGATCAAGCACCCATACAGTGTAGTGCTGCTTGATGAAATTGAGAAAGCACACCCAGACGTGTTCAACCTGTTGTTACAGGTGATGGATAATGGCACTTTGACGGACAACAACGGACGCAAAGCCGATTTCCGCAATGTTATCTTGGTGATGACGACCAATGCTGGCGTGGCCGAGACGGTGCGTAAGTCGATTGGCCTGATTCAGCAAGACCACAGTCATGATGCAATGTCCGAAATTAAGAAGGTGTTCTCGCCAGAGTTCCGTAACCGTTTGGACAACATCATCTGGTTTAATCACTTGGATGAGCAAGTTATCTTGCAAGTGGTGGATAAGTTCATTGTCGAGCTACAAGCTCAACTGGACGCCAAGGGCGTGTCGCTTGAGGTGACGTCAGAGGCTAAGCGCTGGCTAGCGGAAGAAGGCTATGACAAGGCAATGGGAGCACGGCCGATGGGGCGCGTTATCCAAGATAACTTGAAAAAGCCACTGGCTAATGAGCTGCTGTTTGGCTGTCTGGTCAATGGAGGGACGGTTCGTGTGGTATTGAAAGATAACCGGTTGGACTTCCAATTCAGTGATCAAATGGAACCTGCTTAATCATCTTGAGACGAAAAAGCAAAACCCGGCATCGCTGCCGGGTTTTTTGATCGCGTTCGGAGGATTAACGCGAACGGAAAACGATGCGACCTTTGGACAAATCGTAAGGGGTCATTTCAACAGTGACTTTGTCGCCGGTCAGGATGCGGATGTAGTGCTTACGCATCTTGCCTGAAATGTGGGCAGTCACCACGTGACCGTTTTCTAGTTCTACGCGGAACATAGTATTAGGCAACGTATCGAGTACGGTGCCTTGCATTTCAATTACGTCTTCTTTTGCCATTGAATCCTCTTAGGCCTCTTCTGGTAGCCAATTTTTTGACCGACAGATAATGCCTCTATTCTGAAAGTCTGTAAAGTTCGGGTGCGAATTTTACCCTGTTGGGGCGCTCCTTGCTAGAAAAAATAGCCACTATTGTGGAATAAGCGGCCAGGAAAACGCCCGCCACTGCTGGTTGATAAAGCGTTGATGTGGATAATAGTCCGCCTTATAACGCATCGCTGGACAGGTGTCGATTTGATAGCCCAAGTAGAGCCAGGGTAAATGGAGTGAATTTGCCAGTTGTAGCTGTGCCTGAATACTGACGCGTCCAAGAGAGAAGCGGTGCTCTGGTTCGAAAAAGGTATAAAGCGCACTTAACCCGTCGGCGACGACATCAGTCACGGCGATGGCAACCAGAGTGAGTTGGTTATGATCGCGTTGATACAAATGGATAAAGCGCGGGGATAACCAGTCACTACCGATAAAGTCGAGAAAATCTTGGCGCTTGGCAGGGTACATATTGCCATCAGCATGGCGAGTGGCGATGTACCGTTGAAAGAGCGCAAACCAGTTCTCATCAAGCTCATCACTCACTTTAATCTCTAGGCGATTAAGCTGGCTGCGATGACGCTTTTGGCTTTTTGAGGGTTGATATTTGGCCACATCAATCCGAAGCGCTTGGCAGGCCTGGCATTGTGGGCAGTGCGGCCGGTAAATAAGGTTACCACTGCGACGAAAGCCAGCGGCTAACAGTGCAGCATATCGCTCGGGCGTGTGGTAATCCGCCGACATCACCACGGCCAGTTGCTCTTGCTGGTGAGACAAGTATTGGCAAGGTGCTGTAGGCGTGACGCCTACCTGGATCCCCACACTCATTATGGTCTCCAATCTGCTATCTGCTGCGGTTGGCAGCCCTGGATAATGGGGTCATCGCGATGAGCGTGCAGCGCGGCGATAAACGCGTCGCGTGTCCAGGGTTTGGTGCCCAAAGAGGCTAAATGTGGGGTCATCATCTGACAGTCAATATAGTGCCCCCCTCGTTGCGCGAAGAATTGGCTAAATTGCCAAAGGGCAAACTTTGACGCATTGGACGTGTGGGAAAACATGGATTCACCACAGAACACACGGCCTACAGAGACACCGTAAAGCCCGCCGACAAGGTGTGTTCCGTCCCACACTTCCACACTGTGGGCATCGCCTTGCTGATGAAGCTGGCAGTAAGCGGCTTGCATCTCATCGGTAATCCAGGTCTGTTCAGGTCCACGAACAGTCGCGCAGGTAGCGATCACCGTCTCGAATGCGCGATTGAACGTGATGGTATACGCAGACTTTTTGGCGGCTTTACGCAAACTGCGACTGGCGTGAAAATCAGAGGGCTGAAGGATGGCGCGTTCACTCGGCGACCACCACAATAAAGGGTCATCTTCGCCAAACCAAGGGAAAATACCACTGCGATAAGCCGACATTAGCCGCGCAGGTGATAGATCTCCCCCAATGGCGAGCAAGCCATCGGGGTGAGAGAGCGCCTCATTCACGGGCGGAAAGCCGACATCATTTTGCGCTAAAGGGGGTAAAAAGAGGGTCATCGTACACTCTCTTATTACAAGCGGTTCATGAGTTGTGCATAGCGACCGTTACGTGCCAGCAAGTCTTGGTGCGTGCCTTGCTCAATAATGCGGCCTGCATCCATTAAACACACTGTGTCCATATGCGCCAAGCCAACCAATCGATGGGTAATGATCACCACGGTTTTATCCTGACAATGGTCTTGCAGTAAGGATAGGATCTCTGCTTCGGTTTGCACATCCAGTCCTTCCGTTGGCTCATCAAGCAACATAATCGGCGCGGGGTGCAAGAGGCCACGAGCAATCCCCAAACGGCGGCGCTCACCCCCAGAGAGTTGTCGTCCGCCGTCGCCCAACCATGCGTCTAGCCCTTGGCCTTCGAGCAGCCCGGTTAAGCCGACGCGGTGCAGGGCAGAGGCGAGATCATCGTCTGATGTATCTGGGCAAGCGAGGGTAAGGTTGTCGCGCAGTGTGCCATTGAACAAATCAACGCTTTGTGTCACCACAGACATGGCGTCACGCAGCGCGGTTTCTTGCCATTGCATTAGAGGCACCCCATCAAGGGTGATTTGACCTTGGGTGGGATCCCACGCGCGGGTGAGCAAGCTCAATAAGGTTGACTTACCACATCCCGTCCTTCCTAGAAGTGCCAGTGTGTGTCCCGGTGTCACGTGGAGCGAGATATTTGAAACCGCGTCTTGTGCCGCGCCTGGGTATTGGTAACTGACGTTATCAAAGCAAATATCGCCGACGGCAGGGCCAGTATGTCCGTGGGAAGGGAAGGGGACACTGGGTGCTCGCTCGGTGATCGCATTCAGTCGTTTGGCAGCGGTAAGCGTTTTACCCAGATATTGGAACGCGGCGGTAATAGGCATCATCAGCTCAAAGCTGGCCATGGTTGTAAAGGCGACCATCGCGATCAGTGGGCCTGGCATACGCTCACCGACACCATCTGCTGCGAGCCAAATCATCATCACCAATGTTAGCCCTGTGGCCGCGACGAGCACGGCATTGGCCAATCCGGTAATACGCGCCATATTGGCTTGTGCGTGAAGCATCGCTTGCTCGCTGTCATCGATGCGGGCGCGATAACGGTCACGTGCGCCAAATAAAGCCAGCTCGGCGTGGCCTTGTAACCAATCGAGCAGTGCTATGCGTGTGGCTGCGTTTTGCTCCAATTGAGCACGGCCTTGATCGTTACCCAAGCGATAAAAAAGGATGGGCAGCCCAATCAGTAACGCGAGCAAGGTCAGTCCAAGCGCCATGCCAAGCCTTGGGTCAAACCACCCCAGGAAGAAACTCACCGCCAGGATACCGACGATACCGACCAGCATCGGGCTGACTAGGCGCAGATAAACGTGATCCATGGCATCGACATCGGCGACCATGCGATTAAGCAAATCGCCATCACGCATATTCAGCCCTTGATCAGGGACTAACGGGGCGAGTTTGCGAAAAAATGACACGCGCAAATCTGCCAATAGTTTGAAGGTGGCATTGTGGCTAACCACACGTTCGGCCCAACGACCAAAGGTACGGCCAATAGAGAAGCCACGCACACCCGCCGCAGGGAGCATGTAATTAAAGGTAGCGATACTCGCTAGGCCTGCAACAGCCGCAGCGGCAATAAACCAGCCGGAGAGGGTGAGTAGGCCAATAGCAGCAAATAGTGTGGCAAACGCCAGTACCATGCCTAAACTCAAACCAAACCAGTGGCGCTTATAAAGGCGAAGATAGGGCAGTAGTTCACGCATCGAGGTTTCTCCTATCGGCGGAAGCCAGCATCTCTGCCAGCGGGCCCGAGTCAGCCAGACTGTGATATGGGCCTTGTTGCACGAGTTTCCCATCCATCATTACCCAGACTTGGTCACTTTTGGCGAGTGAGTCCAAACGGTGCGATACCTGTATACAGGTTTTATCTTGTGTTGCTGCACTCAAGGTTTCCAGCACGCGATTTTCGCTATGTGCGTCTAGGCTTGCAGTCGGTTCATCCAGTACCCAGAGGGCGCCATCTTGTAATAACGCTCGCGCGACGGCAATGCGCTGTGCTTGACCCACCGATAACCCCCCATTTCGGTCACCGACAGAGTGGGCTAAGCCGTCGGTCAATCGCATCACAAATTCATCCACGTACGCTTGCGTCATCACCTGATTAATCATATCTGGCGTTGCCTCAGGGTTGGCCAGAGCAATATTGTCTCGGATACTGCCGTGGAAAAGTTGCGGATTCTGCCCGACCCAACTGATCGATTGGCGCCAGTGGCTGATGGAGAGATCACGGCGTTCGCAGCCATTAATGGTGAGGCTACCACGGTAGGGCAGAAAACCAAGCAGGGCGTTAAGGAGGCTGGATTTGCCTGCGCCACTGACGCCAATGAGCGCAATCTGCTCGCCTGGCTGAACGGAAAAACGCATGGGCCCAGCCAATACGTGGCCGTCGGGACTGAGTACCTCCAGGTCGTGCGCGATAATAGCGACGGTGGATAAATCAGGCGTGGCCTCACCTTGAGTGCCGGTATCTGGCTGAGCGTCCAGGAATTCAACGATCGACTCAGCCGCACCAATCGCTTGCGCCTTGGCGTGATAAAAGGTGCCGAGATCGCGCAACGGCTGATAAAACTCGGGGGCGAGCACTAAAACAAATAAACCGGTAAACAGTGAAATGGAGGCGCCATAGTGACCAAAGTCGAGCTCACCAATAAAGCTAAAGCCGAAATAGACGGCGACAACGGCGATGGAAATAGCGGTGAAAAATTCCAGCACGGCCGATGATAAAAAGGCGAGGCGCAGCACTTCCATGGTGCGTTGACGAAACGTGTGTGACGCGAGATGAAGCTGCTCGGCCTCCGCTTCGACGCGGTTAAACAGCTTGAGTGTGGGCAGTCCACGTAATCGGTCGTAGAAGTAACCGGATAAACGTTGCAGTGCCTTAAAGTTTTTTCGGTTGGCATCAGCGGCTTTAATGCCAACCAAGGCCATAAAAAAGGGGACCAACGGTGCGGTCACTAAAAAGATCAATCCTGAGGCCCAGTTGATTGGGAAAACGGCGACTAAGATCACCAACGGGATCAGGACGGCGATGGCCATTTGCGGTAAATAACGGGCAAAAAAGTCTTGTAACTCTTCCACTTGCTCTAAAATCAGGCTCGCCCAACTGCCTGCTGGGCGCCCTTGGATACTCACCGGCCCCAACGCCTCGAGACGATTCAGGATTAAATGACGAATATGTTGGCGAATCGCTTCACCACAGCGGTAACCCGTTTGCTCTTTCGCCCAACTGCATAGCGCACGCACTATCACGACAACAGCCAGGGCAAAAAAGCTTGGGAGTAGGGCAAATTTATCCGTTTGTTCAATAATCAACTGGTGCAGCAGGTGGGCAAGAAGTGCTGCTTGGGCAATCAAAAGCACACCGGAGAGGAGTGCAATACTAATCGTCGCAACTAACCAGGGTTTGGCTAACGTGCTCTGCGACTTGAGCCATTGGGTTAGCGCCCGCTGTTTAGATTTATCCATATCGTCTTATTGTTTTATGAGAGCCTACAAATAGGCTGGGCAGGCCACCGAACGGCAGCCTGCATGAGAGCGTGGGCTTACTGATTATTTGCCAGAGCGTCGAGATAGCGCTCGGCATCTAATGCGGCCATACAACCGGTGCCTGCAGAGGTGATCGCTTGACGGTAAACATGATCCATCACATCACCAGCAGCAAAGACACCTTCAACGCTGGTTTGAGTGGCGTTGCCATTAAGGCCCGACTCAACCTTGATGTAGCCATTTTCCATCTCTAATTGACCCGCAAAAATATCGGTATTGGGTTTATGGCCGATAGCAACAAACACACCCATCACATCCAGTGTTTCGGTTTCATCACTTTGGGTGTCTTTCAAGCGTGCTTGGGTCACGCCCATTTCATCGCCTAAAACTTCATCCAACACGCGATTAGTATGAAGGACAATATTGCCGTTGTTGACTTTATCCATCATGCGGTCAACGAGGATTTTCTCGGCTCGGAAGGTCTCGCGACGGTGAACAACATGCACTTCTGAGGCAATATTCGACAAGTACAAGGCCTCTTCGACCGCCGTGTTACCACCACCGATCACCGCGACTTTCTGGTTGCGATAGAAAAAGCCATCACAGGTCGCACAGGCTGAGACGCCCCGCCCTTTAAATGCCTCTTCAGATGGAAGGCCAAGATATTGCGCAGAGGCACCGGTAGAAATAACCAACGCATCACAGGTGAACTCACCGTTATCACCTTTTAAGCGGAACGGGCGTGAGGATAAGTCCACGTCATTGATGTGATCAAAGATAATCTCAGTCTCGAATTTTTCCGCATGGGCTTTCATGCGATCCATCAATGCCGGTCCTGTCAGTCCCTCAGGATCGCCAGGCCAGTTTTCAACGTCGGTGGTGGTGGTCAGCTGGCCACCTTGTTGCATTCCGGTCACCATCACAGGGTTTAAGTTAGCGCGCGCGGCGTAAACAGCGGCCGTATAGCCAGCCGGGCCTGAACCCAGGATCAATAGGTTCGCATGCTTAATGTTACTCATTCACGTCTCCGAGCAGGAAAGAGGTTCGTTTTTGAATGGACTGATTGTAGGTAAATTAGAAAGGTAAAGAAAGGGCACCGTGATGGTGCCCTCGATTTCTATGATTGGCGTGGCCGATTAATGTGCCGACTTCAGTGCGTCCATTGCGTCGACATAAGGTAAATCAAAGCCTTCTGCGACTTCTTTGATGGTCACTTGACCGCCAATGACATTCAGACCATTACGTAGATGCGCATCTTCGACCAAGGCATCACGATAGCCTTTATTCGCTAGCTTAACGATATAAGGCAGTGTGGCGTTGTTCAGAGCGACAGTAGAAGTACGTGCTACCGCGCCAGGCATATTGGCGACACAGTAGTGAACGACATCATCCACGATATAGGTGGGATCTGCATGGGTTGTTGCATGTGATGTTGCGAAACAGCCACCTTGGTCGATAGCGACGTCCACCACGGCGGCGCCTGGCTTCATACGCTTAATGTGATCTTCGTTAACCAGCTTGGGGGCAGCAGCACCTGGGATCAGCACGGCACCGACAACCAGATCGGCGTTCAATACGTGTTGTTCAAGGGTTTCTTCTGTGGAGTAGACCACTTTGGCACGCCCTTGGAACTCTTCATCAAGGCGACGTAAGGTATCGACATTTTTGTCGAGAATTGTGACGTCAGCACGCAGACCAACGGCCATACGAGCGGCGTTCGAGCCGACAACACCACCGCCTAGTACCACGATTTTCGCCGGCTCGACTCCAGGTACACCGCTGAGCAGCATGCCCGAACCGCCGTGTGATTTTTCTAGCGCTTGTGCACCTGCTTGAATAGACATGCGGCCGGCGACCTCAGACATGGGTGCAAGGAGTGGCAATCGACCTTTAGAATCTGTTACCGTTTCGTAGGCAATACAGATGGCTTTACTTTTAATTAAGTCTTCTGTTTGCGGAAAATCTGGTGCAAGATGCAAATAGGTGAACAAAATCTGTCCTTCGCGGAGCATCGCACGCTCAACGGCTTGTGGCTCTTTCACTTTGACGATCATCTCTGCTTTGGCAAAGACGTCAGCAGCAGTAGGAAGGATAGACGCGCCGGCGGCTTTATAGTCGTCGTCAGAGAAACCAATACCGTTACCTGCGTTGGTCTCAATGTAAACAGAGTGGCCGTGAGAAATAAGCTCGCGAACACTCGCTGGCACCATACCAACACGGTACTCATGGTTTTTGATTTCTTTTGGAACGCCAATGATCATGCTGTCACCTCTTGTTTATTCAGTGTTATCGGCTGGCTTGTTATTGATATTGTCAATTTTCAGGCTAGTATAAAGGCAACAAACCAGCATTTGATGCTAAAGATCATTTAGATGTTATTTAATTTGGTATATCTTTTTGCAAGGAAGTAACAAGGTGGAATAAAAAATGGTAGATACCAAAAAAAAGCCCTCCAAGGAATTGGACCGCATTGACCGCAACATCCTGAACGAGCTCCAAAAGGATGGGCGAGTCTCTAACGTTGAGTTATCAAAACGTGTTGGTCTTTCTCCTACCCCCTGTCTAGAACGTGTACGACGTCTTGAGCGTCAAGGTTATATCCTTGGCTATACGGCACTGCTTAACCCCCAGTATTTGGATGCATCACTGTTGGTGTTTGTCGAAATCACACTCAACCGCGGCGCGCCTGATGTGTTCGAGCAATTTAACAAAGCGGTGCAAACGCTTGAGGACATTCAAGAGTGCTCGTTGGTGTCAGGGGATTTTGACTACCTGCTTAAAACACGAGTAGCGGATATGTCGGCTTATCGCAAGTTATTGGGTGAAACTTTGCTGCGTTTGCCCGGCGTGAATGACACCCGTACGTATGTGGTGATGGAAGAGGTTAAACAGAGCAATCATCTGGTTATCCATACCCGTTAGCCAGGTGATGAAAAGGGGTGCGATGCACCACCTATCGAGACTGAAGCCGAGCGTCATGCTCGGCTTATTTTTTGTGCGGATAGCATAAGATTGTGTGATATCTCGGTAAAGATTTGGCGTAAACATGCATCATGCCTGCCCTCACGGCATGAATGTGATAAAGTCAGGGCAACATGAGCAAGCCTCAAAGTAGGATGAGGAATGCGGTTCAAGAACGGTATTAAACAGGTGATGATGGAGTTTTCTTTACGTCGGGAGCCCAAAGCGGCTCGTGCTAAAGCGCGTTTAGATGGCGTTCAGCGATTAAAAGAGTGTGGGTTTATTCTGGTACTCGCGGCAGCCGTGTTCACCATGGTGGCCCTATTGTCTTTTAATCCGGCCGACCCATCCTGGTCGCAAACTGCCTGGCATGGTGATGTGCACAATGCGGCGGGTGCCATGGGCGCATGGCTCGCCGACAGTCTCTTCTTTTCGTTTGGCATCTTGGCGTATCCGCTGCCTCCAGCGGCGATCCTCGGAGGGTGGGTGTTCTTGCGTCGCCGCAGCGACGATGAACCGATTAATTATACCATTATCGGTGCGCGCATATTAGGACTGTTCATCCTGTTTTTAACTAGCTGCTCGTTGGCCGATTTGAATTTTGACGACTTTTGGCATTTTTCCTCTGGTGGCGTGATGGGGGATGTCACCAACAGTTTGGCGCTGCCGCTATTTAACGTATTAGGCACGACCTTGGTGATGCTGTTTGGTTGGGCGGCCGGCTTTACCCTTTTTACCGGTATTTCTTGGTTAACCATTGTTGACCATCTTGGCGCGATGACGCTCAACGGTGTGACGTGGGCGGTGAATCGGATTCGTGGTGACGCGCCGACCGAGTTAGGTGTGCCAGACACCGAGACACAGAGTACCGCAGCCAATGCATCTGAACCCATGGAGCTCAGTGATTTACGTCGCCTGACGCCGTCAGCGCCGGATAAGGCGGAGCGTACCACCAATGATGAGCACACACAGAACCAGGCTGCGTCGCCTATTATTTTTGGTGGACAAGCGCGTTCGGAAACCGATGTACCAGCGACCGATTATTCATCCGCAGACGATGCGGCATCCGTGGCCCATGAGAGCGATCAACCTAGTGAACCGACGCTAGGGCAGTGGGATATCGCGATCGAGCACGAAGTGCCATCTTTCTCGTCATCGGATGTTGAGGTAGAGGAAACAGAGGCGATCAGCGCATCAGCGGAGCAAATGAGTGACCACTCGCAAGCGGATGAAGCGCCTTCAGCCTCATCGTCTCGCCACGCCGACACAACCTATGGCAATCAAGATGGACTGTCCGAGCTTGAGCGTGCAGCACAAGCGAGTAGTGGCGCGGATGAGGATGACGATCCCTTCCAAGAAACCATTCGCCAAGCGCAAAAGGCTCAACAGCAGGCGGCGGGGCTCGACCATCCTTTCCTGGTAAAAGATGAGCCGGATTTACCCACGCCGACAGAGCCTTTCCCGACCCTCGATCTACTCGATCCCGCTCGCCATACTGCAGAGCAGGCGACGCGTGAAGAGCTTGAGAAGATTGCCCGCTTGGTTGAAGCACGGTTAGAAGATTTTAAAGTCCAGGCGCGAGTGGTTGGCGTGTACCCAGGCCCAGTGATCACCCGTTTTGAGCTTGACTTGGCCCCTGGGGTGAAAGTCTCGCGCATTTCTGGCCTATCCAAAGACTTGGCGCGTGCTTTGTCGACCACGGCAGTGCGTGTGGTCGAAGTGATCCCAGGGAAGCCCTACATTGGCCTTGAACTGCCCAATGAGCACCGGGAGACGGTGTTTATGTCCGAAGTGATTGGAAGCGAACGTTTTAAGAATAGCCACTCGCCTATTTCGGTGGTGCTGGGGAATGATATCGCGGGTGAAGCGATTATCACTGATTTGGGGAAGGCACCACATATGCTGGTGGCCGGTACCACAGGCTCGGGTAAGTCGGTGGGCGTGAACGTCATGCTGGTGAGCATGTTGTATAAAGCCTCACCCGAAGACGTGCGCTTTATCATGATTGACCCTAAAATGCTCGAACTATCGGTATACGAGGGGATCCCACACCTGTTAACAGAGGTCGTGACCGACATGAAAGACGCTGGCAATGCCCTGCGTTGGTGTGTTGGTGAGATGGAGCGTCGTTACAAGCTGATGTCGGCGCTTGGGGTGCGAAATCTAAAAGGCTTTAACGAAAAAGTGAAGGCGGCTGAAGCCGCCAACAACCCCATCCCCGATCCGCTCTGGAAACCGGGTGATTCGATGGACGAATCGGCGCCTAAACTCGAGAAATTACCGTATATCGTGGTGGTCGTGGATGAGTTTTCCGATTTGATGATGGTCGTGGGCAAAAAAGTGGAAGAACTGATTGCGCGACTAGCACAAAAAGCGCGGGCAGCGGGGATTCACCTTGTGCTTGCCACTCAGCGTCCGTCCGTTGATGTGATTACAGGCTTAATCAAAGCCAACATTCCAACGCGGATGGCGTTTACGGTGTCTACTAAGACAGATTCACGCACTATCCTCGACCAAGGCGGCGCAGAGTCGTTACTGGGGATGGGTGATATGCTCTTTATGCCCAATGGCTCCAACCACCCCATCCGTGTACATGGCGCTTTTGTCAGTGATGAAGAGGTTCACCGTGTGGTGAATAACTGGAAAGCACGTGGTAAGCCACAGTATCTAGACGAAATAACCAAAGGGGATCAAGGCTCTGATAGCTTGTTGCCGGGTGAAGCACCCTCAGGCGGAGATGGGGAAGAGTTGGACCAGCTTTTCGACCAAGTGGTTGAATTTGTCACCGAGAGCCGCCGAGGCTCTGTCTCTGGTGTGCAGCGCCGGTTTAAAATTGGCTACAACCGTGCGGCGCGTATTGTGGAACAACTGGAAGCACATGGTGTCGTAAGCTCACCAGGCCATAATGGTAATCGCGAAGTCATCGCGCCACCGCCACCCAAAGATTGATCGAATGGAAGGTTTCATGACTCGATTCTCTGCTATCCGCCACCTAATGGTGGTGCTGTCTCTACTTTTTGCATTGTCGGTGCAGGCGAAAACGCAGGCACAACAACACCTGATGGATCGCTTGAGTCAGGTTGACGCCTTTAGTGCGCAATTTTCCCAAACAGTGCAAAGCCCAGAAGGAGAGGTGATTCATCAAGCAAAAGGGCGGTTGGCGATTCAGCGGCCAAACTTGTTTAACTGGACCACGACCTCACCCGATGAAACCATCATGATTTCCGATGGCGAGACGCTCTGGTACTACAGCCCATTTGTTGAGCAAGTGACGGCGATGTGGTTGGAGGATGCTACGGCACAAACGCCGTTTGTCCTACTGACACGCAATCAGCCAAGTGATTGGCAGGCTTATCAAATCACCCAAGAGGCTGACACCTTTACCTTAACGCCAAAAACCACAGGCACGATTGGCGAATTTGAAGTCACCGTGAAGCCGGATGGTACCTTGACCGGCTTTACCGTGGTTGAGCAAGATGGGCAACAAAGCCAGTTCACGCTGAGCCAATTTAGCCGACAAGCACCGGCGTCGGACGTGTTTTCGTTTACGCCACCCGACTCAGTGATGATCGACGATCAGCGCCAACCAAGATAATTGCCTCGGAGGTGACTGTGTCGACCTTACCGCTTGACTTTGCAGACGATTTTCGCCCACTGGCCGCACGTATGCGGCCACTCACGCTTGACCAGTACATCGGTCAGCGTCATCTTCTCGCCGAGGGTAAACCGCTTCGCCGGGCGATTGAGTCTGGCTCCCTCCATTCGATGATTTTCTGGGGGCCTCCGGGGACCGGTAAAACCACGCTCGCCGATATTGCCGCGCGCCAAGCCAACGCAGAGCTGGAACAAATCTCGGCTGTGACCTCTGGCGTCAAGGAGATCCGAGAGGCGATTGGACGCGCAGAGCAAAACAAGCAAGCTGGTATTCGTACCGTTCTGTTTGTGGATGAAGTGCACCGCTTTAATAAAAGTCAGCAGGATGCGTTTTTGCCCCATGTGGAAGCGGGAACGGTCACGTTTATTGGTGCCACTACGGAAAACCCCTCGTTTGAGCTTAATAACGCGTTGCTATCGCGTGCCCGTGTGTATCGTTTAACCAGCCTTGACGAGAGCGATTTGGAAGCGGTGATTGATCAAGCACTTGCCGACTCACAACGTGGGCTCGGTGAGCAGTCCCTGGTCTTTGATGATGGCGTTAAAAGGGCGTTAACGGCAGCGTGCAGTGGTGATGCACGTATGGCGTTAAACCTACTGGAAATGTTGGCAGACATGGCCGATGGTCAAATCACGATGCCGATGCTTAAAGACGTGGCCGGTGAAAAAGTGGCACAGTTCGATAAGCAGGGGGATGCGTGGTATGACTTGATCTCTGCATTTCACAAATCAGTGCGTGGTTCATGTCCCGATGCCGCGCTGTATTGGTATGCACGCATTGTGAGCGCGGGAGGTGATCCGCTTTACGTGGCAAGACGTTTGTTAGCGATAGCCTCTGAGGATGTCGGTAATGCCGATCCGCGCGCGATGCAGGTGGCACTGAACGCATGGGATTGCTTTACCCGCGTCGGGCCTTCGGAGGGTGAGCGCGCCATTGCACAAGCCGCGGTGTATTTGGCCAGCGCCCCGAAAAGCAACGCGGTGTATACCGCGTGGAAACAAGCCTTGCGTGACGCGAAAGACACCGCCAACGCGCCCGTTCCCATGCACCTTCGTAATGCGCCAACAGCATTGATGGAGCAAATGGGACACGGTGATGGCTACCGCTATGCCCACGATGAACCCAATGCGTATGCGGCGGGCGAGCGCTATCTGCCCCCAGAGCTTGGCGAGGCGCGTTACTATCAGCCCGTCAATCGTGGGCTAGAAATTAAAATCGCCGAAAAGCTCGCCTTTCTCGCTGAGCAAGATGCAAAAAGCCCGCAAAAGCGCTAGGCAAATTTACCCTTTTTGGGTAAGGTTTAACTTCGTCAATTTACAGTCAATAACCCGAAAGCACAGGATTAGCATGCTGGATTCCAAATTACTTCGAACTGAGCTGGAAGAAACCGCTCAACAACTCGCTCGTCGTGGCTTTACGCTTGATGTTGACGCTATGCGTGAACTCGAGGAACAACGTAAGGCGCTGCAAATTCGCACCGAACAACTGCAAGCTGAGCGTAATTCCCGATCGAAGTCCATTGGCCAGGCTAAAGCAAAGGGTGAAGACATTGCACCATTGCTAGAAGAAGTATCAAACCTTGGTGATGAATTGGATGCGGCGAAAACGGAGCTCGCGGCACTCCAGCAAAAAGTGAATGACGTGGTCATGAGCGTGCCCAATCTACCTGCGGCCGACGTACCAAGCGGTAAAGATGAATCTGAGAACCAGGAAATCTCACGCTGGGGCGAGCCCCGTCAATTTGAGTTCGAGATTAAAGATCACGTCGACCTCGGTGAACTCACCGGTGGTCTTGATTTTGCCAGTGCAGTGAAGCTATCTGGCTCTCGTTTTATCGTGATGAAAGGGCAAATGGCGCGTATGCACCGTGCGCTTACGCAATTTATGCTCGACTTGCACACCAATGAGCACGGTTATACTGAGATGTATGTGCCTTACTTGGTCAATGCGGACAGCTTGTATGGCACCGGTCAGCTGCCGAAATTTGGTGAAGACTTGTTCCACACCCAGCCGGCGACGGAAGAAGGGGTGGGCATGTCGTTGATCCCAACGGCGGAAGTGCCGCTGACCAACATGGTACGTGATGAAATCATCGATGAAGCCGATTTGCCGCTGTGCATGACCGCACACACACCTTGCTTCCGCTCAGAAGCAGGTTCATACGGGCGTGATACGCGCGGCCTTATCCGTATGCACCAGTTCGATAAAGTTGAGTTGGTGAAGGTGGTTAAGCCAGAAGACTCAATGGAAGCACTGGAGTCATTGACTGCGGATGCAGAAAAAGTATTGCAGTTGCTGAATCTGCCATATCGTAAGATGTTGCTCTGCACCGGCGACATGGGCTTTGGTGCGGCGAAAACCTACGATCTAGAAGTCTGGTTACCAGCACAAAACACTTATCGTGAGATTTCATCGTGCTCAAACACCATGGACTTCCAAGCTCGCCGTATGCAGGCACGTTTCCGTCGTAAAGGTGAGAAAAAACCTGAGCTGTTGCACACCTTGAATGGTTCGGGCTTGGCGGTAGGCCGTACCTTGGTGGCTATTTTGGAAAACTACCAACAAGCGGATGGGCGTATTGAAATCCCTGAGGTATTGCGTCCATACATGGGTGGACAGACTCATATTGGGTAAGTGTCATCGTGTTGCTATTAAGCCGGCCTTGCGCCGGCTTTTTTATTGCTGTGTATGGTTGAATCTTTGATGGTGTGGATCATTGATGGGTGACAGCGTATTGAAGATATCATCTTCTGGTGTAGGAAAGCGGGCGAGCAGTGTAGCCAGAAAGGTGTCGAGTGCATCCAGCATCACGGCGTTAACTTGCTGCGCCAGCGCCAGGCGGCGATTGAGTGACAAGGTGTGTACATCATCAAGCTGTGAGATAACCTGATCTATCTTATCGGTGAATGCATCGCCCAATTCAAGGTCGCGCAGTTGTGCTAAACGCTTGGTGAGTATTTGTTGTTGTAAGCTTAGGGACTGGTGCGCATTGGGCGTTGCGTTCTCCAGTTGTATTGACGCGTAGGAAAAGCGTTGGCGAGCTTGAAGTAGCTCTAGCACGGCATACCAAATTTGTTGGTAAGACGAGAGCGTGTGGTCATCACCACAGGCAATTAACACGGGCGGGATGGCTTCATCCACCAAGTACGCTAGGTGCTGCAAGGCGCGGTTTTTCATCTTGGCCTGGGTCACATCATCATATTGTGGCAAGGCGTGAAGGTGATGGAAAAAAAGCCGATACATTGGCTTTTGCGCATGGGGTGCCAAGTGGTGTAACTGACGTGTTTGATCCAGCAATCGTTGATAGTCATACGGATCGACGCGCGGTTGAGTGGCGAGGTAACCTGCATGCTGGAGCAAAGCCCGTAACTCATGCAGTTGATGCAATCGCCAATCCGGTCGTTGACGAAACACGATGACCGCCACCACGCTAGCAATCGTGAGCGCCAGTATTCCTATCATCACTAACCATCCCATATGCTCTCCTTGCTATGGCTTCCGCGTATACAGAGCGGAGCATGAAGCATGCCAAAATTGAGAGGTGAATCACGCCTTGTAGCGCAATGACTGGCGCGTGGATGTGCTCTTACTGCGCACCTTACTTGGGCGTGATTGCTCACTCGTAGTGCAGGGGAGAATCGATGGATGGCACTCATTGGACAAAAAAAGAGCCCGACTGGGCTCTTTATTCTCTGCTTGTGCAAATTGACGAGGCAGCAAGGTTACATGACCCGCATACCTGGCTGGGCGCCCTCATGAGGCTCTAAGATCCAAATCTCTTTCCCGCCAGGGCCGGCCGCTAAAATCATGCCTTCTGACATGCCAAACTTCATCTTTCTTGGTTTTAAATTGGCGACCATCACGGTGTGCTTGCCCACCAGATCTTCCGGCTTGTAGGCCGATTTGATCCCAGAGAAAACCTGACGTGTTTCACCGCCAATATCGAGCTTGAATTTGAGCAGTTTATCCGCTTTTGGCACGGCTTCACACTCAAGGATTTTAGCGACACGAAGATCGACTTTAGCAAAATCACCAAATTCGATTTCATCCGCGAGTGGTTCATCGGCAAGTGGCCCTTGCGCGCTTGCTTTCGCCGCCTCTTCAGTCGCGACATCTTCTTTGCTGTCAGCAATCATGGCATCGACCGCTTTTGGATCAATTCGGTTAAATAGCGCCTTGAACTTGGTGATTTGATGGCCAGTCAGCGGGGTCGCAATGCTCTCCCACGTTAAGGTGTCGTTTAAAAAGCCTTCCGCACGCTCGGCCAGTTTGGGCATCACAGGTTTTAGGTAGGTCATCAGCACTCGGAACAAGTTAATACCCACTGAGCAAATCGCTTGCAGTTCGGCGTCTTTACCGTCTTCTTTGGCGATGACCCAAGGGGCTTTCTCGTCGACGTATTGGTTCGCTTTATCGGCAAGCGCAATGATCTCACGGATCGCTCGGTTAAACTCGCGTGCCTCGTAGAGTTCACCTATGTGCTCGGCTTTATCGATAAAGGTTTGATAAAGCTCAGGCTCAGAGCAAACGGGCGACAGCTGACCGTCAAAGCGTTTGCTGATAAAGCCCGCGTTGCGAGAGGCCAAGTTGACCACTTTGTTGACAATGTCGGTATTCACGCGCTGGATAAAGTCATCCAAGCTTAAATCGAGATCATCAATACGGCTGTTGAGCTTGGCGGCGTAGTAATAGCGTAAGCATTCGGGATCAAGGTGTTTTAAGTAAGTGCTCGCTTTAATGAATGTCCCTTTCGACTTGGACATTTTTGCGCCATTGACGGTGACATAACCGTGCACGAAGACGTTATTTGGCTTGCGGAAACCGGCACCGTCGAGCATGGCTGGCCAGAACAGACTATGGAAATAAACAATGTCTTTGCCGATAAAGTGATATAGCTCGGTGTCGCTGCTGGCTTTCCAATACTCGTCGAAGTCGATGTCACCGCGTTTGTCACAGTAGTTTTTAAATGACCCCATATAACCAATCGGTGCATCAAGCCAAACGTAGAAAAACTTGCCGGGTTGGTCAGGGATTTCGAAACCAAAGTAAGGGGCATCACGTGAGATATCCCACTGCTGAAGGCCGGTTTCGAACCACTCATTCATTTTGTTGGCAATTTCACTTTGCAGTGAGCCGGACTTTGTCCACTCATTCAGCATTTGCTCAAATTGCGGCAAATCGAAGAAGAAGTGCTCAGAGTCACGCATTACGGGCGTGGCGCCACTCACCGCTGAGCGTGGGTTAATCAGCTCTGCTGGGGTATAGGTCTCACCACAGTTGTCACAGTTGTCACCGTACTGATCGTCGGCGTGACATTTTGGACACTCGCCTTTGACAAAGCGATCCGGCAAGAACATTTCTTTTTCCGGATCAAACAGCTGAGAGATCGTACGGCTGGTGATGTAACCTTTATCGCGGAGCTGAGTATAAATAAACGAGGCGAGCTCACGGTTTTCATCACTGTGGGTGCTGTGATAGTTATCGAAGCTGATATCAAAGCCATCAAAGTCGGCTTGGTGCTCTTGTTGCACGCCAGCGATCATGGCTTCTGGCTCGACACCCATTTGCTGTGCTTTCAACATAATGGGGGTGCCGTGGGCATCGTCGGCACAAATAAAGTGAGTCGTGTTGCCACGTAGGCGCTGATAGCGCACCCATACATCTGCTTGAATATGCTCGAGCATGTGGCCCAAATGGATTGAGCCGTTCGCATAAGGCAGCGCACAGGTCACCAGAATTTTCCGTGGGTTTGCAGCCATAATCTTGTTTGTTCGCTCTTATGATATGAATGGAATGATTGCGGAAATCTTACCTGATACGATATGCCTTGCCTAGTGCAGGCCGTGAGTGAGGCTGTTTATCCGTTAAACGTTAGCTATCCGGCCTAATATATTTTAATCAATGGGATGGTGATGCATGTTGTTTGGCTCTAAAAAGAAAAAAGCACAAAAACAAAAAAAAGACACGGCCGCCCCGCTGACCAATGTGGATGACGCAGTGAGTCTATTGAATCAGTTTTCACATCCGCGTTTGGTGGAGCAGTGGGCAAGCCAACCATATTGGGTGAGCGTGACTGAACACGGCTTTAAAGTGACGTTTCCATTTGCAGCGGCGTCAGTGATGCAGGCACTCAATGACTGGCTGAATGCCCAGTCGACGACATTGGCGCAGCAGTTTCAACTGACACAGAGAGTGGCGCCATTAAAAAGTGGTGATAAGTCGCCCGTCAAAGGGGTGAAAAACCTGTTAGTGGTGAGCTCGGCCAAAGGCGGTGTGGGTAAATCGACGACGGCGGTCAATTTGGCACTGGCACTGCAGGCGGAAGGGGCATCGGTGGGCATTGTCGATGCGGATGTGTATGGCCCATCGCTCCCGATTATGCTCGGCGCTAAAGACAGCGAGCCGCAAACCCATGATGGCAAATTGATGGAGCCTGTGATGCGTCATGGTATTGCCTCTAATTCAATTGGTTACCTGGTGCCCGCTGATAATGCCACTGTGTGGCGTGGGCCAATGGCCTCGAAAGCCTTTGCTCAATTGATCAATGAAACCCGCTGGCCCGAGCTTGATTATTTGGTAGTTGATATGCCACCAGGCACCGGTGACATTCAGCTTAGCTTGGCGCAGCAGTTTCCGGTGACGGGAGCGATGGTGGTTACCACGCCACAAGATCTCGCACTGGCTGATGCGATTAAAGGCGTGGCGATGTTTGAGAAAGTACAGGTGCCGGTTCTCGGGGTAATTGAAAACATGAGCTACCATATTTGCTCACAATGCGGTCATCATGAAGCGATTTTTGGTACTGGTGGTGCAGCGAAAATGGCTCGTGAGCAAGGCGTGCCAGTGTTAGCTCAAGTGCCGCTTCATGTCGCGATTCGTGAGGACATAGACGCAGGCACACCGAGTATGGTGGCGCGCCCTGACAGCGAGCATGCTGCTGTCTATCGCCAAATGGCCGCCACCGTCGCCAGTCAGCTTTATTGGCAAGGGGAAACGCGCCCTGAACAAATAAGCGTACAAACGGTGTCGCCCTGATTGAGCAACGTGCAGATATCGCAGGCTTAAAGCAGCGGGTCAGTCAGGGAAGCGTGATTTTCTCTGGCGCCAGCGGCTTCAACTCCCTATAATCAGGCGGTTTATGTAGATTCCGCCAAGCTTCCTCTGGGTATTCATATTATGAGTGACAACAACCACCAATGCGTTATTATCGGCATAGCAGGTGCCTCTGCTTCCGGTAAAAGCCTGATCGCTAGCACCATTTATAAGGAATTAAAGGAAAAAGTCGGCGATCATCAAATCGGCGTGATCACGGAAGATAGATATTACCGAGATCAAAGCCATCTCAGCATGGAAGAGCGCGTACAAACCAACTATGACCATCCACAAGCGCTAGACCATGACTTGCTTTGCGAGCACCTAGAAAGCCTCGCGGCAGGTCAGTCTGTCGATGTGCCTGTGTACAGCTACTCAGAGCATACCCGCATGGATGAAACCACCACCATGACACCCAAAAAGGTGATCATTTTGGAAGGGATCCTGTTGCTAACCGATCCACGCCTGCGCAATCTGATCCATGCCAGCGTCTTTATGGATACTCCCCTTGATATTTGCTTGTTGCGCCGCATGAAACGTGATGTGGCTGAACGTGGCCGCACCATGGACTCCGTGATGGAACAATATCAGAAGACGGTCCGCCCTATGTTTATGCAGTTTATTGAGCCGTCAAAGCAATATGCCGATATTATCGTGCCACGTGGGGGTAAAAACCGCATTGCGATTGATGTGTTAAAAGCGCATATCGCGCGATTACTGAAAGCCTGATTTGGGTATGATGGTTTCACTGACCTCAATCTCGCTGCTTTTTATGCAGTGGACAACAAGCTAAATGAATGCGGTGCGTGAATGTATCGCCCCATCTATTAACCGTGAGGACTATCCGATGCGACTATGCGACAGGCATATCAAAGAACACCTTGATGATGGCCGCATCAAAATTGAGCCACGTCCGGCAGAGGCTTCGATTTCTGGTGTGACGGCGGATGTGACTTTGGGCAATCAATTCCGGGTGTTTAATGACCACGGCGCAGCATTTATCGATCTGTCTGGCCCGAAAGAAGAGGTCAATGCCCAGCTTGAACGTGTGATGAGTGATGAAATTGAGATTGCTGATGGTGAGGCTTTTTATCTTCATCCAGGCCAGCTCGCGCTTGCTGTCACGCATGAAGCGGTGACCCTTCCTGACGATATCGTCGGCTGGCTTGATGGCCGCTCGTCGTTGGCACGTTTAGGGCTGATGGTGCATGTGACTGCGCACCGGATTGACCCGGGCTGGTCGGGCCGTATTGTGCTGGAGTTCTATAACAATGGTCGTTTGCCCTTGGCGCTACGACCCGGTATGCCGATTGGTGCGTTAAGTTTTGAGCCTATGTCGGGCGCGGCTGATAAGCCGTATAACAAACGCGACAACGCAAAGTATAAAAATCAGCAAGGGGCAGTTGCCTCTCGCATTAGCCAAGACAAGGTTTAACGATTGCAATGCGCCTACGGGCGCATTTTTTTGTTAACGTGGAACCCGATCGCGAAATCATGGTCGATAATGCGGGTATCTCTCGTAAGTGGTATCGCCTGTTACGCACAAGGAGCATCTTGCAATGATAAAAAAAATCGCCCTTACTCTCGCTGTTTTGGTGGTGGTCGTCATGGGTGGCATCGCCGCTTTGCTCGCCACCATTAATCCTAACCAGTTTAAGCCATTGTTGGTCGAGCAAGTTAAAAAACAGACAGGCTATGACATGGTGATCGGTGGCGACATTGCTTGGCAGTTTTGGCCAAGTTTGGGTTTTTCAATCGAGGATGTCGCGATAAAAAATCGCCCCGGCTTTGATGAACCCGATTTGATGCGCTTATCTCAAGCCCGCCTCTCTGTCGATGTGTTGCCTTTGATGTCGCAAACCTTGCAGATCGGCGAAATTACATTGCAAGACCCACATGTGTTTATTCAAACCCTGAGTAATGGGGAGAGCAACCTCATCGCGACATCGCCGACGGCTGAGCCTCAAGCTGAGCCAGCGCCACAATCAGGCACATCCGCTGATAGCACGAGCACCGAGGCAAAGGCGTGGAACGTATCGCTACAAGGGCTCAGTGTGGCCAACGCGAGTGTGGTCGTCAAAGATGACCAAGCGGGCACCATGACAGCGTTGCGCGATGTGGATCTTGAGGTGGGCAATCTGGCGACGGATGTGTGGACGCCACTGTCAGTGTCGTTGCGCGGCGAGCAAAATGACGCTCGTGTTGAGCTGGAAGGTCAAGGTGAGTTGAAATTGGCCAGTGACCTGATACAAAGCCAGATGCGCAAACTGGCGTTGACGCTCTCCGCCGAGCAAGGTGCACTGACCCTAGAACAAGCGAACCTCACCCTCGATCGTTTGGCGCTGGGTGAGGCGGCGCAGTTGGGCTTTAATATCAACGCGCAAACCGCAGACATCGACGTTGAAAGCTCGGGGCAAGCCCAGGTCACTATCGCAACGACGCAAGATAAGATCACGGTTCAGGGGTTAGACATGCTCACGACGGTGTCTGGCGAGCCAATCCCCAACCAGTCGCTTAGCCAAGCGCTAGCCGCTGATATTGTGTTTGACATCAACCAGCAAACGTTGACGGTCAGTGAATTGATCAGCCGATTAAACGACGATGATGTTGTGGTGGATGGCAAAGTGGCAGTTAAATTGACGGAGATCCCCCAAGTTCGCTTTGCGCTGAATACCAACCACATTGACCTCGATACGCTGATACCGACAGACAATGCAGCGCCTAATCAATCTGCAAAAGATAGTGAATCTGGCTCTAATGATAAATCCAGCCCGAGTACGCAAGCGGCGCCACTGAGCAAAGAAGAGCCTGATTTGAGTGTGTTGAAGACGCTAGATATTGCCGGCTCACTGGCAATGAAAGGGCTTACTGTGAGTAACGTTACCTTAGGGCAAACACGCGCGACGGTGGCCATCGACCGTGGCAAGGTCGACGTGTCAGAGCTGACGACGCAAGCCTATGAAGGCAGCGTGGTTGTGCAAGGGATGTTAGATGCTACGCAAACGCCCGCTCGCTATCAGGTGAGTAAAAAAGCACGTGGGATCCAAGTGCTTCCGCTGCTGGAAGACGCTGCCCAGGTTGATCTTTTAGAGGGTAAGGGTAACGTCGATATCAATGTACAGGGCAAAGGTTTGTCGCAGTATGCATTGCGTCAAGCGATTCAAGGCAGTGTCGCTATTTTCTTCGAAGATGGCGCGATTAATGGGATAAACTTGGCACAGATGCTCAGAGAGGCGAAAGCGACGCTGAAAGGTGAGTCGGCAGCGGCCGCCAATGAAGTACGTAAAACAGACTTTAGCGCACTCACTGCGAGCTTTACCTTAGGTAACGGCATGGCTCGCACCACCGACTTACTGTTGGAAGCGCCCGCGCTTCGGGTACGTAGTGACGGACAAACCGATCTGTTACAAGAGACACTCGATTTTAATGTCTATACCTCGGTGGTCGAGACCAGTAAAGGCCAGGGCGGTAAAGATATTGATGAACTGCGTGATGTCACCATCCCAGTGACGGTGGCCGGTACCTGGCAATCGCCGAGCTATAAACTAAACATTAAGCAGCTACTCAGCAGTAATAACGCGTTGGAAGAAAAAGCCCGCAAAGAGGCGCAACGAGGGTTGAAAAAGCTACTGGGTGATAAAGCGGATGACGATAAGGTCAAAGAAACCGCTGATAAACTCCTTAATTTATTTCAGTGATCGGCTGACAAGCTATTGGGCTATCTAATGCAAAGCCATTAAAGGACGGTTTATGGATTCTGTCACGCAAGCAGCGCTAGGAGCAACGGTCGCGGGCTTGGTCGCGGGCAAACGTTGCTCACCGAAAGTGCTATTGGCGGGCGCGGCACTCGGGACTCTCCCGGACCTTGATGTCTTGATTGACTATGGCGATCCGGTGGCGAACACTGTGAATCACCGTGGGTTTAGCCACTCGTTGTTTGTGTTGCCTTGGGTCGGTGCACTCATTGCATGGTGCTGGTGGCGCTGGCAGCGCCAGTGGCCACTTTGGCAAGTGATGACGCTAGTCATCGCGGTGCTTGTCACCCATCCATTGCTCGATGCAATGACGGTATATGGAACCAAGCTATTCTGGCCGCTTGAGGTGCCATCGGTAGCGGTGGCGAGTCTGTTTATTATCGATCCCCTGTATACGGTGCCTCTACTGGTTGCGCTCATCAGCGCATTGGTATGGCGCCATCTGGGAGCCAAGGCATGTGGTGTTGGGTTGATGGTCTCGAGCCTTTACTTGGCCAGCTCTGTGTACCAGCTCCAACAAATAAAAACCCGTGTTGCCGAACAAACACAAGGAACCTTGCTGGAAGGCCAGCCGTTAATCATTATGCCAACGCCGTTTAATACCTTACTGTGGCGTGTGGTCGTCAGTGGCGAAGAGCAATACTGGGAGGGGTTAGCCTCACGACTTGATGCCAACCCGTCAATTGATTGGGTGGCGCAGCCTCTAGGAGAGTGGCCACTGGCCAACTCTGATACCCTCAGCGCTCTGCGGACGTTTTCACGTAATTTTATTCGCTTTGAAAACCGAAACGGGCAGCAGGTAGTCACCGACTTGCGCTTTGGTGTGGCCGCCTATCAGCCGTTCCAGTTTTTACTGGCAGAACAAAATACAGACGGGGACTGGTACCCTGTGTCGCCCAAACAACTTGAGCCTGGCCCGTTGCCCGAGACCGCGCTACCCGCGTTGTGGCAACGTTTGTTGGGCGATCAATCGATTGACGCCAAACTCTGCCGGCAGTCGTGTCAGCAAACTGACCCGCGTTGGGCCGAGCCCATCTCATCTGCCGCCTTACCGGCGACGGCCTCTGAAAAACAATGAGCGCACGCCGTGCACACGTATTGTCTCACGTTGTCAAAGGTTACCAATCAATGCCTTGGCGCGCTTTAATGCCGGCATCAAACGCATGTTTGACATTGCGAACTTCAGAGACAGTATCGGCGATTTCGATTAAACGACGGTGAGCGCCTCGACCCGTGATCAGCACAGATTGCTCACTTGGGCGTTGGCTAATTGCATCGATGACATCGTCCAGGTCAATGTAGCCATAGGTGATCATATAGGTGATTTCGTCCAAGACGACCAAATCATAACTAGGGTCGCTGAGCATGGTTTTGCATGCTGACCAGATTTTTTGTGCGGCTTGCGTGTCGGCTGTTTTATCTTGGGTATCCCAGGTAAACCCTGTACTCATCACATGAAAGTCCACGCCATGCTGCCTGAGTAAGTCTCGCTCACCGCATGCCCACGTTCCCTTGATATACTGCGCCACCCCGCATTTGAAACCATGGCCTGCCGCGCGTGCGACGGTGCCAAAAGCGGATGTCGATTTGCCTTTGCCGTTGCCTGTAATAATAAGAAATAGCCCTTTTTCTTGTTGTGCGGCGTCAATCCGAGCATCGACTTTTTCTTTCAGTTTTTGCTGGCGCTGTTGATGACTGTGTTCTGACATGTGATTTCCAACCTTTGGTTAACTTAGGTCTATAGTAAAGGGACGATAGGGTGGATGCCACCCATGACATTCTGGCCGCAAACCGACGGCCCCAGCCAAAGGACGCTATGATGAGAAAAGGAACGCACGCTCTTATTGCTTTGTTGGCTCTATGCTCGCTGCCTGCTGTGGCGGGTAAACAGATAGGTTATCAGTTAGACGGGGAGGCATTTTCCGGCTACCTGGCGATCCCTGCTTCTTTTGAGAACGGCAGTGTGGTGATTATTCATGACTGGGATGGGCTAACGGACTACGAACGTCAACGTGCGGATATGCTGGCAAACTTAGGCTATCGTACGTTCGCATTGGACATGTTTGGCGCCGGGAATCGACCGACCAGTCTAGAGGCGAAGAAAGCGGCGACTCGTTCACTGTATGAAGACAGAGTGCGGATGCGCGAGCTGATTGAAGCAGGGATGAGTGCCGCGCAATCGCAAGGTGTGACGCAGCCAGTAGTGGCTGGCTATTGTTTCGGTGGCACGGTGACGTTAGAGCTTGCACGCAATCCAGGCAATATGCCTGTCAGTGGCTACGCGAGTTTTCATGGCGGTTTGGGCACGCCAGATGGCCAAGGCTATTCAGAGGACATTGCGCCACTGTTTATTGCTCATGGTGGGGCGGATAAAGCGGTGCCCATGGCAGATTTTGCGACCTTTATACAAACGCTAGAGCAGGCGGGTGTCGATTACTGGTCGCAAGTGTATGGTGGGGCGCCGCATGCGTTTACCGTATTTGGCTCGGAGAGGTACCGTGAAAAAGCTGATAAAAAGTCTTGGCAGGCGTTTAAAACGTTTTTGACGGATCGGATGGAATAGTGACACGAGGAGAAAAGAAATGATTCGTCATGTATTGCTTGTTCGTTTTACCGCTAACGCGCGCGATGATCAGATCCAAGCATTGAAAGATAAATTTGAATCAATGCCTAGCGTCATTGATGGCGTTGGGCCGGTCGAATGGGGAGAAAACAACAGCCCAGAAGGTAAAGACCAAGGCTACACGCATGTGATTGTGATGACGTTTCGTGATAGTGCTGCGCGGGAGCGCTATTTACCGCATCCTGAACATGAGGCGCTAAAAGCGATATTTCGTCCTATCCTGGAAGACATTATTGTTGTGGATTATTCCGTGCCAGCATAGGTGCTGACAAACTGCCCTATCACCGAGTATTACCTGCCTCACTATAGGCAGTGCTTAGCCTTATTGGTAATCTGAGGGCTTATCAATAAGGAGGTTTGACGCTGATGACAACTGATAATCAAAGGCCCAGTGTTTTGGTGGTGTGCTTGGGTAACATCTGTCGTTCGCCCACCGCAGAAGCCGTATTACGTACTCGCGCACAGGCGCGAGGCTTGGCAGTCGATATTGATTCGGCGGGCACGGCAGGTTATCACCAGGGTAACCCGCCTGATAGACGTAGCCAAGCGGCAGGGCAGGCGAGAGGCTACTCGTTTGAAGGTATTCGAGCGCGCCAGGTCGGCCCTGCAGACTTTGTGTGTCATGACATGATTCTGGCAGCCGATGAGAGCAACCTGGCTGACTTGCAAGCACAATGCCCACCCGAGCACCAAGGCAAGCTGTCTTTATTTCTCCACTGGGGCGAGCATACCGAGGGGCCGATCCCCGACCCTTATTATGGTGGCCCTGACGGCTTTGAGCGGGTGTTAGACTTGCTTGAACAAGCGGCAGATGGGGTGCTGAATCATATTGAAGCGCATCTTTTGCCTCGTTAGTTGAGAGAGTGCGCGTCTAGAATGAACGCATGGGTGAGAAGAATAAGCAAAAGGCGCGTGATGAACGCGCCTTTGTTTTGAGCCTACGTGAGCTGACTTACCATTTCTTTTTCGGTGCAAACAACTCGTCTAGATCGCTTCTTTCTTCTTCTTGCTCCGACTGGAGTTTTTCATGGCCCGTATTCAGTGTATGGGTAATATCGCTATGCATTTGCTCTAAATGCTTTTTCATCTCTTGAGAGTAATCATCGGTTTTGGGCGAGACCACATCAATGGCTTTTTTCAATAACTGCTGAGCGGTGCCCATTTGCCCTTTTTGCTTGGCGTCATTGGCACGCTTAATCACATTCTCAATATTGATTTTAAGTTGCATCTTTTCCAAGCGTGCGTTCTCAGCCACAAACGCTTGCGTCGCTAGTCGTCCCTTAGAGTGCTCCGCTTTTACCACGGAGCGCAGACGTTTTACTAGCTTGAGCATCGAAATCGCTTGTCGATCGTTATCTGGCACTTTAAAGGAAGTCGACTCGCGGTTTGAGTAGCTTTGTTTGATTTCATCGATCTGCGCTTGCGTCGCACTAATACGTTGCTTGATAGATTTATCGGAATTATCAATCTCGTACATGGCTTTCAAAGAATCTAGGATCTTCTTATTCAAGCAAACCAACAGCGTCCCGCTATATGGCAGATTATGTGCATTACCAATCAGCTCTTCAGTGGCGTCAATCACTGCAATGTGCTTAGCCATCTCTTGGCGCTTGTGAGATTCAATTTGCTTACGTTGTTGAGCCAATATGTTGTAGCCGACAATCAGGCCGAGCAATATGACACAAAGGCCAGCTATCAAGGCAATATTCATAATTCAGCGTCGATGTTCCTTGTAATAAACTCAACTGGTTAAGATACACGATCTCAACCGACAGAGATAGCATCAATCAAGGATGGAGGCAGCATGAGTGATCCGCATCTAACTCTGCACATTACATCCGATTCGCATGCGCTGGTAATAGTGTGGCCCATAATCGTGCACTTGGCGATAAACTGGTTGAAATAATCGGATTTTAGCGATTGGGCAATACCCTATTTGTTCACCAAATTGCTTAGTGAATGTGCAATCGCTAACGTTTATATAACCAAAGCCTATTAAATAGTCTAATTTGGGTATATAAATAATCTATCACAACCCAATGCTGTCACTTAACCCATGAGGCTCGCGCGTCTGCACTATGAAATTACAACAGCTTAGATATATCGTTGAGGTCGTCAACCACAACCTAAATGTGTCTGCGACCGCAGAGAGTTTGTATACCTCTCAGCCTGGGATCAGTAAACAAGTTCGATTACTAGAAGACGAACTAGGCGTGCAAATATTTGAGCGCAGTGGCAAACACCTTACCCAAGTCACTCCTGCTGGTGAGGCCATTGTGGAAATATCTCAAAGTATTTTGTCTCGGGTGGAAAGCATTAAAGCGGTGGCGAGTGAACATACTCATCCAGAAATGGGAAATCTCAATATTTCCACCACCCACACACAGGCACGATATGCATTGCCCGATGTGATCAAAGCATTTACTGCCCGCTACCCTAAAGTCTCTTTGCATATGCATCAGGGAACGCCGACGCAGATCTCCAGCTCGGTCGCCAAAGGCACATCAGATTTTGCTATCGCGACCGAAGCTTTCCACCTCTATGAAGACTTAGTGATGCTGCCGTGTTACCACTGGAATCGTTCGATTATTGTGACGCCTGATCACCCACTGGCACAGAAAAAAAACAATATCACCATTGAGGATTTAGCGGCCTATTCTCTTGTGACCTATGTCTTCGGTTTTACCGGGCGTTCAGAGTTGGATGAGGCGTTCCATCGCGCCCATCTCACTCCCAAGATTGTATTTACCGCCACAGACGCGGACGTAATTAAAACCTATGTGAAGTTAGGGTTAGGGGTTGGCGTTATCGCCAGTATGGCGATGGATAGTCAAGCTGACTCGGACCTGGTCGCCATTGACGCTAGCCATATTTTTGGTGCTAGCACGACCAAAATTGGATTTCGTAAAGGCACCTTCCTTCGCAGCTACATGTATGACTTTATTGAACGCTTCGCCCCACACCTGACGCGCAATATGATAGATAAAGCGGTGGCTCTGCGTTCAAACGAAGAAATTGATGCCATGTTTAAGGACATTCCGCTGCCAATTCGCTAAACTTCCCGTGTACGATATGGCTGCGTCAAGCAGCCTTTTTTGATCACGCTTTTATTCAAGTCCTGATAGCAGCCATGTCTTCCGTCTCTTTTCAGCAACAGTTCACTCAATTAACCCAACTTCTTACCCAGTTTCAGTGGTTATGGCAACCGATGCCAATGGCACATAGATGTTTACCGTGGCAGGAAGAAGACGCATTGTGCGCTTGGCTAGCCAGCTTGGATTATTCCCAGATAACAGCACTCAAGGCAGCACCTGAAGCTGTGATTACCCAGTTGTCGAGCTGGTGGCCTGCGTTGGCGTCATTGACCGAACTGACTGCTGTACCGCAGGCGAGTACGACCAAGGTGGGTGTGGATCCGCGGTTGGCGGTAGGGGTTCCGGGAAGAAAGTGGGCGCAAATCGAGGCATACATCGGTGCGGTTCCCACTCACGGGGAGACGGTACGCTATCTCGAATGGTGTGCCGGAAAAGGGTATCTCGGGCGTGCCATCTCATCGGTGACCGATAAGCCGGTTGAGAGTATCGAATGGCAAAAAGCACTTTGTGATCAAGGACAAGCGTTTGCACAGCGCAACGCCCTCGCGATGCGATTTTATCCCTTAGATGCCATGGGCACGGAGGCTGCCGCTGTGATGGCCGGTTGTGATCACGGATTAGCGTTACATGCCTGCGGCGACTTGCATGTAACGCTCCTGCAAAAAGCAGTGACGTGTGGTATGCCGCGTCTATCCGTCTCTCCATGTTGCTATCAGCTGATTCGGGGGGAGATTTATCAGCCACTCTCGGATGTCGCCCAGAATACGGGAATGCGGCTGACAAAAGCTGACCTTAAACTTGCCGTCCAAGAATCGGTGACTGGCGGACAGCGAGTGCGTCGCCAACGGGAACAGGAAGTTATTTATCGCTTAGGCTTTGATGAATGGCAGCGAGACTGGCAAAACCAGGATCATTACTTGCCATTACCTGCACTGAAAAAATCACAACTTAGCCAAGGGTTTGCGGAATTCTGTCGTTGGGGTGCGGCACAAAAAGGGCTCTCGTTACCCGATGATTTCGATGTGGATGGCTACTTTCGCCGCGGGGAGGTGCGTTTTTCCATTCTCGAACAAATCAACGTCGTTAAGAGCGCTTTTCGCCGAGCAATGGAAATATGGCTGGTGTTGGACAGGGTGTTATATCTTGAGCAACACGGATACTCGGTGAGTCTGATGCAGTTTTGTGAGCGTGAATTGACGCCTCGCAATCTATTGATTCATGCTGAAATGATTAATGCGCCCAGCACACCAGCCCATCCCTGACGTGTTACGCGCGGTGAACAAGTGTCGATAAGATGATCAGCCGTAAAAGCTCGCTCAAGATTGAGTAAATCGTTACACTCTGGTTACCTATCTTTACCTGAAGTTACTTTTTATGCCTGATATCGGCGTTTCCATAGCGGTGGCCATGATCTTGGGTCTCGGCTGTTTTGTGCAAAGCTTGGTAGGCTTTGGTATGGCGATTGTGGCGGCACCACTATTGCTGATGATTGATCCCAAACTCGTCCCAACCACCATTTCTATGGTGGGACTGACATTGGCGAGCATTAATGCTTGGCAATATCGGCATCAACTCTCATTTCGTGATCTTAGTTGGGCTTACTTAGGCCGTGTGCCAGGTACTGCCGTGGCCGGAGGCGTGATGTTGGTCGTCACAACACAAATGCTGGAAATTATCATCGGGGCAGCCGTCTTAATCGCAGTATTGGCCAGTGTCATGCGCTTTGACATTGCCCCTAATCGACGAAACTTTTTTGTCGCCGGTTTTACCTCTGGGGTGATGGGCACGACGACGAGTATTGGTGGCCCGCCAATGGCCCTTGTACTGCAACACGCTGATGTCAATAAGATGCGCGCATGCCTGGCGGGGTACTTTGCGATCAGCTGCATCTTGTCTTTGATCGCCTTAAGCGCCACGGACTTTCTGACATGGTGGCACTTAAAGCAAGCGGCTTTTGCGGTGCCTGCTGTACTGGTGGCGACATGGCTTGCTTATCGGGTCGCACCAAAGGTGAAACCGCATCTCGTCCGTCGGGCAATGTTGCTACTCTGTACCTTAGCTGGGGTCAGCACGCTGGTACGCGGCTTGATGGGTGGATGAAACGCGTAAAACGCAATGACGCCCCAGAGTCAGTGGGGCGCCATTGAATCATTGGATACTTCGCGAACGATGATCAGCCTATAAACTGTGCCACCACAACGCTTATGCCTCCCACCATTGCCAAGCTAAGGCCAAGATTCCCACCAATCACCTGATAATGCTCATCCGTCGAGACGGTTTGACGTGCTTTACGCACCATCAGCACAGGTAGCACCACCGCAAGAATCACCAGAGCAATTGCCGCGTAACCTAACGCAGTGATAAACCCTTGAGGGTAGAAAAGTGCGAACACCAAAGGCGGTAAGTAAGTAATAGCGGCGGTTTGCAAGCGGCCACGCACACTGTCTTGGCGATTAAAGCTATCGGAAATAAAGTCAAATAATCCTAAGCTAACGCCGAGAAATGACGTGGCTAAGGCTAAATCAGCAAAAAGCGAAATACTGGAGGCGATATAATCTTGTTGCACCACCGATTGGATGATGGCAACGAACTGAGACAGTTCACCGTTTTGCACCAAGGTAGCTTGTGCCACTGTTCCTAAACTCGCGACTTGCCAAAAAATGTACAGTGCAAGTGGAAGAGTCGAGCCGACGATCATCACTTTACGTAGTGAAGGCAGATCTATCCCGACATAACGTACAATCGAGGGGATACTGCCGTGGAAGCCAAAAGAGGTGAAAATAACGGGCAGTGCAGCGACCAAGAGCCCTTTTTCGACTGGCATCTCTACGAGGTTAATACTGGAGACGTGTGGGGTGAGTAAGGTTAACGCTAAAATCAGGAATAAGACTTTAACAGTAAATAAACCACGGTTGATTAAATCCACTTTACTCGTACCCAGAGTCACCACTAAGCCAAATACGAGGGTGAACAACACTGCACCGGCTGCTGGCGGTAGCTCGATGGTTGACCATTGTGCCAGCTTCTCATTGAGCTGGCTCCCACCGCCCGCAATATAAGCAGCGCACAGAGAGTAAAATAAGAACAACATGGCGAATGAGGCAAGCCACTTGCCCTTATCCCCTAAAAACTGTTTGGCCAGACTGTGCAATGTGGCATCCGCGTCAGCGTACTGATGGACCTCTAGCATTAACAGCGCTGTGTAGGTCATCAGAGCCCACATCGCCCCCATTAATGCCATCGATGCCCCAAATCCAATACCAGCGGAGGCAAGTGGTAAAGCTAGCATGCCTGCGCCAATGGTTGTCCCTGCGATAATCAGCGAACTTCCTAGTACTTTATTCATATTATGTTTAACCAGTGTTAATAAAAAGTTAATTGTTGTGTTCGCACAAAAGATAACGTGAATTTATGCGCATTGTGCACTGTCTATGCAGATAAAAAAACGGATGCGTGTAATGCTAAAGGTACGTATAAGTAAAGTAAAGTGTACGGTTAGGATGGGGTAGTGAATCGAGCGGTCTAATGTCATAATCAAAGACGAATCACGGTGACCAATAAGGAGCGGCAGGGTGGAAAACCAACAACATCAAGCACCAATGTCACAAATCGCGATGCTTTCTACCGGAGAGGAAGTGTTGCTGGGAGATATCACGGATACCAATGCAGCATGGCTATCAAGGACATTATTTGAGAACGGGCTAACAATGTCTCGTCGCGTGACCATTGGAGATGACCTTGATGATATGGCGATCGAGCTGGTTCGATTATCACAGACAGAGCAAGTGGTCATTGTGAACGGAGGACTGGGACCGACCACAGACGATCTCACTACGGCAGCAATGGCATCGGCGATGGGGGTTGAGCTAACACTGAACGAAGCGTGGCTTGATGAGCTGAAACAGCGCTTTGAGCGACACGGCCGGCCGATGGCACAAAGCAACCTTAAGCAAGCGATGTTACCTGACGGTGCGCGCTTAATTGAGAACCCGAAAGGGACGGCGTGTGGTTTTCACTGTGAACTCAATGGATGTCATTTTTATTTTACACCTGGTGTGCCCTCTGAGTTTTTCGACATGGTTGAGCGCCAAATCCTTCCTGAGTTGTTACATGTTTACGCGGCAAAAGCGCGATCGTGTTACCGTTTGTTTACATTTGGCTTGTCAGAGTCCGGGATCAGTGACGTGATGGCATCATTAGTGCTTCCTGACGATGTGTCACTGGGATATCGCTCGAGTTTGCCTTTTATTGAGGTGAAGCTGTTTATTGATGCAGAGCATGATGAAAAAGACACCATACTTGAGGCGCTGCAACAGCGGCTCGCTGATTATGTGGTGTCATATAATGAGCCAATGGCTTCAGCATTAGCGTTTGATGTTAATCGTCACGGTATTGCGTTGAAAGTGGCTGAGCAGTTCACCGGTGGCTGGCTATCAAGCTTACTCAATGGGCAAGCGGCTTATTTGGTTGAACAAGGCTGGGTGATGTCGAACGCCCATGTGCCAGAGCAAGCGTTGGCCAATCCGTTAGCAGCCTCACTGGCGATGGCCAGTGCGACGATCAGCCCCGAGCAAAAGCAAATTGGCCTTGCCTGTGGTCCGGAACTTCACGGACAAATCTGTGTGGCTATCTCCACGCCCGAGGGTGAGTGGGGGCAGCGTTTAAGCTTTAAACGGCAACTGTCTCACGACGATGCGCGCTGCTACATCTCCACTGTATTGTTAGATATGTTAAGGCGTTATTTAAATGGATATACGGTGATTGCCGATTATGCCTCACTGACGCGACATGACGATATTTATATTGATGCAGACAGCATAGAATAGAAGGTCGGTAAGAGAAGGGAAGGCGAGGCGATTGTATTACGCCTCGTTAACTTGTTTCTTGATGTCAGCGGGTTGGTAGTCGAACGCAATGGACACATCAGTCTGCGGCGCACTTTGACAAGCGAGGATTTCGCCTGGCATCACAAAGGCCATGCTTTCTCCCTGCGTGACAGACCCTTGATTAAGCTTACAGCGGCATGCGCCACACATGCCATTTCGGCATTGATATTCAGGCTGAATACCGGCGTCTTCTAACTGCTCTAGCAAGTTTTGGTGGGTGTTGCCACCCACCGTTATGCCGTTCACTTCGATGGTGATGCGGGTCATAGTTCGAAGTCACCAAAGTCTTCGACGCTGACTTCGTTGTCGATCTGACCGACTAGGTATGAGCTAATTTCTGCTTCCTGTGGGGCCACCTGAACATTATCCGAGGACAGCCAAGCGTTAATCCAAGGAATGGGGTTTTGTGTCGCATTGTCATAGGCAGGCGCTAAACCCACGGCAGACATTCTTAGGTTGGTGATATATTCAACATACTGACACAAGATATCTTTGTTCAGGCCGATCATCGAGCCGTCACGGAACAAATACTCAGCCCAGTCTTTTTCTTGCTCAGCCGCTTTCTTGAACAGATCAAAACACTCTTGCTCGCATTCTTTGGCAATGTCGGCCATCTCAGGGTCGTCTTGACCGCTACGTAGAATGTTGAGCATGTGCTGCGTGCCAGTCAGATGCAAGGCTTCGTCACGGGCAATAAACTTGATGATCTTAGCATTACCTTCCATCAGTTCACGCTCGGCAAAGGCAAAGGAGCATGCAAAACTGACATAGAAGCGAATCGCTTCAAGCGCATTGACCGACATCAGGCACAAATACAGCTGGCGCTTCAGCGCGCGCAGGCTGACTGTGACTGTCTGGCCATTGATCGAATGCGTCCCTTCGCCAAGTTGGTGATAATAGTTACTCAGCTGAATAAGGTCATCATAATACTGGGCAATGTCTTCTGCGCGCTTTTGAATGTGCTCATTCATCACGATGTCATCAAACACAATCGCCGGATCAGCCACAATATTACGAATAATGTGGGTATAAGAGCGAGAATGAATGGTTTCAGAGAAGCTCCAGGTTTCAATCCAGGTTTCGAGTTCTGGAATAGAGACCAATGGGAGTAGCGCGACGTTAGGGCTGCGGCCTTGGATAGAGTCCAGCAACGTTTGATACTTCAAGTTACTGATGAAAATATGCTTTTCATGTTCAGGTAGCTTGTTGTAATCAATACGATCGCTCGATACGTCCACTTCTTCTGGGCGCCAAAAGAACGACAACTGCTTTTCGATCAGTTTTTCAAAAATTTCATATTTTTGCTGATCGTAGCGGGCAACATTAACGGACTGACCCAAGAACATGGGTTCTTTGAGCGGGTCATTGTTGATTTTAGAAAACGTACTGTAAGCCATGAATCTTATAAACCTCTAGAAAAGGGCCCAGAGGCCCTTTGCATGTCGTGTGTTAGATCTTACATGCACCGCCGGCACAATCGTCTTCAGCAGCTTGCGCCGCGGTTGATTCCGACTGACCATCGCTCGCGCCATCACGGGTGTTGTGGTAGTACAGGGTTTTAACCCCCAGTTTGTACGCGGTGAGCAAATCTTTAAGCAGCTGGTTCATAGGAACTTTACCGCTTGCATGTCGGCTCGGATCATAATTGGTGTTGGCAGAAATCGCTTGGTCGACGAATTTTTGCATGATACCGACTAGCTGTAAGTAGCCTTCATTGCTGCCAATGTTCCAGAGCAGTTCGTAATTATCTTTATACTTGTGATACTCAGGTACCACTTGTTTGAGAATGCCATCTTTTGAGGCTTTCACCGAGACAAAACCACGTGGTGGTTCAATGCCATTGGTGGCATTTGAAATTTGTGACGACGTTTCTGATGGCATCAAAGCGGTCAGTGTTGAGTTACGCAAACCATGGGTTTGGATATCCTTGCGCAAGGTTTCCCAATCCAAGTGTAACGGCTCATCACAAATCGCATCCAAGTCTTTCTTGTAGGTATCGATAGGAAGGATACCTTGCGAATAAGTGGTTTCGTTAAACGCAGGACACGCGCCTTTTTCTTTCGCCAGCTCCACGGATGCACGCAATAAGTGATATTGAATCGCTTCAAAGGTACGGTGCGTAAGGCCATTCGCACTGCCATCCGAATAACGTACACCGTGCTTGGCGAGGTGATAGGCAAAGTTAATCACACCCACACCGAGTGTACGGCGGTTCATGGTCGCTTTGCGCGCGGCAGGTAACGGATAATCTTGATAGTCCAATAACGCATCAAGCGCACGAATGGTCAAGTCGGCCAGTTCACCCAGCTCGTCGAGTGATTCAAGCGCACCCAGGTTAAAGGCGGATAGCGTACACAGTGCAATCTCACCGTTCTCATCTTCAACATTGTTCAGTGGCTTGGTCGGCAGCGCGATTTCTAAACACAGGTTCGACTGACGAATAGGTGCCACCGATGCATCAAACGGGCTATGGGTATTACAATGGTCAACGTTTTGAACGTAGATACGGCCTGTTGAGGCGCGCTCTTGCATCATCAGTGAGAACAGATCAACCGCTTTGACTGTTTCGCGCTGGATAGAGGCATCCGCTTCATATTGGGTATATAGACGCTCGAACTCGTCTTGGTCTTCGAAAAAGGCGTCGTATAAGCCAGGCACATCTGACGGAGAGAACAAGGAAATGTTGCCACCTTTAAGTAGGCGGGTATACATCAACTTATTGATTTGCACACCATAATCCATATGGCGTACACGGTTTTCTTCTACACCGCGGTTGTTTTTCAATACCAGCAGCGATTCCACTTCACGGTGCCAAATTGGATAGAATAAGGTTGCTGCGCCACCACGAACGCCGCCTTGCGAGCAGCATTTCACCGCCGTTTGGAAATATTTATAAAACGGGATACAGCCAGTGTGGAAGGCTTCGCCACCTCGGATAGGGCTACCCAACGCGCGAATACGGCCCGCGTTAATACCTATACCTGCGCGTTGTGATACATAGCGAACAATCGCGCTGGATGTGGCATTAATAGAGTCCAAGCTATCGTCACACTCAATCAATACGCAAGAGCTAAATTGACGTGTAGGCGTACGTACGCCGGACATGATAGGCGTTGGCAGTGAGATCTTAAACTGCGAGGCAGCATCATAAAAACGACGAATGTAGTCCAAACGCGTTTCTTTAGGGTATGACGCAAACAGGCAGGCAGCGACCATCATGTACAAAAACTGTGCGCTTTCGTAAATCTCACCGGTGACACGGTTTTGCACCAGGTATTTACCTTCCAGCTGCTTCACCGCGGCGTATGAGAAGTTCATATCGCGCCAGTGATCGAGGTAACTGTCTAGGGTATCGAGCTCCTCTTCGCTGTAATCTTCCAAGATATGCTTATCATACTTGCCTTTCTCGACCATGTTTTTGACATGATCAACCAGCTTAGGTGGCTCGAACTGGCCATAGGCTTTTTTACGTAAGTGGAAGACGGCCAAACGCGCCGCAAGATATTGATAATCTGGGCTTTCTTCGGAGATTAGATCGGCAGCGGCTTTGATGATTGTCTCGTGAATATCTTCCGTGCGCATGCCATCGTAAAACTGGATGTGAGAGCGCATCTCAACCAGAGAAACAGAAACGTTTGAGAGGCCTTCGGCAGCCCAAGTCACTACGCGATGGATTTTATCGAGGTTTAAGTTTTCTTTGCGTCCATCACGCTTTAATACGGTAATTTCTTGGTTCATTTGTATGCTTTCCCAATATTCCCTTGCCAAACTGCTCTTTTTCGCAAGTTTTTATAAAATGCTGATGATTTTTTGGTCGGCCTCTATGCGGACATCTCGTCGCTCATACACTATATATAGGGGGCGATGTCCGAGTCGGTTACAAGATAGTGATATAACCTGCTTTTTGCAAGCCAGTCTTTGTTAGGGTGGGTGTGGATATCTTGGGGATGTTATATCTAAAGTTAGTAATCACCAACCTAGTGACGCAAGGCCGACAAGATTAGTGAGAATTTCAATCACTGAAAGGCAAAAATTGGTAATAAAAAAAATTTATTTTGGTTGATCTTAGCGATGATCAGTGATCGTTTTTAACTGATTGAAAAGACAGCAAACCCCACAAAATGTGGGGTGTGACTAGGATCCAAGAATGGCGCTAAGTTGATCAGGCTTGGCGAAAATATGATCTGCTTTCCAATTATGAACTAAGGCTTGATCACCGGTGTAACCCCATCCTGCGACGGCTGCGCCCATATTCGCCGCGCGCGCCGCTAATATATCGTTTTCAATGTCTCCGACATACAGCCCTTGTTGTGGCACACAATTGAGGCTTTTGGCTGCTTCAAGCAAAGGCATAGGGTGCGGTTTGGCATGAGCATAGGTATCGGCGCCAACGATGACTTTGGCCTTTTGCAGGCGTGGGAAGAAGGCGAGTAACTGATGCGTGAGCCCTTCGGGCTTATTCGTCACAATGCCCCAAGGGATACGTAACTGATCCAGCTTATCGAGCAGGGTGTCTATGCCAGCGTAAAGCTGGGTGCCATGACATATCGCGTCCCCATAGTGATGAAGAAAACGCGCACGGAGGGCAACAGGGTCTTGATATTGTGCTTGTTCGCCAAACCCAGCACTTAACAGGCCGCGCGCACCGAAACTTGTATGGGTATAAATTTGCTCGCGTGTTAAAGGAGGCAAGTCAAACTCGGCGAGGACGCGGTTAGCGGCCTCACCCATGTCGGGGGCGGTGTCAAGCAAGGTGCCATCTAAATCAAAGAGAATGGTCGATGGGATCATGCTGGCGAGCTCCTTATCAGTCGGCTAGGGCGCGACGGTGTGAACGAGATAATTCACATCGACATTGGCGTTGGAAAGTTTGTAGGTATCAAACACCGGGTTGTAATGCAGCCCTGTCATGTCTTTGGCCGTTAGCGGGGTGTTATCAATCATGTTCATCAGCTCTGAGGGGCGAATAAACTTATGGTGCTCATGGGTGCCTTTGGGAACCAATTTAAGCACATGCTCCGCGCCGACGATCGCGAACAGCCAAGATTTGGCATTGCGACTCAGTGTCGAGAAAAAGACATGACCACCGGGTTTTACCATCTGTGCACAGGCTTGAATCACGGAGGCGGGTTCAGGCACGTGTTCGAGCATTTCCATACAAGTGACAACGTCGTATTGCTGCGCATAGCTGCTGGCATGTTCTTCCGCGGTTGATTGGATGTAGTGCACATCGACTCCGGCTTCGAGGGCATGCAGCCGCGCGACGGTGAGAGGCTCTTTTCCCATGTCCAGTCCTGTCACTTCCGCTCCTTCCTGCGCCATGCTTTCAGCTAAGATGCCGCCGCCGCATCCGACATCAAGTACTTTTTTGCCGAATAATCCGCCCGCTTTATCCAAGACATAATCGAGGCGTAATGGGTTGATTTGATGCAAAGGTTTAAATTCACCCTCTAAATCCCACCAACGCGAGGCCATATCCTCGAATTTTTGAATTTCTGCCGGATCGACATTGGGTACTTGGCTCATAACTGCAGCTTCCTTATCGGTTTTGCTGCATTATAACGAAATCCAACGCGATAAAAAGAAGCCGTGCTTCTCGCGGGACCGGTGGGTGTCGTGAATAGGGATCGGCGACGCTGAGTGGGAGGTAACATGTAGAGATAAAGAAATAGCACGACGGCCAGCCACCGCCGTGCAGAAGGGAGCGGCGTTACGCCGCGGTTAAGATGGCGCTGGTCGCTATTATTCCAGCCAAAAGGTATTTGCCTGCGATTAGGCAGGCACCAATCGCGTTAACGATACGAGTGAGCATCATGCCTCCTCTTTAGTATCAAGTTGACCAACGTTAGGTCGGTCAGGCATGTCACTTCTAAGTATGGTTGATAGTTCGGCCCCTGCTAAAAAAGTGATCTTGTGCTCAAGTTAAGCTAATTATTCCTTTTTCGCGCTCAGACACCTTGTGGGCTTTCCTAGTAAAAAAACCATAGTTAGCTACGCAAGTGGTGGCTTTTTGTCCGTGTAGACGCGTTCAGAGCGCCTGCTAACGAGATCCGTGATACATCTTAGCCATATTCGCGTGTCTCCAAAGAGGGTTTGTGTTATTCTCCGTGGTCACGTATTTGAATACGCAAACATTATTTGAGGGATGTTGGCTCCATGAGCGATCTTGCTAAAGAGATCACGCCAGTCAATATCGAAGAGGAGCTAAAAAGCTCGTATCTCGACTATGCAATGTCCGTCATTGTTGGCCGAGCTCTTCCTGACGTGCGTGATGGCCTAAAGCCAGTACACCGCCGCGTATTATTCGCGATGAACGTACTTGGTAACGACTGGAACAAGCCATATAAGAAATCGGCCCGTGTGGTCGGCGATGTAATCGGTAAATATCACCCGCATGGTGATAGTGCGGTATACGATACGATTGTGCGCATGGCGCAACCGTTCTCACTGCGCTACATGTTGGTAGATGGCCAAGGCAACTTCGGCTCCATCGACGGTGATTCAGCAGCCGCAATGCGTTATACCGAAGTGCGCATGGCGAAAATTGCCCATGAGCTGCTTGCCGATCTCGATAAAGAAACCGTGGATTATGTGCCGAACTATGATGGTACTGAGCAAATCCCGGACGTATTGCCAACGCGTGTCCCCAACCTGCTGGTTAACGGCGGCTCCGGGATTGCGGTCGGGATGGCAACCAACATCCCACCTCACAACCTTACTGAAGTTGTTAACGGATGTCTGGCGTATATCGATAATGAAGATATCACTATTGATGAGCTGATGGAGCACATTCCAGGCCCAGACTTCCCGACAGCGGCAATGATTAATGGTCGCAAAGGGATTGAAGACGCGTATAAAACAGGGCGTGGAAAAATCTACTTGCGTGCCAAGGCGGATATCGAAACCGACAAAAATGGTAAAGAGACCATTGTTGTCAATGAAATCCCCTATCAAGTCAACAAAGCGCGTTTGATTGAAAAGATTGCCGAGCTGGTTAAAGACAAGAAAATTGATGGCATTTCCGCGCTACGCGATGAGTCTGATAAAGACGGCATGCGGATTGTTATTGAGTGTCGACGTGATGCGGTGGCTGAGGTAGTACTTAATAACCTCTATGCGCAAACCCAATTACAGACGTCATTCGGCATTAATATGGTGGCGCTGGATAATAACCAGCCGAAGCTCTTTAACCTAAAAGGGATGCTTGAGTGCTTTGTTAACCACCGCCGTGAAGTGGTCACACGTCGCACGGTCTATGAATTACGCAAAGCCCGTGACCGTGCCCATATCTTGGAAGGCTTGGCGGTTGCACTGGCGAACATCGACGAAGTCATTGAGCTTATTCGTCAAGCCCCTACGCCTGCGGTAGCCAAACAAGAGCTACAAGATCAAGGATGGGGACTCGGTGGCGTGTCTGCCATGTTGGAAGCTGTGGGTGGCGAAAACGCGCGTCCTGAATGGTTGGCGCCAGAATTTGGTGCCCGTGATGATGGCTCTTACTACCTCACTGAACAACAAGCACAGGCGATTCTGGATTTACGTTTGCACAAGCTCACCGGGCTTGAGCACGAAAAAATCCTGGACGAGTATAAAGGCCTGCTCGAGCAAATTGCGGAGCTGCTGCATATCTTGGCCAGTACCGAGCGCTTGATGGAAGTGATCCGCGAAGAGCTCGAAGCCGTCCGTGATGGTTTTGGCGATAAACGCCTCACCGAAATTACTGCCGCGAGTGCAGACATTGATATTGAAGATCTTATCAATGAAGAAGACGTAGTAGTGACCTGGTCACACGATGGTTACGTTAAGTATCAGGTTCTGAGCGATTATGAAGCGCAGCGCCGTGGCGGTAAGGGGAAATCAGCGACGCGAATGAAGGATGAAGACTTCATTGAGCGACTGCTGGTTGCTAATACCCATGACACAATACTGTGCTTCTCGACGCGCGGGCGTATGTACTGGCTGAAAGTCTATCAGCTGCCGCATGCATCGCGTAATGCGCGCGGTAAGCCAATTGTGAATCTACTCCCGCTGGAAGAAGATGAGCGTATTACCGCGATCCTGCCAGTGCGTGAGTATGAAGAAGACAAATACGTCTTTATGGCCACAGCTCATGGTACCGTGAAGAAAACACCACTGACTGACTTTAGCCGTCCACGTAGCGCCGGGATCATTGCAGTGAACTTGCGTGAGGGCGATAGCCTGATTGGGGCCCAGCTCACTGATGATAGCAGTGAAGTCATGCTGTTCTCGCAATTCGGTAAAGTAGTGCGCTTCCTCGCATCGAATGACACCGTTCGCGCGATGGGTCGTACCGCCGCGGGGGTACGAGGCATTCAATTGGCTGAAAACGATCAGGTCGTCTCTTTGATTGTGCCGCAAGAGAATGCGGAAATCTTGACCGTGACCGAGAACGGCTTTGGTAAACGTACAGCGTTGGCAGAATACCCAACCAAGAGTCGTGCGACCAAAGGGGTGGTTTCGATCAAAGTCTCTGAGCGTAATGGCGACGTTGTCAGTGCCATCCAAGTCTGTGAAGGCGATGAGCTGATGATGATCACTAATGCGGGGACCTTAGTCCGTACTCGCGCAGAAGAGGTGAGTCAAGTGGGGCGTAACACCCAAGGTGTACGCTTGATTCGCGTCAGTGATGACGAGAAAGTGGTGGGCCTACAGCGCATCGAAGAGCCAGACGAAGATGAGATGGAAGCCTTGGCCAATGAAGCCGGCACAACCACTCAGTCGGACGGCAGCGAGGCATCAGTGCCTACCGATGATGATCAACGCGATGATAACGATCAGTCGCCCGCGTCTGATGATGATCAAAACGCGTAAGTCGTCGCTTAGATAACGTCTTAAGGGTGCAGTGAACTGCACCCTTTTTTATTGCCTATTGACAGGAGAGCATGGAAATTGTGATCGAATCTGCGTTGGCGCTTTCAAATTGCGCACGAAACGTGTTAAATCAATCACACACCATTTAAAACAGAGTCAATCCTTGTAGGCCTCCTGGCCACAAGTGATGAATAAGCAGGAGCCCCTCCCCAACATGGATAAGGTATATAATTTCTCCGCAGGCCCCGCGATGTTGCCGCGTGAAGTGATGCTAAAAGCACAAAAAGAATTGATGAACTGGCAAGACCTTGGTACCTCGGTCATGGAAGTGTCGCATCGCAGCAAAGCATTCTTAAACGTTGCTCGTCAGTCAGAGCAAGATTTGCGCGAACTCCTAGTGATTCCTGACAACTACCATATTCTATTTTGCCAAGGGGGCGCGCGTGCACAGTTTGCCGCGGTGCCCATGAATCTCATGGGGAACCACACCATCGCAGACTATGTCGATGGCGGTTACTGGGCAGAAAGTGCGGTCAAAGAGGCCAAGCGCTATTGTACGCCCAACGTTATCAATGTTCGCCGCGAGCGAGAGGGGAAACGTGCAATCTCGCCGGCGAAAGACTGGCTACTGAGTGATGATGCAGCCTATGTCCATTTCTGCCCTAACGAAACCATTGATGGCATTGAAATTAATGATTTGCCTGAGACCAATAAACCCATTGTTGCCGATATGTCATCGACCATCTTGTCGCGTCCGATTGACGTATCTAAATATGGGGTGATCTACGCCGGTGCGCAAAAGAACATTGGCCCTGCAGGGCTGACCCTGGTGATTGTACGTGACGACTTATTGGGACTGGCGCGAGATGTACTTCCTAGTGTGCTTAATTACAAGGTCTTGGTAGAGAAAGACTCGATGTTCAACACGCCGCCGACCTTTGCCTGGTATCTGGCCGCCGAAGTCTTTAAATGGCTGAAAAAACAAGGCGGGATTGAAGCCGTTTATGCACGCAATCAACAAAAAGCAGCCTTGCTTTACCAAGCTATTGATCAATCGAGCTTATATCGTAATGACATTCACCAAGACAATCGTTCCTTGATGAATGTGCCGTTTCAGTTGGCGAACAGCGACCTGGATGAGACTTTCCTCGCTGAAGCAACGGAACAAGGCTTACATGCGCTGAAAGGCCACCGAGATGTGGGTGGCATGCGAGCCTCTATCTATAACGCCATGCCCCTTGAAGGGGTGCAAGCGTTGGTCGACTTTATGGCCAAGTTCGAGAAAAAATATGGCTAATGACAGACGGTAGCGATGGCTGCGTCTTTTAACGGTGTTAAGTAGAAAACCGTGTGAAAAACGAGCCGCTTCCTTGTTAGAGGCGGCTTTTGCTTTCTCTTCACTGAAGGTGATAAAAATAATAATTGTGAGACTGTCGGTATTTTGGTTACTCTGGGGGCACTAAGCATCACGGATATAAACCAGAATGGAGCAACTGACACTTTCCCCGATTTCTTATGTCAACGGCCAGATTAACCTTCCCGGCTCAAAAAGCGTGTCGAATCGCGCATTACTCCTTGCCGCTCTAGCCTCAGGCACCACCCGACTAACCAACTTACTGGATAGTGACGATGTACGTCATATGCTCAATGCGTTTACCGCGTTGGGAGTAGAGTATCAATTGTCCAGCGATCGCACCGAATGTGTGGTACAAGGGCTGGGACAACCGTTTCATCTCGCCGAGCCAACCACGCTGTTTCTCGGCAATGCGGGAACGGCGATGCGCCCTTTGACGGCGGCACTATGCTTGGGAGAGGGTGACGTCACCCTGACGGGTGAACCACGAATGAAAGAGCGTCCTATTGGCCACCTTGTTGACGCCCTGAATGCGATTGGTGCTGATATCCAGTATCTTGAAACTGAGGGCTATCCGCCACTACGTATCCAAGGCACTGGCCTGGCAGGTGGCGATGTGAGTATCGATGGTAGTATCTCGAGTCAGTTTCTCACCGCACTACTGATGGCCGCGCCGTTTGCTGAGCAAGAGACCCGGATCACCATTAAAGGGGAGCTTGTCTCTAAGCCTTATATTGATATTACCTTGGCAATCATGGCGCAGTTTGGTGTTGAGGTACAAAATGATAACTACCAAGCGTTTGTGATCCCAGCTGGACAGCGTTATCAATCACCAGGTCACTTTATGGTGGAAGGTGATGCCTCATCCGCTTCTTACTTCCTCGCGGCGGCCGCGATTAAGGGCGGTGAAGTCAAAGTGACGGGCATCGGGCGTCATAGTGTGCAAGGTGATATCCAGTTTGCCGACGCACTCGCGGCGATGGGCGCCGAGATTGAGTGGGGAGAGGATTATGTTCTCGCCCGTGGAAAGACGCTTAAAGGCGTCGACATGGACTTTAATCATATTCCTGATGCAGCGATGACCATTGGCGTCGCGGCCTTGTTTGCAGAAGGGCCGACATGGATTCGCAACGTGTACAATTGGCGTGTTAAAGAAACCGATCGCTTATATGCCATGGCTACCGAGCTGAAAAAAGTGGGCGCTGTGGTTGAAGAGGGCGAAGACTATCTATACGTCGAGCCACCAAAGCAGTTACACCACGCGGCCATCGATACCTATGACGATCATCGGATAGCGATGTGCTTCTCGTTGGTCGCATTGAGTGATACGCCCGTCACTATTAATGACCCGGGCTGTACGTCAAAAACCTTCCCTGATTATTTCGAGAAGCTCGCGGCAATCAGCACCACGAAATAACCATGCTGCAACACATTGCTGCTGATATCCACGCAGCAGCAATGATTTCCAGCCGGATTTCTTCTATACTATGCGCCGATTTATCGATGTGCTTGTTGGGCAAACAGTGTGTTTGTCGCGTCACGGTATGGCAGGCGTCAAACCCATTTAACGCCTCAAGCGAAGCGAATCGAGTAAAGTTGACGAACGTGGAGAGATTTATGCCGACACAGGCGCCTGTGATTACAGTAGATGGACCGAGTGGTGCAGGAAAAGGAACCTTATGTATGCGGTTGGCGGAGACACTAGGCTGGCATTTGCTAGACTCTGGTGCCATCTACCGTGTTTTGGCATTAGCGGCAATTCATCATGACGTGGATACCTCATCGGAAGACGCCTTGGTACCGCTGGCTGCGAACCTAGACGTTCAATTTATTGCCGAAGGTGATCTGGTGAAGGTGATTCTCGAAGGGGAAGACGTATCGGGCACCTTACGCACAGAGCAGGTGGGTAATCAAGCGTCGAAAGTCGCTGCACTCCCGCGCGTTCGCGAGGCATTGTTGCGTCGTCAACGTGCGTTTGTCGGCGAGCCAGGTTTGATTGCTGATGGCCGTGATATGGGTACCGTAGTGTTCCCGCAAGCGGAGGCGAAAATCTTCCTTGATGCTAGCGCAGAAGAACGCGCACGCCGGCGCCAGCATCAGTTGCAAGGCAAGGGGGTTAATGTTACCTTTGACCGCCTTTTAAGCGAAATTCAAGAGCGTGATGATCGTGACCGCAATCGAGCGGTGGCACCATTGCGCCCCGCGTCAGATGCATTAGTGCTAGACTCAACGTCGTTATCAATCGACGAAGTGATTGCACAAGCACTGGCGTTTATTGAAAGCAAATTATCGGCTGCATAAGCAGTCTATAACCGTTAGCTGCAAGGATGATAGCTAACATATTTAACAACCCCATGCGGTAGGATACCCGTGGACGTTTATCAAATTGAAGATTTAAATATAATGACTGAATCTTTTGCTCAACTCTTTGAAGAGTCTCTAAAAGAAATCGAAACTCGCCCAGGTTCTATTGTTAAGGGTACTGTTGTTGCTATCGAGAACGGTTTCGTTCTGGTTGACGCAGGCCTGAAATCTGAATCGTCTATTCCAGCTGACCAATTCAAGAACGCTGCTGGCGAACTTGAAATTGAAATCGGCGGTGAAGTCGATGTAGCCCTGGACGCAGTGGAAGATGGTTTCGGTGAAACTCAGCTTTCTCGTGAGAAAGCGAAGCGTCACGAAGCTTGGATCCAGCTAGAGAAAGCGTACGAAGAAGCTGAAACCGTTAACGGTGTTATTAACGGTAAAGTGAAAGGTGGTTTCACCGTAGAACTGAACGGCATCCGTGCGTTCCTACCGGGTTCACTGGTTGACGTTCGTCCAGTACGTGATACTTCTCACCTGGAAGGCAAAGAGCTCGAGTTCAAAGTAATCAAGCTTGACCAGAAGCGCAACAACGTTGTGGTTTCTCGTCGTGCGGTTATCGAGTCAGAAAACAGCGTTGAGCGTGACGAGCTGCTAGCTTCTCTGCAAGAAGGCATGGAAGTTAAAGGTATCGTTAAGAACCTGACTGACTACGGTGCGTTCGTTGATCTTGGCGGCGTTGACGGCCTGCTTCACATCACTGACATGGCGTGGAAGCGCGTTAAGCACCCATCAGAAATCGTTAATGTTGGTGACGAAATCAACGTTAAGGTTCTGAAGTTTGACCGTGAGCGTACTCGCGTATCACTCGGCCTGAAACAACTGGGTGAAGATCCATGGGTAGCTATTGCTAACCGTTACCCAGAAGGTCACAAGCTGACTGGTCGCGTAACCAACCTAACTGACTACGGCTGCTTCGTTGAAATCGAAGAAGGCGTTGAAGGTCTGGTACACGTGTCTGAAATGGACTGGACCAACAAGAACATCCACCCATCTAAAGTGGTTAACGTGGGTGACGAAGTTGAAGTCATGGTTCTGGACATCGACGAAGAGCGTCGTCGCATCAGCCTTGGTCTGAAACAGTGTAAAGCCAACCCATGGCAGCAATTCGCTGAAACTCAGAACAAAGGCGACCGTGTTACTGGTAAGATCAAGTCAATCACTGACTTCGGTATCTTTATCGGTCTAGACGGCGGCATCGACGGTCTGGTTCACTTGTCTGACATTTCTTGGAACGTGGCTGGCGAAGAAGCCGTTCGCGAATACAAGAAAGGCGACGAGATCTCAGCAGTGGTTCTTCAGGTTGACGCAGAGCGTGAGCGCATCTCACTTGGCATCAAGCAGATGGAAGAAGACCCATTCAACAACTACCTGGCAGCTAACAAGAAAGGTGCTATCGTTAACGGTACGGTAACGGCTGTTGACGCGAAAGGCGCAACGGTTGAGCTAGCCGACGGTGTTGAAGGTTATCTGCGTGCTTCTGAAGCTGCGCGTGACCGTGTTGAAGACGCGACTCAAGTGCTTTCAGTTGGCGACAGTGTTGAAGCGAAGTTCACCGGTGTTGACCGTAAGAACCGCGTGCTCAACCTGTCTGTTCGTCTGAAAGACGAAGCTGATGAGCAAGAAGCGATGGCTAGCCTGAACAAATCTGATGAAGGCGCTATCGGTAATGCTATGGCTGACGCGTTTAAAGCAGCGAAGAGCGAATAATGTATAAGTTGAGGGGGAAATTTTCCCCCTCTGCATTTATACTGTTGAGAAACATACTAAAGCGGGGTGTCTATGACCAAATCTGAGTTAATTGAAAGGCTCTGTAGTCAGCAAGCCCATCTGTCTGCTAAGCAGGTAGAGGATGCTATCAAGGAAATCCTTGAGCATATGGCGACCACACTTGAAAGCGGTGATCGGATCGAAATCCGTGGTTTTGGTAGTTTCTCACTACATTATCGCGCGCCTCGCGTGGGGCGTAACCCGAAAACAGGGGAAAAAGTTGAGCTTGACGGTAAATACGTCCCTCACTTCAAACCTGGTAAGGAACTTCGTGATCGCGTTAACATCTATGGTTAAGCGATAGACGCTGAAAAAAACGGCATGCTGTAGGTATGCCGTTTTTTTATGTCTATCGATCATAGCTTGCGTGGCGAATTTCCTGCATAATCATACCTTCTGTGTAAGATCTTGTACCCACAACTAAAACCTTGTCGCTTGCCATCATGCGAGTGGATAGCACGGGCCAAGGGTGCATTAGTAACGTTTTGTTGTATCAAGCAAACGTTCACAGTGACAAGTGCCTCGCATCTTGTCGTTCTGCCATAATTGAAGAGGCACTAGGCCTTTCGCAATGAGGGAATACTTGTGAAAATACTCGGCATTCTGTTTCTGGTGTTATGTTTTCTGATCACCTTGGCGCTGGGAGCGCAAAACCAAGATGTGGTCAACTTTAACTACTTAATCGCCCAAGGTGAGTTTCGTCTCTCTGTTATCTTGGGTATTGTCTTTGTCATTGGCTTTGGCATCGGCTGGTTAGTCTGCGGTGCGTTATACCTAAAAGCGAGAGTGACCGCTCGAGGGCTGCGTAAACAGGTGGAAAAGCAACGCAAAGAACTTGATAAATTGCGTACGGACCCGCTAAAGGAACAATAATTCATGCTAGAGCTGTTGTTTCTGTTGCTCCCTATTGCCGCCGGTTATGGCTGGTACATGGGTAACAGGAATGCTCGTCATCGACGGCAAGAACAGTCACATCACTTGTCTCGCCAGTATGTGGCGGGGCTGAATCTGCTGCTGTCTGAACAGTCTGATAAAGCGGTTGATCTGTTTATTGAGCTTTTACAGGTCGACAATGAGACCATTGACACCCACCTTGCCCTAGGCAACCTGTTTCGTTCTCGGGGCGAAGTCGATCGCGCCATTCGCATTCACCAAAACCTGATTGCTCGCCCTAATCTGACGCTTGATCAACGTAACCTTGCCATGCAACAACTGGCCAAAGATTACATGGTCGCCGGGTTTTTTGATCGCGCAGAAAAGATATTTTCTGAGCTAGTGGATGAGCCAGATTATCAAGAGTTTGCTCTTCAGCAGTTGTTAGCCATCTTTCAGCAAACCCGAGAGTGGGAAAACGCGATTGATACCGCGAGCAAACTGGTCAAGATGGGCAAACAAAAATTACGTAAAGACATCGCTCATTTTCACTGCGAACTGGCGATGCAACAGCTCGCCGATGGCGACGAACATAAAGCGCGACAATGGCTACGTCGCGCCTTGTCGTATGATAAAAGTTGCGTGCGCGCCAGCTTGAAGCTGGCCAAGCTTGATATTGAGCACCAAGATTATAAAGGCGCCATCAAGCAGCTAGAGAACATCCTTGAGCAGGATGCGGACTTTGTCAGTGAGGCGTTACCACTGTTGGCGGAGAGCTATCGCGCGCTAGGGCGTGAAATGCATCTGGTTCGGTTTTTAAAAGAATGCATTGAAAAGAATGCTGGGGTGAGCGCGGAGTTGATGCTATCAGAAGTGATCGGTCACAACGAAAATATCGCGATGGCGCAAAGCTTTCTCACCCGCCAGCTTACTCGCAATCCGACCATGCGCGGCTTTCACAAGTTAATGGAATACCATGTTGAGCAAGCGGAAGAGGGACGCGCAAAAACCAGTCTGAATACGCTAAAAGACTTGGTGGCGGAACAGATGAAAGTGAAGCCGCATTATCGTTGTCGAAAATGTGGCTTCTCGACCCACTCGCTCTACTGGCAATGTCCTTCTTGCAAAAGCTGGGGGGCAATCAAGCCAATTCGAGGGCTTGATGGTGAATAATGGCGATGCGCAAGCATCGCCGTTTTTTTATCTATCGTGGCGGTATACCTGCTGAGATGAATCGTAAACAAGGAACTAGGAGACAACATGCACGACCCAAAAGTCATTGTGGCACTTGATTATGCGAATATGAACCACGCCTTGGCCTTTGCCGAGAGGATAGAACCAGGTTCATGTCGCTTAAAAGTGGGCAAGGAAATGTTCACCTTATTTGGGCCGGCATTGATTAAGCAGCTGCATGCGGGTGGGCACGAGGTTTTTCTCGACCTTAAATTTCACGATATCCCGAACACGTGTGCACGAGCGGTTGCGGCAGCGGCAGAGCTGGGTGTTTGGATGGTCAACGTCCACGCCGCTGGCGGGGAACGCATGATGGTTGCTGCACGTGAAGCCTTAGTACCTTATGGGGGCAACCGCCCTTGGCTGATTGGTGTGACCGTGTTAACCAGCATGACGGCGGTGGATTTGGCAGACAGTGGTATTCAGATATCGCCACAGGCGCAAGTGCAGCGCCTTGCGGGTCTGACGCAGCAGGCAGGCCTTGATGGTGTTGTTTGCTCCGCGCAGGAAGCGAGCCTGCTTAAGGCACAGTGTGGGGACGCCTTTAAATTAGTCACGCCAGGTATACGCCCAGCCGGGAGCGACAAGGGTGACCAACGCCGAGTGATGACGCCCGAGCAAGCGGTACAAGCCGGCTCTGATTATCTCGTCATAGGTCGCCCTGTCACGCAAGCGGCGGACCCCGCTGCTGTGCTTGCGTCAATTAACCAATCGTTGAATGACCAAAGTGCCGAGTAACTCGGGTTGCGAGTAACTTAAGCTCCTAACACTAGCGTTTACTAGCAATCGCGTTTACTAGCAATTGTGGTTGCCAATAATCGCCGTTGCTAATGACTGAGCTCGCCAATGTTTCAAGCTAAGCGCTTGACGAGGTAGAGAGCGGCAGGGGACGCGTTAACAGAGCGGCCATGGATCGCGCCGCTCGTGTTCGTCATTATGGGCGGGCGCTGACTGATTTGCGCGACCGCCTATCCAGTACCGGTGCGGTAAAATGACTGTCAATCAGCCTTTGTGTCAAGCTGTGTTGCGGGTTGGCAAAAATGTCAGCGGTATTACCCGATTCCACCACGTCGCCCTTTTGCATCACCATCAGCTTGTCGGTGACATGTTTGATCACCCCCATATGCTGCGACACATACACGTAAGACAAGCCCATCTCATCTTGAAGCTCAAGCAGTAAGTTAATGATTTGCGAGCGCATGGACATGTCGAGACCATTTAACGCCTCGTCGGCGACAATGACACTCGGTTGCAAAATTAAAGCCCTGGCGAGTGATACCCGCTGTTTTTGGCCGGTTGCCAGCATCTGCGGATAAAAGTAAGCATGCTCCGGCAGCAAGCCGACCCGCAACAGGGTGTTCTTAATGCGCTTACCTCGCTCTTGCGGGGTCATATTGGTGTTTCGCCGCAAGGGGCCTTCTAAGATTTGGCCGATTTGGTTGCGTGGGTTGAGCGACGTGTTCGGGTCTTGGAAGATCATCCGAATCAGCTTGCAGCGGGTTTGGTAATCTTTGTAACGCAGTGTCTCACCATTGACCCGGATTTCGCCTGCCGTTGGCTCGATAACGCCAGCAATCATGCGTGCTAGGGTTGATTTTCCTGAGCCATTCTCGCCCACAAAGGCAATGGTTTCCCCGACATCCAAAGAAAAAGAGACCGGCTTCACCGCGTGGGTGACACGCTTTCTCAACCACCCTGTGCGGTGGTGATAATCTTTGGTGAGCCCATCAATTTCAAGAAGAGCGGCCATGCTTGTTCTCCATGTTGAGCGGGAAATGACAGGCAAATTTATGGTTTTTCACTTTTTGCGTATGAGGCGTTTCGACACATTTACGTTGTGCGTACGGGCAACGCGGCCCCAGTCGACAACCGATGGGCAGATGCTGCAGTGGTGGTATTGAGCCAGGCAAGGTTTCGAGCTTGCTCTTGTGGGGAATGTCGCGGCTAAAATCAGGCATTGTCCGTAATAAAGCATCCGTGTAAGGATGGTGCGGCGTGGTTAAAATTTGCTCGCGGTTGCCGGACTCTACCGACTGGCCACAATACATCACGGTGATCCTATCGGCCCAACGCGTCACCAAGGTGAGATCATGACTAATCAGCAAGATTGTCGTGTTAGATAACTGATTGGTGCGACTCAGTAAACGGAATATCTGCGCCTGAGTAATGGGATCTAAATCGTTGGTCGGCTCATCCGCAATCAATAGGCGAGGGCGGTTAGCAATCGCCATTGCAATCATCACCTTTTGACACTCGCCATCGGTAAGCTCATACGGATAGCTTTCCATCACCCGCTTGTGATCCTTGATGCCCACTTTATGCAGCAAGGCGATAGAATGCTGCTTGCGCCAATTTAAGCGTTGCCACCAACTGCCGGAAAATGACGCGGGTGGAATGGCCTCTTCAAGCTGATGACCCACTACTTCGGATGGGTCAAGACACGTGGAAGGCTCTTGGAAGATCATCGCAATGTCTTTGCCGACCACATGGCGACGTTCGCGCGCGGGCAGTTCTAATAGGTCGATATTACCCAAGCGCAATCGGTCGGCGGTTACATGCCATTGATCCTTAGTGACGCCGCAAATAGCTTTGGCCACCAAGCTTTTGCCTGAGCCGGATTCCCCCACCAAACCACGAATCTCACCGTCATTGATGGTCAAACTCATACGGTCGACGGCTTTCACCATACCTTGCGGGGTTTCTATCTCTATGGTCAGGTGTCGAATATCAAGTAACGGCATTATTCAGTTCCTGCATTGATGGCTTGGCTGATCCCCTCACCAACTAGGTTAACAACCAACACACTGAACGCAATCGCCATTCCAGGCAGAGTGACAGTCCAAGGCGCCGTGAAAATCAGCTCGACAGAATCCCCTAACATGGCGCCCCATTCTGGCGCCGGCGGCTGTGCTCCAAGGCCTAGAAAGCCGAGTGCGGCCACATCAAGAATCGCCACCGAAATAGCGCGGGTAATTTCGGTACTCAGTACTGTGACGATATTGGGCAGAATCGAATGGTAAAGCAGATAAAAATCATTGGCACCGTCCAAGCGCGCGGCAATGATATAGTCTTTCCCTATCTCATCGTGTACGGCCGTATACACCGCGCGGATAATCCGTGGAATGAGTGACAGCCAGATAGCGAGCAATACTTGGGTTTCGCCCACCCCTAAAAAGGCGACCACGATAATGGCCAACAGTAACGAAGGAATAGAGAGAATACTATCTAGGATATGATTCAACACACTCGATTTGAGCCCCTTGGTCATCCCGGCTAGCACGCCAATCGCGACCCCGACAAGTGACGCGGCCAATGCGGTCATCAGTGCATAACCAAAGGTGAGCCGAGAGCCGGCAATCAGGCGCGAGAGCATATCGCGGCTAAGATCATCGGTCCCTAAAAAATACTCAATTTGCCCTGACTGCACCCAAGAGGGCGCCATCAGTAAGTGACCTGTTTGATGCTGCGGGCTCCACGGGGCGAGTAGAGGGGCAAATAAGGTGACAAGGATGAGCCCAACCAGGCACCAAAAGCCAATCACCGCAAGCTTGTTGCGACGAAATGCATTCCAGGTGCGCTCAAATTGGGTAGGGATATGCTGTTCAACGTAAACACTATTTGAGGGCATACCATTTTTTCCTTACCAGCGGGTTCATAAAAGCCCCTAATACATCCGAGATGATATTAATCAGTAACACAAACCCACCAATGACCAAGACGCCGCCTTGTACTGACACATAATCTTTAGCGATGAGCGTATCGAGCAGCCAGCGCCCAATTCCAGGCCAGTTGAATACTGACTCAACGATGATGACAAAGGTCACCATGGTGGAAACCAGTAGGCCAAAATTAGGGATGATCGGTGGAATGGCGTTTTTCATCCCATGGCGAAGCACTATTTCCGTTTTTGATAGTCCCTTGGTCGCTGCCGCTTTGATGTAGTTCTGGCGCATCACATAAGCCATGGAGTCGCGCACCATCTTGATGATCTCTGTGGTAGGGACCACCGCAAGGGTCAAGGTGGGAAGTGCGAGGTGACGGACAATATCAGAGGCGACCTTGCCTTGTAGCGGTAAGTCTGACAGCCATAAATCCACCAGCGCGAAACCGGAAATATGCGGGATCTCATACAAAAGGTTATAGCGCCCTGATACCGGAAACCACTGCAAGTCGAGTGAGAAAACCATGATAAAGAGGATAGCTAACCAAAATGTAGGGATGGAGAACACCACCAGGGCAAATGAAGAAATCACTTTATCTGCTGGCCCTTGGCTACGAATGCCAGCCAGCGTGCCCAAGGGCACGCCCACAATCAAGCTGATAAAGAGCGCGGCAAAACATAGTTCCAAGGTAGCAGGCGCGACGTGTGCCAGGGTGTCAACAACCGGCGACCCACTGGCGGCCAAGCCAAGGTTTCCATCGAGCAACTGTCGAATGTAGTAAATCCAGCCTATCCAGTAATCAAATTGGTGCCACTGTGAATCGGGCGCCAGCAACATAATGTTGTAGGCGACCAAGGTGAGGATCACTAGCGTGATTAAGAACAGGTTGAGGCGTCGTAACGTATAAATCAGCATGAGTTAGTGCTCCCGCGACACATCGGCGAAACTATCCGCGCCAAAGGGCGTCATCGTGAGCCCCGTCAGGCTAGCATCACGCACTTGATGTTGAATACCGTGGGCGAGCGGAATAACGGGCATGCGACGGTCGAGAATCGTCTGAGCGGCCTGATACAACGCCTTGCGCTTGGCTATCTTGTCCGTGGCGATCGCCTGATTCAGTGTTTGGTCAAAAAAGCGGTTACACCAATTAGAAATGTTCCAACCGGTAAATTTCGCGTTGCAGGTGAGCAAGGGACGTAAAAACGTATCGGGATCGCCGTTGTCGGCTACCCATCCGGTTAATACCATATCGTGGCTGTCATCACCTTGGCGAATGGACGTGCGATTAACCGTTTTTTCCGGAATAATATTGACGTCGATGCCAATTTCACCCAAGTCCGCTTGGATTAGTTCTGCGGTTTTACGTGGGCTGGGATTAAACGCGGTCGGTTTTAGCGGCACGGTTAAATCGACACTAAAGCCATGGCGATAGCCTGCTTTGGCAAGGAGTGCTGCGGCCAGTTTGGGATCGTGCTGAGTTTTTCGGTTTGGATCGTAAGCCCATGACATAGGCGGAAGCAAGCTGGTGGCGGGCGCACCCGTGCCATAATAGACCGAACTGAGTAGGGCTCCCCGGTCAATCGCAAGATTAATCGCTTGACGCACTTCCACTTCCGAAAGCGCAGGATGACGGGTGTTGAGGGCGATAAAAGCCACATTCATGCCCGTTTGCGACGACAAACTGAAGCGTTCATCACCGACAACCACGGGAAGCTGACTCGCAACCGGAGAGGCGAGCACATCACACTCGCCCGTCAGCATTTTCGCAAGCGTCCCTGTGCCGCGCGTGGAAACATCAAACACCACCTGCTCCATCGGCGCAGGGCCTTGCCAATACTGCCAATGGCGGCGTAGTCGAATAAACTCTCGCGGTTGATACTCAGCTAGCGCGAACGGGCCGGTACCAACCGGATAGGTATCGAGCTTCTCTGGCGTACCCGCTTCCAGTAATTGGTTAGCATACTCTTTTGAAAGGATCACCGAAAAGTTGGTGGCCAACGTGGAGAGAAAGGAGACATCGGGCCGAGAGAGTGTAAATTGGACGCGGTAGGTATCGAGCGCTTTAACTTGGGTCACCAAGCCGCCAAAGTTCATGCTATCAAACCACGGGTACTGACCACCGGAAATGCGATGAAAAGGATGGCGTGGATTAATAAGGCGACGAAAGGAAAACACGACATCGTCTGCGTTGAGGTAGCGTGAGGGGGTGAATTTGACACTGCGATGAAATGCCACGCCCCGGCGCATAGAGAAGGTGTAGGTTTTACCGTCATCACTCACCTGCCAGCTTTTCGCCAGCATCGCCTCGGGTTGGTACGTCTCGGGGTTGAGTCGCAGCAGACGGTCATAAAGCTGACTCGACAAGGTATCAGCCGTGAGGCCGCCATCGGTCAACTGAGGGTTGAAGGTGTTAGGCTGGCCAGGACCGCAAAACACAAAGCCACGATTGTCGGCCGCACGTTGATCGCTGGCAGCGTCACAACCTGCAAGGAGCAGACCACTCACACCCAGGATCAAATACTGGAAAAAAACGCGCATAAACCAAGTAAAATCAGCTATCAAAGTAAACCCCGTAATCTACCACTGAAACGGCTTTACCACCAAGCAAAGTAGGGGCTATCTGATGTTTCTTTGCGTGCGGGGTGTACCTATGCACGTACACGTTGCGTCAGTCGGTTTGCCCCACATGATGTTTTCGCAGCAATCCCCTGAATTGATGGTAGCTCAGGCCGAGTAACTGCGCGGCCTTTCTCTGATGATAGTTGGCTTGTGACAGGGCCGCTGTGACCAAATCGTGTTCTTGCGTGGTTTGCCACTGGCGAAGGTCCAGGGGCAATGACGGCAATGCCTCTCTCTCAATGGGCACAGGTGCCTCGGCATCCGCTGTGCGCCAAGGTGGTGAAAAAGGGTCTAAACATATCGTGTCGATGGGTGTACTAGGATCATTGTGACGAGAGAGGGCGCGCTCAACCGCATTTTTTAACTCGCGCACATTACCTGGCCAGGTGTGAGCGAGAAGTTGAGATTGAGCCTGTGCCGAAAAGCCAGCAAACAGCGAATAGCCAAGCTCCACGGCCATTTTCATCGCGAAGTGCTCAGCTAACAACAGAATATCTTGCTGACGCTCACGCAGTGGCGGGAGGTGAACGACATCGAACGCCAGCCGGTCAAGCAAATCGGGACGAAAAGCGTTTTGTTTGGCAAGGGCGGGTAAATCTTCATTCGTTGCACAGACAAGACGCACATCGGCACGCAGAGGAGATGTGCCGCCAACAAGCTCGTATTCGCCATATTCAATCACGCGTAGCAGCTTTTCCTGCACACCTAATGGCGCGGTCGCTATCTCGTCTAAAAACAAGGTACCGCTTTCTGCTCGCTCAAAGCGCCCCGCATGCCGGCCTTTGGCGCTGGTAAAGGCACCGGCTTCATGCCCGAATAACTCTGAGTCGATCAACCCTTCGCTGAGCGCCGCACAGTTTAAGCTCACTAGTGGTTGTGACCAACGGGCGGAAAGATAATGAAGACGCTGTGCAATCAACTCTTTCCCCGTGCCGCGCTCACCCATAATCAGAACAGGACGGTTAAGCGGTGCCAGTTGGCTGACATGATCCAACACGGCGAGAAAACGGTCCGATTCACCCAGTAAATTGTCTTGTTCACGCATGGCGATTTTTACCAAATAGTGGTTTTCTTCATCATGGCCTTTTTCTCAATTTAACGCAATCTGTTTTAACCTATTGAAAATAAACACCTTAAAAGTTGGCATGGGATTTGAATTCCATTGAGCGTGTCAGAGCCGAGCACCACGGGTTAACGCGCCACTGGCCTTAACTCTAGGGCTCATCAACGAGGAAGCGTATTAAGGAGTCTATGATGGGAATTTTTTCGCGTTTTGCTGATATTGTGAATGCTAACGTCAACGCATTGTTAGACAAGGCAGAAGATCCACAAAAAATGATCCGTTTGATCATTCAAGAAATGGAGGACACTCTCGTTGAGGTGCGTACCTCGTCGGCAAAAGCGCTAGCCGATAAAAAAGAAGTGGCGCGCAAAATTGAAAACATCGAGCGTCAGATCCAAGAGTGGCAGGACAAAGCCTCACTCGCATTGCAAAAAGATCGTGAAGACCTGGCTCGCGCCGCATTGATTGAGAAGCAAAAAGCGCATGATGTTAAAGTCGCGCTGGACGAAGAGCTGACGCTGATTAATGAAAGCGTAGAGAAGCTTGCCGGCGAAATTGCGGCATTAGAAAACAAGTTAAGCGAGACACGCGCGCGTCAGCAGTCATTGACGATTCGTCGTGAAACAGCAGGCAATCGCCGTGATGTGCGCCGTCACCTCGGCAGTGGGCGTGCCGATGAGGCAATGGCGAAATTTGAACAATATGAGCGCCGTATTGACGAACTAGAAGCGGAAGCAGACAGTTATCAAATGGGCAAAGGAAAAGGCCTAGAAGACGAGTTCGCTGACTTACAAGCGCAAGACGAGATTGAAAAAGAGCTGGCGTCTTTGAAAGCTAAAATGAAAGACAATCAATCGTAACGATACCTCAAGGAGCGGACATGTCATCATTATTTCTTGGTTTCCCACTGGCGATTTTCTTGCTGTTTGTCGCCCCATTGTGGTTATTTCTGCATTACCGCAGTAAGCGACAAGTGGCGCAAGGCTTGAGTGGGCAAGATTACGAAACACTGCAACAATTGGCTCAGCGTGCCGAAAAGCTGCAGGCACGGGTGGATAACCTAGAGCGTCTACTGGATGCAGAAGCCCCTCACTGGAGGCAACGCGCATGAGTAATACCTTGTACAGAGATCCAGAAAATGGCCGCATCGCAGGGGTGTGCGCCGGGCTTGCCAATCACTTTGGCATGGAAACCTGGTTAGTGCGCATCCTGACTGTTTCGGCATTTTTACTCGGTTTTGGGTTCTTTGTGGTGGTCGCTTATATCGCGGCGGTACTGATCCTGGATAAAAAGCCGTCAGAGGTGAGTCAAGAGCCGAGAGCCGCGCAGCAAGACCATCAAGTGAAGCAAAAACCTTGGCAATCAGGGAAGTCTGCCAGCCAATTGATCGCGGATCTCGACCGCGAGTTTAGTCACATGGAAGACAAGGTGACGCACATGGAAGCGTATGTAACCTCATCGACCTTTAACGTCGACCAAGCCTTCAAAAAACTCTAACCTCGCTGCCCTGTTTGGGCAGCTTGGCCAACTAGGAGCCATATCAACCTATGCCATCAGTGAAAAGGCGCGTGAAGCAGTGGGTGAGCCGTGGGGCTGACCGTCATGTTCGCCTCGCGGTGACCGGTCTTTCTCGTGCGGGTAAAACCGCCTTTATTACCTCTCTTATCAATCAATTGACGCATTTGGGCACAGAGCCCAACTTACCGCTGATGTCACTGGTGCAACAGGGGCGTGGGCTGGGCGCACGTCGTGAACCCCACCCGCATATGCACCTGCCAGCCTTTGACTACGACAGTGCTATGCAAGCGCTTCATCAAACTCCGCCAGTATGGCCGTCGCCGACACGTGATGTCAGTGAAGTGCGCCTTGCGGTGCGCTATCGACCGCAGTCGGCTGCCCTGAGAGCGATCAACGAAATGGCCACGCTATACGTGGACATTGTCGATTATCCCGGAGAGTGGCTGCTCGATTTACCCTTGTTAAGCCAAACCTACTCGCAATGGTCGGCCAAACAAGCTGGGCTACTCACCGGCCGTCGGGGCGAGCTGGCCTCCACTTGGACAACTAAGGCAGCGGCTCTTGACCCGTTTGCCCCTGCTGATGAAAAAAAGCTGGCGGAAATTGCTGAAGACTACACGGCGTTTTTACACCAATGCAAAGCACATGATGGCTTGCACTGGGTACAGCCTGGTCGATTTGTGCTGCCAGGTGAGTTAGCGGGCGCGCCTGTGGTGCAATTCTTCCCTTGGGTTGGTAGCCAAAATGAACACGATCTAGCCAAAGCCGGGAAAGACTCGAATTACGGGGTGCTAAAAGCGCGCTACGACTATTATTGCGAGCATGTGGTCGCCAAGTTCTACCGCGAGCATTTTGCCAAAATAGACCGGCAAGTGATCCTGGTGGATACGTTGCAGCCCCTGAATGCAGGGCCGGCGGCATTTCACGATATGCGTCTTGCCGTTGAGCAGCTGATGCAAAGTTTTAAATATGGCAAGTCAGGGCTGATGAAACGGCTGTTTTCACCACGGATTGACAAGGTATTGTTTGCGGCCACTAAAGCTGATCATGTGACGCCCGATCAACACCCAAATATGGTGAGCTTATTACAACAAATCGTTCATCAGGCGTGGCAGCAAGCTGCGTTTGAGGGCATTGATATGCGTTGTCAAAGTGTGGCCGCGATTGAAGCCACCACACCAGGCTATGTCACGGTAAAAGGCGATAGCCAGAGTGCGCTAAAAGGTGTGCTTGCAGACAACTCGCCAGTCACCCTGTATCCCGGCGATGTGCCAGCGCAGCTACCTGATGAAACATTCTGGCAAGCGCAAGGATTTGACTTTCCCTCTTTCCGTCCTCAGCAAGCGCCACTGGATGCGCCGTTACCGCACATTCGTATGGATAAGGCACTGGATTACTTGCTGGGTGATAAATTTCGATAAGCGAGGGCGCCATGACGCACTACAAGCCAAAACAAACCTTTGCACAAAATGTGGACGTAGAACGTGACACGGAAAGCGAATTACAACAAGGAACCCAATTCGAATCGGAAACCGATTTTACCCCTGTCTCGAGTGAAGAGTGGGATGCGGATCTTGATGCGACCTTAAGGCCTTCGCCACGTAAACGTCGCCGCGTGTGGCCATTTTTGCTATTGGTGACTATGCTGCTCGCCGTGTGGCAATCGGCGGACAGCGTCTATCAAAGCTGGCTCGAACGAGATTGGTTGAGTCTGGGTTGGCAGGGTCTGCTAGTCGCGGTTGCCACAACCGGACTGGTGATGCTGGGCAAAGAATGGCGGGCGATGCGTCGTTTGGTTCAGCGTGAAGCCGTGCGGGAGCAAGCGGAACAGCTGCTAAGCTGTGATGCGGTCGGGCAAGGAGAGCGGTTTTGTCAGCAATTGGCTGAGCAAACCGGGCAGGCCCAAACGGCAGCCTTTGCCAACTGGCAGCAGCAACTGGCGGCCACACATAACGACAGTGAAATTCTGAGTCTCTATGAGCAGCAAGTACTGAGTGCGCAAGATAAAGCGGCGCGTGACCTGGTAACCAAGCACGCGCAAGAGGCGGCACTCATGGTAGCGGTGAGCCCGTTGGCGGCGGCAGACATGTTGTTGGTTGCTTGGCGTAATTTTCATTTGATGACGCGTATCGCGCAGATCTACGGGATCCAACTGGGCGTTAAAGCACGTTTTCGCCTACTGAAAATGGTGCTCACTAACATGGCGCTGGCGGGTGCCAGTGAGGCGATGACCGATGTGGGCTTTGATGTGTTGTCCGTCAATATCGCTGGCCGAGTATCAGGCCGGGTGGCGCAGGGGCTCGGCATTGGCCTGCTCACCGCGCGGTTGGGGCTTAAAACCATGACACTCATGCGGCCACTGCCTTGGCATGGTCAAGCCGCGCCTAGCCTGTCACAACTTCGCCGTGAGTTGGTAAAGCGGCTGGTGGGGAAGCGTCAACAAGACGCGTCATAGTCCACGCCGGTAAGGTGGCTGGTAGGTAGACTTACCAGCCACATTGGTATTCATTGAATAATCAGTGAGTTAATTGCGTGTTCTCTGTGCTACAAACGTGACGGCGTAAGGCAAAAATCGCATCAGGGCTTGACTGTTCCCCCCAACCCGCTCAAACTCCGCTTCAGTGTCAACTTATCCTGACAGCTAATGCAGCGCATGCAGCCGCGACGATGAATGCTTCAGTAACCCGTTGAAGCGGGCATAGTTTTAGGGTACTCATCGCAAAAAGGCTTGCTGCCGGTATTGGGTATCACTGTCAAGTTACAGGAATCCATTATGAGACTGAAAGTCTGTTGTGAAGATAGGATCGGGCTTACCCGCGAACTCCTCGATATTCTGGTGCGCCGCGACATCGACCTGCGTGGTATTGAAATTGACCAGGTCGGAATCATATACCTCAACTGTCCGGAAATTGAATTCGACGCCTTTAGCCAGTTGATGTCGGAAATTCGACTCATTTCTGGGGTCACCGACGTACGCAAAGTACAATTCTTACCGGCTGAGCGTGAACATAAAGAGTTGCGAGCGTTAGTTGAAAGCCTGACCGATCCTGTGGTGTCGATTAACCTCGATGGCTACATTGATATGGCCAACAAGGCGGCGCAAGACTTGATTGGCTCGAGTGAACACCAGCTTATCGATGAACATGCAAACAGCGTGTTTCCTGACTTTCAGTTTGCCCATTGGCTGGAAAAAGAAGAAGCCAGCCAAAGCTGTCGTATGGTGGTAATGGCTGGGCTCGACTTCCTCATGGAAGTGATGCCAGTGCACATCAATGACGAAAGTGAGCAGCCTGTATTGGTGAGTGCGGTGGTGCAGCTCAAGCAGGTGGCGATGAATAACACCTCGCAAACTGTGTTCCGTACCCCGAGCGATCACGGGTTTGATCATCTTGTGGGTCAGTCAAACAAGTTTAAGCAGCTTATTAGCCAAGCGAAAAAGCTGGCGATGTTGGATGCACCTCTCTTAATACAAGGCGAAACGGGCACAGGTAAAGAAATGATAGCGCGTGCCTGTCACCGTCACTCCTTGCGCGCAGACAAACCTTTCCTACTCGTTAACTGCGTCTCTATGCCGGATAACGCCGCTGAAACCGAATTGTTTGGTATGGCGGCCGCCGAAGAAGGCGGTAGCGCCAAAAAAGGCATCTTAGAGCAAGCGGATGGCGGCACGGTATTCTTGTACGAAGTCGGCGAAATGAGCCGCCACCTGCAAGTGAAGCTATTGCGCTTTATGCAAGATGGTACCTTCCGCCGCGTGGGGGAAGAACGCGAGATGCAGGTGGATGTAAGAGTGATCTGTTCAACACAGAAAAACTTGCCTGAGCTGGTGGCGGCCCATCAGTTCCGTGAAGATCTCTTCTATCGTCTCAATGTGTTATCGCTCACTGTCCCACCACTTAGAGAGCGAACGGCCGACGTGATGCCGCTTGCAGAACTGTTCGTCAAACAATTTGCTGCCGATTTAGGGCAATCCAAGCCGCGCATCGATGAGGCGTTGGCGGACTATCTTACCCACTATGCGTGGCCCGGGAATATCCGCCAGTTACGTAATGTGTTGCTCCATGCGATGACCCAAATTGACGCAGAAGTGATGACGATTGATGACGTCCAACTGCCAGAAATTGAAAACACTCAGTTTATGAGTGAAGAGTCGATGGATGGTTCGTTAGATGAAATCATGAAGCGTTACGAGTCGGGGATTTTGCATAACCTGTATCGAAGCTACCCTTCAACGCGCAAGCTGGCTAAACGGTTGGATGTCTCGCACACCGCGATTGCCAATAAACTGCGCGACTATGGGATTGGTAAAAAGTAAGCCGATGCCGGAAGCCAGTATGTATCAGACGTCAGTGAGCCACTTCCCGCGTTTGTCCGTTGATGAGCTACGCATAGATGCCATCAGTCACGAGGACGTGACCCGGGTGGTGCAGTACTTTCAGCGCAACCGTGATTTTCTCGCCCCTTGGGAGCCTGAACGTGCGGCGGGTTTTTATACTGAACAGGGATGGAAGCGGCGTGTGCTGCAGTTGATGGAATTACAAAAGCATCAGCTGGCTTATTATTTTTTGATCGCCAAGCAAGACTCGCCTCACGTGTTAGGGGTGATTTCTTATACCAGTGTGATGCAATACCCGTCTTATTCGTGCACCGTGGGCTATTCGTTAGATGAAGCGGCACAAGGACAAGGGATCATGCGTCGAGCGCTCGCCGCGACCAATCAGTGGCTATTCGATAACGTCCATATCCACCGTGTGTGTGCTTCCTACATGCCGTGTAACCAGCGTAGTGCCAAGGTGCTAGAGGCAGTGGGGTTTGAATATGAAGGTCGAGCGCGTGATTACTTGCTGATTAATGGCCGATGGGAAGATCATATCCTAATGGCGCACATCAATCCGCACTGGCGACCTAAACCGGCCTGACCCGCGACCGTCTCACGGATGCTCCAGCAGTCACCCACAGGTAATAATAAAGGCGACCCGATTAGGTCGCCTTTTGCGTTTCTAGTATGCGCTTTGTCCGCGAGTTATTTCCATAGCAGGCGTGAGAGCACGACTATTTCACTGTCAGCACACGCATGGTGTTGGTCGAGCCAATCACTTCCATCTGATCGCCTTGGGTCATGATCACCTGGTCTCCCTCGGCCAAAAAGCCACCTTCTTTTAAGGTTTGCAGGGCGCGCTCCGCCACTTGCAAGCCGGCACCGCTGTCACTGTCAAAATACACCGGGGTAACACCACGATAGAGTGCGGCACGGTTAAGCGTGTGCTCATGACGCGATAACGCGAAAATCGGCTTACCGGATGAAATACGTGACATCATCAAGGCTGTGCGGCCCGATTCGGTCAGCGACACCATGGCTTTGACCCCTTTCATATGGTTCGCCGCGTACATGGTCGCCATAGAGACTGTTTCTTCTTGGCTATCAAACTGGCGGTCTAGGCGGTGATTCGATACGTTAACCGACGGCATCTTCTCAGCCCCGACACACACTTCAGCCATTGAGCGTACTGTTTCCAGCGGGTACTGACCGGCAGCGGTTTCTGCCGATAGCATCACTGCATCGGTGCCATCGAGCACCGCATTGGCCACATCCATCACTTCCGCGCGAGTAGGCATGGGGGCGGAAATCATTGATTCCATCATCTGCGTGGCGGTGATCACCAAACGGTTCATGCTGCGCGCGCGGCGAATGAGCTGCTTTTGTACCCCAACCAATTCTGGGTCGCCAATTTCCACACCAAGATCACCGCGCGCCACCATCACCACATCAGACGCTTCAATAATGTCGTCGATACTCTCATCACTGACCACGGTTTCGGCACGTTCAACTTTGGCCACCAAACGCGCATCCAAGCCAGCGTCGCGCGCCAAAGAGCGGGCATAGTGCATATCTTGGCCGTTGCGCGGGAAGGAGATCGCTAAGAAGTCGACGCCAATTTTGGCGGCAGTCAGAATGTCTTGCTTGTCTTTTTCCGTCAGTGCAGGGGCAGACAGGCCACCGCCTTTTTTGTTGATCCCTTTGTTGTTAGAGAGCTTGCCGCCTACCGTGACTTCGGTATGCACTTTGGCCCCTTCAACCGCCAGTACCTTGAGCTGTACGCGGCCATCATCAAGCAGCAGAATATCGCCATTGGTGACGTCCTGGGGCAGGGCTTTATAATCAAGGCCGACCGCGTCTTGGTCGCCCATGCCAGGCGAGAGCTCGCCATCTAACGTGAACTTATCGCCAACGGAGAGAGTAATGGCACCGTCTTTAAAGGTAGAAACACGGATTTTAGGGCCTTGCAAATCACCCAAAATACCCACGTGGCGGCCAAGTCGCGCCGCAATCGCGCGCACTTGATCGGCGCGTTTAATGTGGTCTTCCGCACTGCCGTGAGAGAAGTTGAGGCGAACGACGTTAGCACCAGCGACAATAATTGACTCCAACACACTGTCTTTGTCGGTGGCAGGGCCGAGTGTGGTAACAATCTTCGTTCTTCTCAGTTTTGCAGACATGATTAACTCCTATATACAGGGTGATGTTTTAAGGGATAGTGCAGAAAGGGCAACATCACCGCTAGGTCGTGGATTCGACGACATGCTGACATCAGTGTAGCGCATCAAAAACGTCGAAAAGATGACACAAAAAAGGAGTGCCAACGCACTCCTTTTAGTTAGGTCAGGGATTCTTTATGAAAGCGTGAATCGCGAATGGCTTCTTTGACACGCTTCAAGTTATCTCTAAATCCTGGGCCACGGCGAAGCGTGAAGCCTGTTGCTAGCACGTCGATAACCGTCATTTGCACGACCCGGCTTGCCATCGGCATGTATTCGTCCGTGTCTTCCGGCACATCGAGCTGGATGGTGTGGGAACACACTTTATCTAGCGGCGAGTCGCGCTGCGTGATGCCGATAACAGTGGCACCGTTTTCACGCGCTAAATTAGCCACATCGACCAAGCTTTTGGTACGCCCTGTGTGTGAAATCATCACCACCACATCGCCATCATTACAGTTAATACAGCTCATTCGTTGCATCACGATGTCGTTAAAGCACACCACCGGAATGTTAAAACGGAAGAACTTGTTTTGCGCGTCATGCGCGACCGATGCGGATGCGCCCAACCCGAAAAAGGCGATTTTTTTCGCCTGGGTTAGCATGTCGACCGCGCGGTTAATTTGGTGCGTGTCGATGCTGTTTTTCGCTACATCCAAACAGGCCATGGTTGACTCAAAAATCTTCGCCGTGTAAGCATCCGCACCATCGTTCTCTTCAACGTTGCGGTTCACATACGGGGTGCCGTTGGCCAAGCTTTGTGCCAAGTGAAGTTTAAAGTCCGGGAAGCCTTTGGTATCTAGGCGACGACAAAAACGGTTAACCGTTGGCTCGCTCACATCAGCCATCTTTGCCAAAGTCGCAATACTCGAGTGAATAGCGGTTTGAGGGGAGGCGACAATGATTTCAGCAACTTTTCTTTCAGATTTGCTGAAGTTTTCAAGATTTTTTTGTATTTTTTCCAGAGTATTCATCTGAGTTACCGCTTACGTTCAAGACCAAAGTTAAAAACTGTCGCTCGATGAGAGCGAGCATCAATGAAGTGTTAAGTGCGTCATTCACCACGGCTTTTGACTGCCGTTTAGTAACAGATAGTCTATCCTCTCGCGGATTGTAATGACATTATTATGACTATCTGAGCATAAAAACTTTGTCACCATTCACGCTTTTAGTTATTTCCTTACATAATTAAGGAATATATTTACAGCGCGAAATAAATAAATCGTCAAAAATCAGCCGAATTGGGTGGTGTTAACCATTACATTGAAAAATAATTACGTAACCCTAGGTAATCATAAGGAGCGCGTGTGTCAGGATTGAAAGTTGGAATTTGTGGATGTGGTTGGTTGGGCCAACCGCTGGCGTCACACCTACTTGGCGCTGGACACCACGTGGTGGGGACCAAACGTGAGCCAGCCTCGGCGCAAGCATTGAGCGAGACGCTGGCGACCACCGTGGTGCCGTTTGATGTGATGGCGCCGGATTATCAATCAGCGGCGGCATTGCTCGAGACTGACATCGTGGTGATCAATATCGCAGCGGGGCGTCGTCACGCCGACTTTGATGCATACCGCGATGCCATGTGCGCGTTTATCGACCGCCTGGCCCAAGCAGGCGTTGAGCATGTGCTCTTTATCAGCACCACCTCTGTATACGGGGAGCTTAAAGGGCAGGTGACCGAGCACACCGCGACCGCCGCCGCCACGGCGTCAGGCAAAGCACACGAACATATCGAAGCGCATCTGCGCGAAACGTATGGAGAGAAAGGAACAATCATGCGGCTCGCGGGGTTGATTGGCGGTGCGCGTCATCCTTCAACTATGCTCGCGGGTCGACAAGGCTTATCAGGCGGCAATGAGCCGGTAAACTTGATCCACCGCAGTGATGTGATGGCGGCGATCAGTGCGATTATCCATCAGCGTCAATGGGGTCACACCTTTCATCTGTGCGCGGAACTGCACCCAGCGAAAAGTGTGTACTACGGCTGGGCAGCGCGTGAAATGGGTTTGACACCGCCTGAGTATCAGCCAAGTGCAGGCGATGGTAAATGGATTGATGCCTCGCAGACGCTATCGCAACTGGGACTTAACTTACGTTATGCCTCACCGTATCAAATGATCGCAGATGGTCAGGTGACTTCGGACGACCCAGCCCCAAAATAAAAAAAGCCCACACAAGGTGGGCAAAAATAAAGGTAGAGACAAACAAACTCTAAAGTAAGTAGAAAAAGCAGCAGCAGGTCGGAAAGAAAGATGAATCATGCTCCCTCACGTTCTGAGGGGGATAAGGCATTTCTTACCGATGCACCCATTAGGACTGGGCGAATTTAAAGAAGTTCCTACAAATTAAAAAAAGTCGTGATATTTAATCAATAGGCGATGTAGATGTGACGCTTGTCTCATAAATGGCGGCAATTAATGCCGCCATCTCACGCTATTGCAACACAGCTATTGCAATAGAGTGAGATGGCCTAGCGTGTCACCGACGTCCGGTTAGGCGGCCCATTGCCGTTGCTTGAGCCATTGGAACAATCCACCCAACGCCACCAAGCAAAGCCCAAGGCCAATAAAGGACAATGCTCGCATCAGCCCCTCTAAACTTGCCATATCAACCAGGAACACTTTTAGGATTACTAGCGCCAACACCGCCATTGCGCCCTGCTGTACCCGTACCGATTGCTGCCAGTAGCCACCCAGCAAGCTCAAACTCCCTATTGCCAACCATACCAATGAGTAGGTATACAGCTCTGCATGTGAGGTCAATTGCGACAGGGCAATGGTATCGCCTTGCCAAGTCTGACGGATCAAACCGTTAACCAGCAAAAAACCAAACACCGCGGCACAGGTGCTGGCCGCTGTTTGCACTCGGGCTTTTGGCAAGGGTAGCGATGGATATCCCCATTTCGCTAACCACACACACGCGAGCAAAGGAACGCCCCACCAAGGCCAGAGTAAACTGGCAAGTGGCGAGTCACCAATCGAGACCCTCTCAACGTATGGGTTATGCTCGAAAAAGAGAATAAATTGGGTGAGTGCACTTAAGACTAAGAGGGCGATGCCGCCGATACGGTACAAAAACGCGAACGTCTGCGCGGCGCGAGCACGATAAAGATACACACACGCCAATAATAACCAGTTCATGCTCATGACCACCGCGCCAGAAATCGAGTACATCACGCTGGTCAGCCCTTGAAGATCACATAGCCACAGTGTTGCACTTGTGAGCCACAGCGCGGCGAGTTGCAGTTGTGCGCCAGTGAGCCAAGCGGGCAGTGTGTGGTTTTGGACCCAGCGCTGACCAACATAAATCAACAGCCCAAGCGACGGATAAAGCCATAATGTGTCTGGCAGTGATGCCATATGATGGGTGGAGAGCAATAACAAGGTCGCGCGCGCGAGCACCACGCTGAGCAGTGCTTGGATCACCCAATTGGCGAGCGATATCCGGTATTGATGGGTGAGCCAAAGCATCACCACTGCTTGCGCGGTCAAGGCCAAGGTCAGAGCGTAATCGCTCAGCAGCAACGTTAACGCGAGCGCCAGGTGGGCATTGACGCCACACCACAGGCTCAATCGAGCCAGAACATGGGCCTGATCGGTACCTTTAAAATGACGAGTAAAGGCCGCTAACACCGCGCCGCCACCGACGAGGCAAGCCGCCCATAACGGTGCGCTAGACGCGTACGCAAGCGTTCCGCCCCAAAACGCGCCTGTCACCTTCGCATTAAGGCTCACCATGAAGGGCGTGGCTAGGCACGCTAGCCAGATAAAATGGATACGTTGCGGTGACCGTTTACCTAGGGCTAAGCCATAGAGCAGGGTAATGACACCCATCCCCAAGCCAACCTGCTGGGCAAGCGGGTCGCGGGCAAGATCGCCGAACCATAACCAGAGGGCGACCCAAGCTAAGCCCAGCACCGGCCACGCATCCCAGCGTGCGGAGAAAAGCGGCGCGAGATAAAGCCATGCCACCAACGCGGCCATCAATGGCATCCCGACCGTAAACGGTAAAGAAAACGCTGCAGTAGAGGCAATAAACATTATTGCCAGCATCAGCCAAGTATCGAGTGCGTGATGGTGCCAAGCTCGAATATCGACAAGGGTGCGCCAAGACAGTGGCGCGTCAGATGTTGGTTTGAGTAACCACCCCAACGTTGGCACCGCGACTAATAGGTACACAGAGCCGAGGGCAAACCCGGTAACGATAAGCAATGGCACCGAAAAATGCGCAAAAGCAAACAGCCAAGCAAGGTGCACCCCCCACAAGCTATACCATAGCCATCGGCGCTCGACGCGCTGAGCCACATAGGTGATGGCGGCAGCGACGAGCAAGAAATAACTGGCGAGCAATCCGTAGCTGGGGGTGGCACTGGTAGAGAACAATGGCGCGCCATACGCCCCGATGAGCCCGACAACGGTCAGTAACGGACCAAATCTAAGCCCGTAGAAGGTGGCAGCGAGCGAGATCAGCGCCAGCATCACGACGGCGACTGGCTCGGCAATAAACTGATAGGGCGTCGCCGCCATCAAGGTCAGGCCAAACAAGCTGATAAAGCCCGCGCTCGCAATCGCAGCCGGCACATAGCTCGGCCAATCAATTTGCGTATACCGGCGCAACTTATCGTGTAGCCATTCACTGCCAACAATCAAGCCGACGCCAAACAGCGCTCCCAAGCCAAGACGAGCCAAAGGAGGAAAATAACCTTCACTGATCAGGTAGGAAATTAAGAAAAGTCCGCCGAGGGTAAAAATACCGGCGCCACTCCAAACCAGCCACTGTTGTTTCGCGCGCTCAAGCCAAGCGAGACGATGACGGTTATCGCCTGATGGTTGCGCGTCAGAGGCGGTATGGGCGGAGTTGGTTGCGACTGGCTCTGCAACACTGGGCTCTGTGTTAGATGGCGCATGCTGGGTCGATGTGGCAAGCGCTTCCTGCGTTAATGGGTGGCTATCACGCGATACCATAGCCGCGTCTGTATCGCGGCCAGCCTCAACCGGCTCTGTGTGAGCCTCAGCCGTGAGGTTGGCATGAGTGGACGTCGGCATTGCGTCAGCGTCAGCGTCCGCTTTCGATTGCAACTGGGAAAGGGTATGGCGCACCTCCGAGAGCTCTCGATTGAGTGCGTTGACTTTGAATAGGGCCCAGAGGCCACAAATACCACCAATGAGCATCACCAAACTGGCGACAAACACCAAGAGGAGTAAGGATTCCATATCGCGTTAACCAAGCCCGCTGTCACTAAATGCGTGCACACTGTACAGCGAGGCCGAATGAATTGGCGTAATCGCGACAAGAAAAGTCAAAACTTGGGAGCAAGTGCATAAAAAAGCCCACAAGCAAACGGCGAGTGGGCATAGAAGAAAAGTCTTCTAGAAAAAGCAGTGGCACAAGGTGTGACTACCAGAAATGCGAATGGGTTCCCACTTTTGTTCAAAAAAAGCACAGCCATGGCTGAGAGCGTGGCAGAGCTGGCTGCTTAACCATTTTTATTCAACGCGTTACATAGTCAGCCAAGCGCGCAAAACGTCATCACGATTTACCAAACAATATACGGTCATGCAGCAAACGTGGGTGTAAACCCACTTGGTCGCTGTCTCGGCGAAATCACTCAATAATGTGATGTTACTCATGCGATGCGTGTGTGTTTCAGGCTTGTTAAAATCCATGTCTGGGTATAAAGTTAAACAAGCGTTTAATACAGGTGAATGAACAATGGCAGGACGAGGCGACACCAAAGCAAAAATTCTGGATGCCGCGGAGCAGCTCTTCGCCGAGCACGGGTTTAAAGAAACGTCGTTACGCACGATTACCAGCAAGGCTGGCGTTAACCTTGCCTCAGTGAACTATCACTTTGGCGACAAAAAATCACTGGTGCGTGCCGTGCTCGGACGCTACCTCGAAGCGTTTATGCCAGCGCTCGGTGAGCAGCTGCAAGCGCTCTTAGTGCGACCAGATTGCACGATGGAACAAGTGTTCTTATGCGCAAAACAGCCAGTGCTTGCGCTTGATGCGTATCGGCCACATGGTGCAGCCACCTTTATGCAACTGATTGGCCGCGGTTATACCGATGTACAAGGCCATTTACGTTGGTTTATCACCACCCGTTACGAACACGTGCTGTCGCTGTTTAACCAAGCGGTACGCAAAGCCAACCCCGCACTGACGTCAGAGGCGGTGTTTTGGCATTTACACTTCACCCTTGGGGCGGCCATTTTCACCATGGCGTCCAGCGAAGCGTTGCGTGATATTGCCGAAAACGATTTTGGTCGCACCCTTGATACTGAAGCGATCGTTGACCGCTTAATTCCGTATCTAGCAGCAGGGATGAACGCCAAACCCGCGGCAATGGCACAGCAGGGGCAAGTGCTCGCCTTCGCGACGGAGTCACAAGCGGAGTAGGGCAATCAAAACACATCAAGCGAGGTGCGATGCGTCCCGCTTATTTGAACCACTCAGCGCAGCGACAGGTGTATCACGGTGCGTGAAGTGCAATGTAAAAACCCGTTCTGGTCGCACAATAACAGCAAAAAGAGTGCAACCATGATCAACAAAAGGACCTGAATCATGAGCTCTCAAACTTCATTACGTCGTTCACTGGTGAGTGATAAAGCGTTTACTTTCTTCAAAAAAGTGCTGCCACCGTTATCCGCCACTGAGCGTGAAGCGATGGAAGCCGGTAGTGTGTGGTGGGACGGTGAACTGTTTTCCGGATCACCGAACTGGAAAACCTTGCACCAATATGGCAAGCCGGCGTTAAGCGCGGAAGAGCAATCGTTTATCGATAACCAGCTAGAAACCCTCCTGGCGATGTTGGATGATTTTAAAATTGTCCAAGAGCAAAAAGATCTGCCGGAAGAAGTCTGGGATTATCTGAAAAAAGAGCGCTTTTTCTCGCTGATCATTCCCAAAGAATACGGTGGCCTCGCGTTCTCGGCGCTTGCCAACTCTACCATCGTATCGCGCATTGCCACCCGTAGCTTAAGCGCAGCGGTGACCGTGATGGTGCCTAACTCACTGGGGCCGGGTGAACTGCTGACCCATTATGGTACCCAAGACCAGCGCGACTATTGGCTGCCACGCTTGGCCGATGGCCGTGAAGTGCCGTGCTTTGGCTTAACTGGCCCAGAAGCAGGCTCCGATGCTGGGAGTATTCCAGACCGCGGCGTGGTGTGTATGGGTGAGCACAATGGTGAACAAGTGCTAGGGATCCGCTTAAGCTGGAACAAACGCTACATTACACTGGCCCCCGTGGCGACCGTGGTGGGCTTGGCGTTTAAACTGGGCGATCCAGACGGTCTGCTGGGGGACAAAAAAGAGCTTGGCATCACCTGTGCCCTGGTCCCTGCAGAACACCCTGGCGTTGAAATTGGCGATCGTCACAACCCGCTCAACATGGCATTTATGAACGGCACCACCAAGGGTGAAGATGTATTTATTCCGATTGATTGGGTCATCGGCGGTAAAGACTACGTTGGCCGCGGTTGGCGCATGCTGGTGGAGTGTCTGTCAGCCGGTCGAGGGATCTCGTTACCCGCACTGGGGACGGCGGTAGGGCATCTCGCCACCCGTACCACAGGCGCTTACAGTTATGTGCGTAAACAATTTGGTATGCACATTGGCCGCTTTGAAGGGGTAGCAGAAGCCCTAGGCCGCATGGGCGGGTTGAACTACTTAATTGAATCGACCCGCACCCTGACCACCACCGCGCTTGATCAGGGAGAAAAACCGGCGATCATCACCGCGATTTCCAAATATCACATGACCGAAATTGCGCGCACCATCTTGAATGACTCGATGGATGTGCACGCGGGTCGTGCGATTCAGTTGGGGCCCCTAAACTACATTGGCCATCATTACTTTGGTATTCCGGTGGCAATCACGGTGGAAGGCGCGAATATTCTTACCCGCAACCTAATGATCTTTGGTCAGGGGGCGACCCGTTGCCATCCTTACGTCCTTAAAGAGATGGAAGCGGCGGCGAACCCAGACCAAGAGGCCGGCGCCCAAGCGTTTGATAAATTGCTGTTTAAACACATTGGCCATGCCACTAAAAACAGTGTGATGGGGCTGGTCAACGCGCTGACCGGATCGCTGACCAACCGCGCGCCGGTGAGTGGCGAGACGGCTAAATACTATCGTCACCTTACCCGCATGAGTCGTGCACTGGCGGTGACCACCGATGTCGCAATGTTGTCTCTTGGCGGTGAGCTGAAACGCCGAGAAATGCTGTCCGCGCGTCTGGGGGATGTTCTGAGCCATCTTTATATGGCGTCGGCAACGTTGAAGCGCTACGAAGATGAAGGCCGTCCGAGCCAAGATCTGCCGATGGTGCACTATGCGCTGCAATATTGCCTAGCCCAGTGTGCCAAAGCGTTTGATGGGGCCTTTAATAACTTCCCTGCCAAAGGGGTGGGCCGCAGCCTACGTGTGCTCTTGTTCCCGCTCGGCATGCACTACAAAATGCCCTCTGACAAGCTGCTTAATCAGATTGCCGAGCAGTTAATGACACCGAGCGCAGAGCGCGACCGTTGGACGCACTTATGCTATGTGGGCGACAAAGCCGACGATCCGGTGGCGGTGATGGAGCGCGCGTTTACCGCAATGTGGGCGTGTCGTGACACCGAAAAAGCCCTGATCAAGGCGGTGAAAGCCAAGCAGATTGACGGCAAAGCCAGCTTGGCGGATCGCTCGCAACAAGCGGTTGAGCAAAACCTTATTACTGCCGAAGCGCGTGACAAACTGCTAGAGGCTGATGCGCTGCGTGCTTATGCGGTACAAGTGGATGACTTTAAAGCCGAATGGTTTACCTCCAGCCAGTTAGAAGGCGGTGCCATTGCCAAGCCCAATCCAAGTAAAGCGGCATAAAGGTCGCTAACTTGCGCCAGAAAGCGTCTGCACCTCGCAGGCGCTTTTTTATTGGCGCTGACACTTGGGGCCACAATGCTGAGATCTTGCCCACTATTCTTGCCTGCAACACCTCCAACCACTGGGTATTTTTGCCCTTTTTCCTTAAAAGGGGATGCATAGGCAGGCGTTAGTATTTATCCTTAGCCTCAATTTTGTGAGGGACGTTGAATATGATCATCAAACCTAAAATTCGTGGATTTATCTGTACGACGACACATCCTGTTGGTTGTGAAGCCAACGTAAAAGAGCAAATTGACTACACCAAAGCGCAAGGCGCGATTGCGAATGCGCCTAAGCGTGTACTGGTTGTGGGTGCCTCCAGCGGCTATGGCTTGTCCTCACGCATTGCGGCAGCCTTTGGCGGCGGCGCCGCAACCATTGGCGTGTTCTTTGAAAAACCAGGCACTGAGAAAAAGCCTGGCACCGCAGGCTGGTACAACTCAGCCGCATTCGACAAGTTTGCCAAGCAAGAAGGCCTGTATTCAAAAAGCCTGAACGGCGATGCTTTCTCGCATGAAGCCAAGCAAAAAACCATCGAGCTCATCAAACAAGATCTTGGTCAAATCGACATGGTGGTTTACTCGCTGGCCTCGCCAGTACGTAAGCTACCTGACAGCGGCGAGCTGGTGCGCTCGTCACTGAAACCTATCGGTGAGACCTACACCTCAACCGCGGTAGACACCAACAAAGATGAAATCATCGAAGCCAGTGTTGAACCAGCCACCGAGCAAGAAATTCAAGACACTGTTACCGTAATGGGCGGCGAAGACTGGGAGCTTTGGATCAACGCCCTTAATGACGCCGGTGTCCTTGCCGAGGGCTGCAAAACTGTCGCTTACAGCTACATTGGTACAGAGCTTACCTGGCCAATCTACTGGGAAGGCGCGCTAGGTAAAGCGAAAATGGACTTAGACCGTGCTGCCAACGCGCTAAACCAAACACTTGCCGCCAAAGGCGGTAGCGCCAACGTGGCGGTACTCAAAAGCGTGGTCACCCAAGCCAGCTCAGCGATCCCGGTGATGCCGCTTTATATCGCCATGGTGTTCAAGAAAATGCGCGAAGAAGGCGTCCATGAGGGCTGCATGGAGCAAATCTATCGCATGTTCACTCAGCGCCTGTATCAAGCCGATGGCAGCGATCCAGAGGTAGATAGCGAGCGTCGCCTGCGTTTAGACGATCTAGAGCTGCGCGAGGACATTCAGCAGCACTGTCGCGACCTGTGGCCACAGATCACCACAGAGAATCTCACTGAGCTGACCGACTACAACGAATACAAAGCCGAGTTCTTGAAGCTATTTGGCTTTGGCGTTGAAGGCGTCGACTACGACGCAGACGTGAGCCCGGTAGTGGAATTTGATGTCGAAAACATCTAAAACCGCCTAGCAAACACCCAAAAGAGGTCAGCCTAACGCTGGCCTCTTTTTTATTGGCTGAAAGCTAACCAAACGCACCGCGAATGTTGGTTTTTTACTTTACAAACCAACCCCAACCCAATAATATACGCCGCGTTCCGGAGAGATGGCTGAGTGGTTGAAAGCACCGGTCTTGAAAACCGGCAAGGGTTAATAGCCCTTCTAGGGTTCAAATCCCTATCTCTCCGCCACACAAAGAAAAGCCGCTGCTTAGTCAGCGGCTTTTCTCCGTTTATACCCCCACAAATTTCTAAATTCTGACCCCACCAACATTTTAGACCCCTTTGCCTAAACACACTGCCAAGCGTCTGATAACCTAGCCCACAAAAAATTGCCCTGTAAGGCCTTTTGGACGCCGCCAGGGAAAACGCATGAAGATCCGCGCCATGCCTGGGCTATCGATTTAATGACTTATTTATCAATTAAAGCTTAAAACCGTGCGTTGTACCATGTTTATTAATTAAAATGAGTGAAAATAAAGGA